>NZ_JBHVRK010000009.1:13154-145606 GCF_042885845.1 Kitasatospora sp. NPDC058032 | reverse complement strand
CCCCGGGCGGGCGGGCCCCCCCCCCCGGGGCCCCCGGGCCCCCCCCCGGCCCCCCCCCGGGTGGCCCGACGGGCGGCTGATGACAACCGGACCGACTTTTCCGGATTACCCGCGTGCAAGCGGACTTTGTGGGACATGATCGGCCTGTGCCGAGTAACAACGTGAGTCCGAAGACCGCGATCCTGCCCGCCTCGTGGACCACCTGGTGGTTCCGCCGCTGCGAGGTGCACCTGCGCGCGGTCACCGTCGAACTGTCGTGGTGGGGCCATGAGTTCCCGGACGGTCCGCCGGACGCCGAGGACGCGCTCATCCTGCTGCGCCGCACCGCCGCCGGTCTGAAGGCCGCCGCAGGGGCCGGTCCGCAGGGGCCGGAGACCGCCGAGCTGCTGCTCCGCGCCACCGTCCCCCTGGAGGCGGCCGAGGCCTTCACCCGAAGGCTCGAACCGCAGGTCCTCCCGCTGGTCTCCCACCACTTCGCCGCCGCCGCCCGCCACCTGGCGGCCGCCCGCGAACACCTCGCCGCGGCCGGCCCCGGTGCGGTGACCGCATAGGTCCGTCGGGCGGCGAACCGTCGTCGGAGCGTCCTGCCGTCCGGTGCCGGGCCTGGCTGCCGTGGCCCCTGTACCGGCTCCGGCCGTTCACCGGCGACGGGAGCAGTCCGCTGCGCACCGGGCCTCGTCGGACCGCTTGTGCTGCGACCGGAAGACGGCTTGTGGGACCGGAACACGCGCACCGGCTGGTATGACTGAGGCATGCAGGAAGAGACCGCACGCTCCGCGATCGACACGTTCATCTCCGCGTTCAACGCCTCGGACGACAGCTATGTGACCGCCCTGCTCCCGCAGGCCCTGACCTCGGACGTGGTCTTCTGGGGTCCGTTGGGCCGCAGCGAAGGAATCGCGGCGGTCGAGCGGTTCGTGCTGGACATCCGACGCCACCCGGCGGGGACCGGCACGATGGTGCGCTGCTCGGCGGTGGACATGCCCGACGAATGGGCCCGGTACCAGTGGGTCTTCACCACGCCTGACGGAGGCCCCCGCCTGGCGGGAACGGACGTCGTCCATCTGCGACGGAACCTCATCGACCAGATCATCGTCTTCGCGGGGGAGATCGAACCGTCCGCCTCCTGAGCCACCCCTCGGTCGCCGCCCGGCTCCCGGCTCGGCGACGGAGGGCCGTGACCGCAGAGCGTCACGCGTCGGCCACGACGCCCGCGCTGCAACCGGACCGGACCGGACCGGACGACGTCGGCCCGCATGCACCCCCTCGAAGGCGCGCCGGGCTCCTTCGACCGTGGTTCATGACGACGCACCGGGACCGGCATGATCCATCATCACTCGATCATCTCTGAAGACGATCTCCAGGGCGGGCCTTGTGGATCAGCCCGGGTCCGCGACGTCAGGGCACGCCCTAGACGGCCCGCGGTGCCCACAGCGGGTCGCGGCCGGTGAAGGCGAGGAGCTTGGCGGCGCGGTCGGCGTCGGCGGGTACGTCGACGACGGCGCCGAACTTCCCGAAGGAGGTCCGGACGAACTCGACGATCTGGGCCGCCGGGGCCTCCAGGCGCTCCGCGAGGGACTCGCCGAGCGGGCGGTCCTGGCCGGTGGCGCGGGCGATGTCCCAGGCGTGGAGGGCGGCGTCCAGCGCCGCGACCGCCGTCGCGGCCTGGGCGGGCATCGGGCCCATCGGGGTCGGCACGGCCCCGGCCTCGCGGACCGACTCCCACGCCTTCATCGAACCCTCCAACGCCGTCTCCAACTGCGCGACCGCGTCGCGGCCGTCGCCGTCCAGCGCGTCGGCCGGCGCGAACGGGTCGCCCGCCGGGGCGTCCCCGGTGATCTGCATGACGAGCGCCAGCTGGTCGAGCCGGGCGTGCTGGAAGACCTGACGCACCGTCCACTCGCTGCACGGCGTGGCGGCACCCCAGGCGTCCTCCGGAACGCCGCGCACCGCGGCCAGCAAGTAGTCGTGCGCCTCGGTCAGCAGCTCGAACCCGTCCACGGACATCGGGCATTCCCCCCTGGAAACAGCGGCAACGGAACCGTTCACCCACACCATAGGCCCCGGCACCGACAGTTGACGGTGCAGGGGGTCGTCGCAGGGGTTCGTCGCGGCTACCGGCGTCCCTGTGCCGCGGCCCGGTAGGGGCGGAAGAACGTCCGCAGCTCCTCCGCGTAGAGCTCCGGCTCCTCGAACGGCGCGAAGTGGCCGCCGCGGGCCGGTTCGCTCAGGTGCACGAGGTTCGTCGTGCGCTCCAGCCAGGCGCGCGGCGGACGCAGCACGTCCCCGGCGAAGAGCGCGAAGCCGGACGGCACTTCGACGCGGCGGGCGAGCTGCTCCGCCGGGATGGCGGCGTTGGCGTGGTAGATCCGCATCGACGAGGCGATCGTCCCGGTCAGCCAGTAGATCGTCAGATTGGTGAGGATCTCGTCCCGGCTGAAGACCTGTTCGAGGTCGCCGTCGTTGTCGCTCCACGCCTGGAGCTTCTCGACGATCCACGCCGCCAGCCCGGCCGGTGAGTCGGTCAGGCCGACGGCGGCGCTCTGCGGCTTGGTGCGGTGGACGGCGCCGTACGCGCCCTCGCTGGCGCCCCAGGCCGCGACGTCCGCGAACCAGGCGCGCTCCTCGGGCGTGAGGCCGGCGGGATCACCGCCGGGGACCGGCAGGCCGGCGTCCATCCGGTGGACGGCCACCACCCGCCCGGGGTGGTCGAGGGCGAGGTAGCGGCTGACATGGCTGCCGAGGTCCCCTCCCGCCGCACCGAACCGCGGGTAGCCGAGCACGTCCATGAGCCGCGCCCACAGCCCGGCCACGGCGACGGTGTCGAGCGGGGTGCCGACGGGCCGGTCGGAGTAGCCGAAGCCCGGCAGGTCGGGCACGACCACGTCGAACGCGTCGGCCGGGTCGCCGCCGTGCGCGCCGGGGTCGGTCAGCAGCGGGACGACCTTGGAGTAGCGCCAGAAAGGCCCCCGGCGTCCTGGCCCGCGCCCACCGGCTGGTCGCCGAGTGCGGCTTCGCGGTCCTCGCGCCGGACGTGCCCGGCCACGGCGACCGGCCGGTGCAGGAGGAGTACGACCGGATCGCCGGCGCCAACCGGGCCCGGATCGAGGCCGGGGCGGAGCCGGGGCCACTGCTCGCGCAGTTCCACGCCCTGGTGGCGCGGCGGACGGTGCCCGAGTGGCGGGCGGCGCTCGACGCGGTCCAGCGGCTCGACCACGTCGGCGCCGGCCCGGTCG
Organism: Kitasatospora sp. NPDC058032; assembly: GCF_042885845.1. Classification (NCBI taxonomy): domain Bacteria; kingdom Bacillati; phylum Actinomycetota; class Actinomycetes; order Kitasatosporales; family Streptomycetaceae; genus Kitasatospora; species Kitasatospora sp. NPDC058032. The sequence continues at coordinate 142,370 of NZ_JBHVRK010000009.1, read as the reverse complement.
GCTACTGGGGCGTCTCGCTGGGGTGCGGCCTCGGGGTTCCGTTTGTCGCCGCCGAACCCGCGGGTGCGAGCGGCGGTCCTGGGCCTCGGCGGCGCCCTGGCCTCGGCGGAGGAGGCCGCGCGGATCACCGTCCCGGTGGAGTTCCTGCTCCAGTGGGACGACGAGCGGGTCCCGCGTTCGGCGGGCCTGGCCCTGTTCGAGGCCTTCGGCTCCGCCGAGAAGACCCTGCACGCCAACCCCGGCCGGCACGGCGACGCCCCGGAGTTCGAACTCGACAGCGCGCTGCGGTTCTTCGGCCGGCAGCTGGCCTGACCGCCGCCGCCCCGGCGTGCGTCACGGGACGCGCGCCGGGGGCGGGCTGCCCGGCGGCGCTCAGCCCATCGACTTGGCGCCGTCCAGGGACTCCCGCAGGATGTCGGCGTGGCCCGCGTGCTGCGCGGTTTCGCCGATGATGTTCAGCACCACCCGGCGGGCCGAGCGGCGGGCGCCGGGCTCGTACCACGGCGCCGGCGGCAGCGGCTGGGAGACGTCGAGGTCCGGCAGGGCGGCGATCAGCTCGTCCGTGCGGCGCGCGGTCCCGGCGTACTCGGCGAGCACGCCGGCCAGCGTCTCCCCGGGCAGCAGGCGGAAGTTGTCCGCCCACTTCTCCTGCTCGGCCGGCGTCATGCTGGTGAAGTCGGGCATCGCGGACGGGCCTTCGAGGATGAAGTCGACCCAGGCCCGCTCGACGGCCGAGACGTGCTTGATGAGGCCGCCCAGGCACAGTTCGCCGGCGGTGGTGCGCAGCGCGGCCTGCTCGTCGGTCAGGTCGCGCGTGGTGTGGCGCAGGTAGTGACGCTGCGTCGCGAGCTGCTCCAGCAGGTCGGCCCGCTCGCCGGTGATCGCAGGGGCGGTGGTGGCCGTGGTGCCGCTCATGTCCGTACCTCCGTGGGGTGCCGTGTCCTTGACGGTCCGTCGCCGTCCGACGTGTTCCACGATAGGAGTCGTATAGGTCAGGTCCTGTCCTCGACTGCCGGGGCGGCCTCGGGCGTGGGGAAGTGCGGCAGCACGTGCTCGGCGAGCTCGTGCAGCAGCTCCTCGATCGGCCGGTCGTTGGGGCGCAGGTTGAACGAGACATGGGAGACGCCGAGCTCGGCCATCGCCTCCAGGTGGTCCACCAGGGCGTTGCGGCCGGTGCTCAGGCCGAGCCGGATGGGGGCGGCCGGGGCGTCGGGGTCCTCCTGGAGGGTGAGGACCATGGGCGTCAGATACGGCTTGGCGCCGTCGGTCCGCTGCCGCCACTCCCGGCTCCTGATCCGCAGCGCGCCCAGTTCGCGCGGGTAGTTGAGGGAGGCGTCGACGTTCTCGGCGATCCACTCCGGGGTCTGCTGGGCGCCGCCGGCGACGGCGACCGGGATCCCGGTCGGGTGCACCGGCCGCGGCAGCACCTCCAGCTGCCGGTCCGCGCCGAGGCCGACCGCGGGAAGCTCCAGCGGTCCGCCGCGCCAGGCGGCGCGCAGGGTCGCGACGCCCTCGCGGAACGCCGCGCCGCGGGACTGGAAGTCGCGCCGGAACAGCGGGTACTCCACCGGGCGGTCGCCGCTGGCCAGGCCCAGCAGCATGCGCCCGCCGGACAGCACGTCGACGGTGGCGGCGGCCTTGGCGACCAGCAGCGGCTCGCGCAGCGGCAGGACGGTCGCACCGGTGCCGAGGACGACGTTCTCGGTGACGGCGGCGAGGTGGCCGAGGTGGGTGAAGGTCTCGAAGACGGTGCCGGCGTCGCCGAACTGGAGCGGGTCGTAGAGCGGGACGTCGCGCAGCCACAGGGCGGCGAAGCCGAGCCGGTCGGCCAGCCGTGCGCGCTCGGTGTGCGCCGTGAGGTCGGGGACGCCGAACGGCAGGCCGGCGGCGCGGTCGGCGCGTCCGCGCTCGGGGCCCCAGTCGTTGTCCAGGGGCAGTTCGAGGCCGAGGGTGAGCCGTCCGTCGCCGGGGGCGATGCGGGCGAGGGCGGGGTGGGCGGAGGCCATGGCGGATCCTTCCGGGGCGGTGGGGGCGGTGGGAGCAGGCGGAGCGGTGGGAGCGGGCGGAGCGGTGGGAGCGGGCGGAGCGGGAACGGCGGACGCCCCCGCTGCGCCCCGGTCGGTCGGCCGGTGGTGGAGCGGGGGCGTCGGGAGGATCAGTTGAACTGGTCCGGGTGCGGGCCGGTGCGCAGGCCCCGGTCGGTCGCGCCGATCGCGTCCATGTCCGCGCCGGTCAGCTCGAAGTCGAAGACGTCGAGGTTCTGGCGGATGCGGGCCGGGGTGACCGACTTGGGGATCACGATGTTGCCCAGCTGCAGGTGCCAGCGCAGCACCACCTGGGCGGGCGACTTGCCGGTGCGCTCGGCGATCGCGGTGATCGCCGGGTCGTCCAGGACGGCGCCCTGGGCGAGCGGGCTCCAGGCCTCGGTGGCGATGCCGTGCTGGGCGTGGAAGGCGCGCAGCTCGGTCTGCTGGAGGCCGGGGTGCAGCTCGACCTGGTTGACGGCCGGGACGAGTTCGCTGTTGTCCAGCAGGCGCCGGAGGTGGGCGGGCTGGAAGTTGGAGACACCGGCGGCGCGGATCCGGCCCTCGGCGGCGAGGCGCTCGATGGCGCGCCAGGAGTCGAGGTAGCGGTCCTTGGCCGGGGTGGGCCAGTGGATCAGGTAGAGGTCGACGGTCTCCAGGCCCAGCTTGGCGAGGCTGGCGTCGAAGGCGCGCAGCGTCCCGTCGTAGCCCTGGTCGGCGTTCCACAGCTTGGTGGTGATGAACAGGTCGTCGCGCGGCACGCCGCCCTCGGCCAGGGCCCGGCCGACGCCGGCCTCGTTGCCGTAGATCGCGGCGGTGTCGATGCTGCGGTAGCCGGCCTCCAGGGCGCCGGTGACGGCGGCAGTGGTCCGGTCGTCCGGGACCTGGAAGACGCCGAAGCCGAGCTGGGGGATCTCGACGCCGTTGTTGAGCCTCACGGTGGGGACGGTGGGGGCGTTCATGGTGGTACCGGTCTTTCGGTCGGTGCGGTTGCTGAGGGTGTGGCGGACGGTCCGGTCCTCGGTGTCGTCGCCCGCTATGTGGTCGAGGTCCCCGGTGCCCGGGCGCTCACCGTGGCCGGTGAAGACCTCGCGAGGGGTGCGGCTCACCGGTGCAGCTCCTGGAGGGCGGCGGTGGCGAAGGAGTGGTCCTGCTCCGGGGCGCCGCCGCCGAGGCCGATGGCGCCGACGAGGCGGCCGTCGCGGTGGACGGGGACGCCGCCGGCGATGAACAGCAGCGGACGGTCCAGCGCGGTCGGCAGCGAGTGGAACGGGCCGTCGGGCTTGACCAGGTCGACCAGGTCGGCGGTCGGGGCGTTCAGCTGCAGCGCGGTGTAGGCCTTGCGGGTGCTGGTCTCGCCGGAGATCAGGACGGCCCGGTCGTCGCGGCGGAAGGCGAGCAGGTGGCCCCCGGCGTCGAGGACGGTGACGCTGACCGGGACCCCGGCCTCCTCGGCGGCGGCGCGGGCGGCGGTGATCAGGGTCTCGGCGTCGGCGGTGGTCAGCGGGGTCACGGTGGTGGTGCTCATGGGGGTGGTTCTCCTGAGGTGAGGGGGAGCCGGACGGGGAGGGTGGGGTGGTCAGTGGTGGACCGGGACGGGCGCGGCGACGGTGCCGGCCGAGGTCGCGGTCACGGGGGTGCGGCGCTCCAGGGCGGCGGACCAGATGGCGAGGACGAGGGCCGCGGCGGCGAGCACGGCGCCGACCCAGTTCGGCGAGGTGTAGCCGAGGCCGGCGGTGATGACCATGCCGCCGAGCCAGGCGGCGAGGGCGTTGCCGAGGTTGAAGGCGCCGATGTTCACGGCGGAGGCCAGGGTGGGCGCCCCGTGGGCCTGGTCGAGCACCCGCTTCTGCAGCGGCGGGACGGTGGCGAAGCCGAGCGCCCCGACGAGCATGATGGTGATCGCGGCCAGCGCCTTGTTGTGCGCGGTCAGGGTGAACAGCGCCAGGACGACGGCGAGGCCGCCCAGGGTGGTGTAGAGCATCGGCATCAGCTTGCGGTCGGCGTACTTGCCGCCGAGCAGGTTGCCGAGGAACATGCCGATGCCGAAGAGGACCAGCAGCCAGGTGACCGCGCCGTCCGAGTAGCCCGCCACACGGGTCATCATCGGGGCGATGTAGGTGATCGCGGCGAAGACACCACCGAAACCGAGCACGGTCATCGCCATGGCGAGCAGGACCTGCGGGTTGCGGAAGGCGGTCAGCTCGCGGCGCAGGTGGGCGCCCTCGGGCCGGGGCATGGCGGGGACGAGCTTGGCGATGCCGAGCAGTCCGACGATGCCGAGCGCGGCGACACCGGCGAAGGTGATGCGCCAGCCGATGGCCTGGCCGATGTAGGTGCCGAGCGGCACGCCGACGATGTTGGCGATGGTCAGACCGGTGAACATGGTGGCGATGGCGCCGGCCTTCCTGTCCGGGGCGACCAGGTCGGCGGCGACGACGGAGCCGATGCCGAAGAATGCGCCGTGGGCGAGCGAGGCGACCACGCGGCCGGCGAGCATCATGCCGAACGAGGGGGCGAGGGCCGAGACCAGGTTGCCGAGCACGAACAGGCCCATCAGCAGCATGAGCATCCGCTTGCGGCTGACCTTGGTGCCGAGCACGGTCAGCAGCGGTGCGCCGAGGACGACGCCGAGGGCGTAGCCGGTGACGAGCAGGCCCGCGGTGGGGATGGAGACGCCGTAGTCGGCGGCGATCTCGGGCAGCAGGCCCATGATCACGAATTCGGTGGTGCCGATGCCGAAGGCGCCGACGGCCAGAGCGAGCAGTGCGAGAGGCATTGGGCTCGACCCTTCTGTGATTGCTTGAGTGAGCTCCTTGCGTGTCTTCACAATAATTGCAGGCGCGCTATAAGTGCAAGCGCGGGCTGTGGTCGTTCTCTGGATGTCGGCGATCACATGGTGTCGTCGGGCCGGGGTTGCGGGGGCATGAAAAACCGGCCCCAGCGAGGTGCTGGGGCCGGTCGGGGGAGGCGGGGGCGGGTGGCTAGCCGAGACGTGCCGGGGTCTCCACGGCCTCGACGGCCTCCACCAGCGAGGCCAGCTCGGGATTGCGCGCGGCCTCGCCGAGCGCCTCGCGCAGCGCGGCGTCGTTGGTCGGCCGGGCCTCCTCCAGCAGCTTCAGCCCCTCCTCGCTGACATTGGTGTAGATGCCGCGGCGGTCGGTGGGACACAGGTAGCGGGCCAGCAGGCCGCGGTCCTCCAGGCGGGTGACCAGTCGCGTCGTGGCGCTCTGGCTGAGCACGACCGCGTCGGCGACCTGCTTCATCTGGAGGTGGCCGCCCTCGCCGTCGTGCTGCCGGCTGAGGACGTCGAGCAGCGAGTACTCCCGCACGCTCAGGTCGTGCTTGGACTGCAGGGCGCGCTCGATGTGCGACTCGATCCTGCCGTGCAGGAGGGAAAGCGCACCCCAGCCGCTGGCCAGGGCGGTGAGCGCGGGGTCCGTGGCGGTCATGAGGCCGGTCTCCTTCCGAATGTGGCTGCACCCAAGGGTAAGCCATGAAGGTGAATACCAGCTAGGGCCCATATACAGCTACTGCAAATATCTCTCGCCCGGGGGACCGGGGCGGTCGCAACCCGCCCGCCGCGGGCCGGCGGGCACGCTCACGGCTGCCCCCGGTCCGTCGCGAGCGCGGTGTTGATCCGGGCCGCCCGGCGCGTCAGATGGTCCCGCTCGGCGAGGTTGGGCGCCTCGCGGGCCGCCTCGGCGTACAGCCGCGCCGCCGCCGCCCGCTCGCCGGCCCGCTCACGCAGGTGGGCCTCCGCCGCCGTGCGGCGCGGCAGCCCGGCGTCCACCTCCGCCAGCGCCGCCAGCCCGGCCCGCGGCCCGTCCGCCTCGCCGACCGCCACCGCGCGGTTGAGCCGCACCACCGGACTGCCGGTCAGCCGCAGCAGTTCGTCGTACCACTCGACGATCTGCACCCAGTCCGTCTCCTCGGCCGTCCGCGCGTCCGCGTGCAGGGCCGCGACGGCCGCCTGCGCCTGGAACTCGCCCAGCCGGTCGCGGGCGAGGGCCGCCTGGAGGATCGCCACGCCCTCGGCGATCGCCGTGGTGTCCCAGCGGGAGCGGTCCTGCTCGGCGAGCGGCACCAGGCTGCCGTCCGGGGCGGTCCGGGCGGCCCGCCGGGCGTGGTGGAGCAGCATCAGGGCGAGCAGCCCGGCCACCTCGGGGTGGTCGACCCGGGCCGCCAGCTGCCGGGTCAGCCGGATCGCCTCGGCGGCGAGGTCGACATCGCCCGAGTAGCCCTCGTTGAACACCAGGTAGAGCACCCGCAGCACGGTCGCGACATCGCCCGGCCGGTCGAAGCGCACACCCGAGACGGTGCGCTTGGCCCGGCTGATCCGCTGCGCCATGGTCGCCTCGGGCACCAGGTAGGCCCGGGCGATCTGGCGGGTGGTGAGCCCGCCGACGGCGCGCAGGGTGAGCGCCACCGCCGAGGCCGGCGTCAGCGAGGGGTGGGCGCACAGGAAGTACAGCCGCAGCGTGTCGTCGAGCGCGGGGGCGGGCCCGGGGGCCGGCTCCTCCTCGACCCGGTCCTCGCGGCGGCGCCGGGCGGAGTCCGCCCGGGCCGCGTCGAGGAACTTGCGCCAGGCCACGGTGACCAGCCACCCCTTCGGCTCGGCCGGAGGCCCCGCGGGCCACACCCGCAGGGCCTCCACCAGGGCGTCCTGGACGGCGTCCTCGGCCGCCGCGAAGTCGGCTCCGCGGCGGACGAGGACGGCGAGCACCTCCGGGGTGAGGCTGCGGAGCAGGGCCTCGTCCACGGGAGTGGTCACTCCGTGATGGTCGGCGAGAAGGCGAGGAACGGACGCAGCTCCAGCCACTCGTGGATCGGCCGGCCGCCCGCCCCCGGAGCGGCGGACAGCTCGCCGGCCAGCTCGACGGCGCGCTCGTAGGTGTCGACGTCGATCACCATCCAGCCGGCGATGAGGTCCTTGGTCTCCGCGAACGGGCCGTCGGTGACCGGCGGCCGGCCCTCGCCGTCGTACCGGACCCACGCCCCCTCGGGGGCGAGCGCCTGGCCGTCGACGTACTCGCCGCTCTTCTCCAGCCGGTTCGCGAAGTCGCGCATGTACTGCATGTGCGCCTCGATCTCCTCCGGGGTCCACTGGTCCATGGGCACGCAGTTGACCGCCTCCGGGGCGCCGCGGTAGTGCTTCAGCAGCAGGTACTTGGCCATGGTGACCCTCTCCTCGCAGTTCGTGCGGCCCATTGTGGCCGCCTCCGACCCTGGGACGGAGCCGCCCGCCGCTTCTCGACACCACCGCCGGAACCACGTCGAGGAATTTCGCCCGCCCGGCCCCGTCAGCTCCGGTGGACGCCCACCTCGTACAGCGAGTACCCCCACGAGGTGGCCCGCTGCTCGCCGCGGATCCGCACCTGGCGGGCCGGGACGGCGGGGAACAGCGCGGTGTCCAGACCGCCGTCGCCGGAGGCGGTGGACCACACCGTCCGCCAGGTCGTCCCGTCGGTGGACACCTCGATCCGGTAGGCCCGGGCGTAGGCGCGCTCCCAGTCCAGGGTGACCCGGCCGACCAGGGTGGTGGCGGGCAGGTCGATCCGCAGCCACTGGTCGTCGCTCCAGTCGCTGGCCCAGCGGCTGGAGCCGTTGCCGTCCACGGCCCGGGCGGCCCCGAAGTCGGTGAACGGGTTCCACTCGGCCGAGCTCGCCGAGGCGGTGGCGCCCGCCGCGAGGTTCACCTCGGACCGGTGCCGCTCGGCGGCGCCCCAGGTGGTGAGGTAGGACTCCGCGCCGCGGAACAGGTCGTCGACCACGCCCTGCCCGCCGACCTGCCGGATGTCCTCGATCCAGTCCGGCACCAGGCCGTAGTGCGCGGCGCCGTCGGTGTTGACGTCCCAGGTGCGGCTGCCGGCGCTGGCGCGCTCGACCACGGAGCCGCCGTCGGCGGTGCGGAACGGGTAGCGCACCGGGTTCGCGGTCCCGGCCCCGCGCGGACCGGGCCAGCCGCCCACGCCGTTCATGTCGGTCCCGTAGCCGTAGCCGACCCCGTACTTGTCGCGCAGCGCGTCGGTGCGCTTCGCCTCCGCGCTGAACGCCTCCGCGCCGTTCATGTACTGGGCGACGAAGCCGCCGAGCCGGTAGACGCGCTCCGTCCAGCCGAGGTCCATCCAGCTGTGCGAGGAGAGCACGCCCGGGTACGACACGGACTCCAGCACGTCCAGTGCCCGCCCGGCGGCCTTGACGCTCATGTGGTCCAGCTCCAGCATCATGCCGCGCCGCATCATCCCGCGCAGGGCGTACTCGCCCAGCTCGGTCAGCCCGCGGGTGTTGCACTGCGCTCCGGCCGCGTACGAGGGCAGCGCCACCCCGGCGGGGAGCCGGCTCTGGACGGAGGCCGGCGCGGGTGCCAGGCCGATCGGATTGTCGTGCTGCGGGCCGGTGCACTGCTCGGTCTGCCAGAAGGTGCCGGTCGACAGGAACTGGCCGGCGTTGATCGCCGCGCCCAGCGAGCCCTCGTCGAACCGCACCCCGCACAGCGCGTTGTCGAACTTGTGGCAGAGGAACATGCTGCGCACACCGAGCCCGTACAGCTCGTCGAGGCCGCGGTCGATGTCCGCCTGGCCGCACTGGGCGACGTCGAGCACCTGCTTGCAGCCGAACGGCTCCGAGGTCTCCACCCCGAGCACGACGGCGAGCTTGCCCTGGCGGACCACCTCGCGCGCCTGTGTGCTGGTGGTGACGATCCGGAACCAGCCCTTGCCCGGCCCGCCGTACATCCGGTCGACGTAGGCCTGCATCTCCCAGCTCTTCTGCGCCTGCAGGCGGATCGAGGTCATCTCGTCGCAGCCGCGGTCCTTGAAGAAGTAGACCGAGCAGATCACCCCGTTGGTCACCAGGTCGTTGACGAGCACCCGCTCGCCGCCGCGCCAGGCGCGTTCCACCCAGGCGTAGTAGTTCTGCTGGTGGGTGAGCGAGTCATGGGCGGGCCAGTCGGCGAAGGTGGGCCAGCCGACCGGGTCGTGCTTGCCGTCGCCGCCCTTGGTGATCATGTCGAAGAGGGCGAGCGAGCCGTCGGGGTAGTGCTCCGGGCAGTCCTTGAGGGCGTCCTCGACGCCCGCCTCGGAGAAGGCCTTGCCGCAGATCAGACGGCCGCCGAAGGCCTCGTTGGCCAGGACGTGGTCGTGCGCGTCGACGAAGCCGCGGACGCGGCCCTGGGCGTCGGTGCCGGTGAACGGCTCGCCCGTGACGCCGATGGCGGCGTCGGGTGCCGGCCGGGCGACCGGGTCCCACCAGTCGGTGGTGCCCGCCCCCTGGGCCGGGGCGGCGAGCGCGGCGGCGACCAGGGCGAGCAGCGCGGCGAGCAGGGTGGCGAATCGGAGACGTGCGTGGGGGAGTCGGCTCATGGGGAACCCCGGTTCCGGACGGGCGGACGACGCGGTCGACGCCCGGTCGCCCGGGGCACGGCACGGCACCCGGACCGGCCGCCGGGTCCCGCGTACTCGGTGTGACGAGAATCGCCACTGTTGGACATTTCGTCAATAGTGTTGGCAGGACCGGCCGTTCCGCATGCTCCGGCGGGGCGTCGCGCCTGCCGTCAGGCCCCGGCCCCGCCCCCGGCCGCGGCGTCCTGCGCGGCCGGCGGCCGGTCGTGCGGCAGGAACAGCGCCGCGCCGAGGCCGACCACGCCGAAGCCGGCGAGCGCGATCATCGCCGCCGCGTAGCCGTTGCGGGTGAGCTCGGAGACCAGGATGGTGCCGGCGACGGCGGTGCCCAGCGAGGAGCCGAGGTTGGAGATGCTGCGGGACAGGCCCGAGATCTCGCCCTGGCGGCTGTCCGGGAAGGCGGACTGCACCACGTTGACCGACGGGGTGAGCATCAGACCGAGCCCGAGGCCGATCAGCAGCAGGCCGGGGGTGAAGGCCCAGGCGCCGCCGAAGGAGCGCACCAGCAGGAGCAGCAGGACGATGCCGGCGGTGGTGGTCGCGAAGCCGGTGACGATCAGCGTGCGCTGGGCACGGCGCTTCGCCAGCCGTTCGGCGGCGAGCGAGGAGACCAGCAGCCCCAGGGTGGCGGCGGTGAAGACGCCGCCGGTGGCGATCGCGCTGTAGCCGCGGACCACCTGGAGGTAGGCGCCGACGGTGAACGAGACGCCCATCAGGACCAGCCACTGGGCGTTCTGGGTGACCAGGCCCAGGTTGGAGACCCGGTTGTGGAACAGGCTGGTGGCCAGCAGCGGTTCGCGGCCCGCGCGCTCCAGCCGGCGGATCCAGTGGAAGAAGCCGGCCAGCACGACGGCTCCGGCGGCCAGCAGGGCGATCATCAGCCAGGCGTTGTTGTCCGCCGCCAGGATGCCGGTGACCAGCAGCACCAGGCCGCCCGCGGACAGTACCGCGCCGACGAGGTCGAACGGCCGGTCGGGGTCGGCGGGCAGCGGGTCCTCCAGGGTGCGGGTGAGGAACAGGATCGCGGCGACCACCACGGCCTGGAAGCCGAAGTTGGCCCGCCAGTCGATCGCGGTGGTGAGCAGGCCGCCGATGAGCGGACCGGCCGCCGCGCCGATGCCGCCCAGTGCCATGATCGTGCCGAAGGCGCGGGCCCGGGCGGCGGTGCCGGTGAACAGCAGGGTGGTCAGGATGTAGACCGGGGGGATCAGCAGGGCGGTGCCGACGCCCTCCAGCACCGAGTTGCCGAGGATCAGCACGCCCAGCCCGGGGGCCGCCGCGCTGAGCACGGCGCCGACGCCGTAGACGGCGAGGCCCAGCATCAGGCAGCGCTTGCGGCCCCAGCGGTCGGTGAGCTTGCCGCCGGGGATCATCAGAGCGGCCATCACCAGCAGGAAGACGGTGATCGCCACCTGGACGCCCTGGACGCTGGTGTCGAGGTCCGCGCTGATGTCGTTGATCATCACGTTCATGCTGGAGCCGGCGAAGCTGCAGATGAACTGGGCCAGGGCCAGCGGGACCAGGACCCGCCGTCCGTCGGCCCGGGCGGGACGGGCGGCGGTGGTGGTCATGTCCCGCTCCGTTCGTAGGGCGCGGTGAGCACCGCGTACAGCGCGGCCACGTCGATGGCGATGATCATGAGCGACCAGGCGGGGTAGCTCGCCACGAAGACGAACTGCACGAAGACGTTGGCGCACAGCACCGCCACCGGGAACCAGCGGCTGGGGAGGTCGCCGGTGAGCAGCGTGATGCCGGCCAGGCCCTGGGCGACGGCCAGCGCGAGCACCGCCCAGCCGAGGCTGTGCAGGTCGCCGAAGACGTAGCGGTCGGTACCGGTGACGACGGGCGAGTCGATCAGCGCCGCGATCGCGTCCCACCCGTTGAACAGGGCCAGCAGGATCAGCGCCACGCCCGCGAACGGCAGCAGGTTGCGGCGCGGTCGCGCCGGGTGGGTGGATGAGGCCATGGCGCCGGGCTCCTTTCGCGGTCCTGCGGGCCTGCGGTGCTGCGGTGCTGCGGTGCTGCGGTCGGCCGGGGACGAGGCGGGGACGGGGTGGTGCGCGCGGGGGTCAGGCGGCGCCGCGCCGGTCGAGCTCCTCGTCGAGGGCGAGCGCCGCGTCGATCAGCGCGAGGTGGGTGAACGCCTGCGGGAAGTTGCCCAGTTGCTCGCCGGAGGGCCCGATCTCCTCGGCGAACAGGCCCACGTGGTTGGCGTAGGTGAGCATCTTGTCGAAGGCGTAGCGGGCCTGTTCGACCCGGCCGGCCCGGGCGAGGGCCTCGACGTAGAGGAAGGAACAGAGGTTGAAGGTGCCCTCGGTGCCGCGCAGCCCGTCGGGCGAGGCCGACGGGTCGTAGCGGTAGACCAGGCTGTCGCAGACCAGCTCCCGGTCCATCGCGTCCAGGGTGGACAGCCAGTCCGGGTCGGTGGGGGAGAGGAAGCCGACCTTGGGCATCAGCAGCAGCGAGGCGTCCAGGACCTCGGTGTCGTAGTGCTGGACGAAGGCCTGCCGTTTCGGGCTCCAGCCCCGCTGCACCACCTGGCGCAGGATGTCGTCGCGCACCGAGCTCCAGCGGTCCAGGTCCGCGGGGCGGGCGTGGGTGCGGGCCATCCGCACCGCGCGGTCGAAGGCCACCCAGCACATCACCCGGCTGTAGGTGAAGTCCTGGCGTCCGCCGCGGGTCTCCCAGACCCCCTCGTCTGCGCGGTCCCAGTGTTCGGTCAGCCAGTCCACCAGCCGGCGGAAGGCGTCCCAGCCGCGCAGCGCGCCCATGTCGCCCCCGTCGGCGGCGAACGCGTAGGCGGCCTCGCCGTAGATGTCGAGCTGGAGCTGGCCGGCGGCGGCGTTGCCGGCCCGTACCGGGAACGAGCCCAGGTAGCCCTCCCAGTGGCCGAGCGTCTCCTCGCTCAGGTGCGGGTCGCCGTCGATGCGGTACATGATCTGCAGCCGCTCGCGCTCGGCGGCGGCGGCCTCGACCCGGTCGCGCACCCAGCGGCGGAACGCCGTCGCCTCGTCGTGGAAGCCGAGCCCGATCAGGGTGTGCACGGAGAGCGAGGCGTCGCGGATCCAGGTGTAGCGGTAGTCCCAGTTCCGCTCGCCGCCGACCTGCTCGGGCAGGCCCATGGTCGCCGCGGCGATCAGCGCCCCGGTCGGCCGGTAGCTGAGCAGCTTCAGCGTGATCGCCGAGCGGTCCACGATCTGCTGCCAGCGTCCGTGGTAGTTCGACGACTTCAGCCAGCCGTACCAGAAGGCCCGGCAGGCGTCGAAGGCGGCGAGGCTCTCCTCGTCCCGGGGCGCGGCGGGCAGGGCGGTGCCCGGTGGCCGGCTGGTCAGTACGACGGTGGCCATCTGCCCGGCGTCCAGGGTGAACCGCGCGGTCACATCGGTGCCGTCCGACCGCAGGACGACCGGCTCGGTGGCCTGCACGCACAGCTCCTGGCCGGCCCCCTCCAGGACGGCGGTGCGCTCGTCGGGCAGGGCGAGCCCGTGGGTGGCCCGGCCGTAGTCGAAGCGCGGGCGGCACTCCAGGACGAACGGCACCCGGCCGCGCACCACCCGCGCCACCCGGAGGATCCGGTGCTGCTCGCTCGGCGACGGCGAGGCGTCCGGGAGCATGAGGTCGATCACCTCCGCCACCCCCTGCGGGGCGAGGAAGCGGGTGACCACGATGGCCGTGCCGGCCAGGTAGAGCTGCTTCACCCGGGCGTCCGGCACGGCCTCCCGGTCGACGGCGAGCCGGCACCGGCCGCCCTTGCGGTGGTCCAGCAGGGAGGCGAACAGACTGGGGGAGTCGAACCGGGGGGCGCACCACCAGTCGATGTCGCCGTCGGTGGAGACCAGCGCGGCGGTCTGCAGGTCGCCGATGATGCCGTGCTCGGCGATCGGGGGGTAGGGACTCATGGCGGATGCTCCCTCGGCGGACGACGGGACCCGGACGGCGCGGTCCGGACGGCGGGAACCGCCTGCGCCGCCACCGTACGGGGGGCGGTCCGGGCGGAGGATCACCCCGGGCGGGTGAACGCCCGCCGGGCGGCCCCGCCGCTCCGGCCGCCGTGCGTCCGGCCGGGCGGGTCACCTCGTGGGGGTGATGCGCCGGGTTCCCGGGGCGACCAGGCTGGAGGCCACCGTCGAAGCGAAGGGAGCCGGCCCCATGCGCTACGAGATCCGGGTGTCCGGCGTGCTGCAGGAGACGACCCGCCGGGAGGGCTTTCCCGAACTGGAGAGCAGGGTCGTTCCCGATCACACCGTTCTGTACGGGGACGTCGTCGACGAGGCCCACCTGTTCGGTCTGCTGAACCGCTGCCAGGCGCTGGGCCTGCGGGTGACGGAGCTGCACCGGCTGCCCGAGTGAGGCGCCCCGCCGTCGGCCCGCGTGCCGCCGTCGGCCTTTGTGCCGCCGTCGGCTCACGGGCCGTCGAGCAGGTGCAGCCGGGCCGCCGTGCGCACCGCCTCGCGGCGGTTCGCCGTCAGCAGCTTGCGGTTGATGCTCTTGAGGTGCGTCTTCACGGTGTTCGGCGACAGGTACAGCTCGTCGGCGATCTCCTGGGTCGACAGCATCCGCGCCGCGTGTTGCAGCACGTCGAGCTCCCGCTCCGTCAGCGCTTCGGTCAGCAGGTCGGCCGGCGGCTCGGCGGGCGGTTCGGCCGGCGCCCGGGTCGGCGGCCGGCCGCCGGAGGGCGGGCCGTCCGGGCGCGGGTCCGGCGCGGACGGGCGCAGATCGCCGGGCAGCCAGGTGTGGGCCCGGGCCAGCCGGGGCTGCCGGTGCAGCTGGCGCCGCACCCAGGGCGCGGACTCGCGGAACGGCCGGAGCAGACCCTCCGGCTCGGCGGCGGCCAGGGCCTGCGCCAGCAGCCGGGCGCTCTCCGGCCCGCCGGGCTCGGCATCGGCCTGGGCCAGCAGCAGCAGTGCCCGGGTCCGGGTGGCACCGCCCACGGCGGGGTCGTCGCGCAGGGCGCGCAGCTGGGCGAGGGCGCCCGCCTCGTCCAGTCCGGCCGCCAGCCGGGCCCGCGCCACCACCACCAGCGAGTCCGGCGCCCTGGTCGGCACGCCCTCCAGGGCCGCCACCGCCGCCTGCGGCCGGCCGGCGGCCAGATGCGCGGCGCAGGCGGTCACGGCGAGGCGCTCGCGGCTCCAGTCGGACGGGCGGTCGGCGAGGCCACCGTCCTCCCGGCTCTCCTCCAGCAGTCGCAGCGCGGCGTCGGGCCGCCCCCGGGCCAGTTCCAGCTCCGCGCCGAGCACCGCGTTGCCCAGGGCGACCACGGGGTCGCGCTCGGCCGCCGGGCGGGCCGCCATCCGCAGCAGCGCCCGGCGGGCGTCGGCCGGCTCGTCGCGCTCCAGCGCCGTGGCGGCCAGCACCAGGTCGCGCACCTCGGTGCGGCTGTCGGGCGGCAGGCTGGAGCGGTCGGCCTCCTCGTCGGCCTCGCGCACCCGGTGCTCGGCCCGCCCGGAACGGCCGCGCAGGTGGTCGATGAACGCGAGCCGGCACAGCGAGTCATGGCGCAGCCGGGCGGTGCCGGGTGAGGGCGGGGCCTGCGCCGCGCACTCCAGGGCCGCCCGCGCCTCGTCGAGCCGGCCGTGCCACAGCAGCGCGGAGCCGAGGCCGGCGTCGACCAGGGCGAGCAGTTCGGGGTGCCGCTCCAGCGGGCCGGCCGGTGCCCGGCGGGCCAGCTCGTGGGCGCACCGCGCGGCCCGCTCGGCGAGCGCGGCCGAGCCGAGCAGCCGGGCGGCCTCGGCCCGCACGAAGGCGGCCGCCAGCCGCAGTTCGGTCTGCTGCTCCGCCAGCCGCGGTTCGACGCGCTCCAGGACCCGCAGCGCGCCGTCCGCCTCGTCGCGGCCCAACTGGACGGCCGCCCGGACGAGTTCGGCGGCCGGGGCGTGCTCGGAGGGCGGCATCCGGGAGAACAGGGCGCGCAGCCGGGTGGCGTCCCGCCCGGCGACCAGCTCGCCGAGGGCCAGCTGGTCGACCAGCAGCTGCGCCGCCGACCCCCAGGCACCGCCCTCGACGGCGTGGTCCAGCGCCGCCCGGTACTGGCCGTGGTCGGCGAGCCAGCGCGCGGCCCGCACCCGCAGCCCGTCGACCCGGTCCGGGGCGGCGGCGCGCAGGTGCAGGCGCAGGATGCCGGCGAACATCGGGTGCAGCCGGTACCAGCCGTCGGACAGCGCCTCGGTGAAGGCGTTGTCCTGGTGCAGCTGCTCCAGGATCCGCCGGCCGTCGCGGCGCCCGGTGAGCGCGTCGGCGAGGTCGGGGTGGACCCGGCCCAGGATGCTGCAGCGCAGCAGCAGGTCCTGGGTCGGCGCGGGCTGGGTGCGCAGCACCTCGGCGAGCAGGTAGTCGGAGAGTGCGGCCTGGCCGGCGTCGATCCGCCCGAGGTACGCCTCGGGCTCGCCGGAGTCCTTGGCGGCGAGCGCGAGCAGCCGCAGCCCGGCGGCCCAGCCGGACACCGCCCGGTGCACCGTGTCGACGGTGGACGCGTCCAGCCGCAGCCCGTGGCGCTCCAGCAGCTCGGCCGTCTCGGCCGGGCCGAAGGCGAGGTCGGCGGCGTGGATCTCGGCGAGCTCGCCCGCGGCCCGGTAGCGGTGCAGCGGCAGCAGCGGCTCGCGGCGGCCGACCAGGACCAGCCGCAGCTGCCCGGCCGTGTGCCGGACCAGGTCGTGCAGCTGACCGGTCAGCCGGGGGTTGTCGATGTGCTCGAACTCGTCCAGCACCAGCACCAGCGGCTGGGGCCGGGCGTTGATCCAGGCGGCCAGCCGGAGCAGCAGGGACGGTTCGACGTGCTCGGCCCGGGCCGGGGCGCCGACCTCCTCGGGCAGCCCGGGCACGCCGCCGCGCAGGGCCTCGCGCACGTAGGCCCAGAAGGTGCCGGGCTGGTTGTCGCCCTCCTCCAGGGTGAGCCACCCGGACGGCCCCGGGAGCCCGTCGCGGGCCAGCCAGTCGGCCACCAGCAGGGTCTTGCCCGCCCCCGCGGGCCCGTCGACCAGGGTCACCGGCCGGGACACGGCCGCGTCCATCCGGCGCAGCAGCCGTTCGCGCCGGACGAAGGTGGCGGCGGGCGGGCCGGGCGGCCGGATCCGGGTGAGCAGCATCGGGTCCCCGTTGGGGAGCCGCGCGGGTGCGGTACGGGTGTGCGGCATGTGGCCACCGCCTGGTGGTTCCGCCGTGCCGGAGGGCACGTCCGGGCGCGGGGCGCGAAGTGGCGGGCCGCGGGCGCACCCTCGCTCGGTCGCTCCGGGTGACGCCACTTCGACGGTAGTACGGCCTGCCCGCCGGGTGCCATCCGAACGGGCGGGACGGCCCGCCTCACCTGCCGGGGGTGAGGCCGGAGCCCGGCGCACCGGCGACGATCGTGACGAGGGCCGGTCCGGTGGGCCGGTCCGGCCCCGACCCCGCAGGAGGCCGCCGTGACCGTCCCCGGACCGGCATCCCGCAGGCGCGCACCGGACCCGGAGGGGTCCGCGCGGCGGACCGACTACGCCGGCGCCGTCTACGGCTCGATGCTGGCGGCCTCCGTGATCGCGGCCTCGACGCTGAGCGGACCGCACCCGAGGCTCTCGCTCATCCTGCTGCTGGTGATCACCGGCCTGGTGTTCTGGGCGGCGCACGTCTACGCGCACGTCGCCGGGCAGCGCGAGGCCGGCCGCCAGGTCACCCGGCGGCAGGTGCGCGAGGTGGGGCGGCACGAGTGGCCGATCGTGGAGGCCGCCGCGCTGCCGGCCCTGGCGGTGCTGGTCAGCCCCTGGCTGGGGACGGGGGAGAACGCCTGGCTGGCGCTCGGCGTCGCGGTGGCCCAGCAGGTGGGCTGGGCCGGTCTGGGCGCCCGCCGGGCGGGGGCGACGCCGCGCCAGGTGCTCGCCGAGGGCGCGGTCAACCTGATGCTGGGCCTGGTCATCGTGGCGGCCAAGGTGGCCGTCGGGCACTGAATCACCCGGACCGGGTGGTCCCGGCGGCGCTCCGTCGTGGCGCAGTGGTACCCGGGGCAGCCTGCCCGGGTCCGGCACTCCCGGGCCGCCCGACGATCCAGCCCGACGACCCAGCCCGACGACCCACGAGAACCCACGACAACCCACGGAGGCCACCATGACCGCCGCCGTTCCGCACGGCGCCGCCCGCCCGCCCGGGGCGCGCGCGACGACCGACCCCGTCGGCTCCGGCCTGCTGACCTTCGCCGGTGTGCTGCTGGTGCTGGTGGGCTCGCTGAACGCCCTGGACGGCATCTCCGCGATCGCCGGCTCGCACGTCTTCATCGGGAACGCCCACTTCGTCTTCGGGGACCTGCTGGCCTGGGGCTGGGTGATGCTCGCCCTGGCCGTCGCCCAGCTCGGGGTCGCCTACGGCGTCCTCGCCCTGCGCACGCAGTGGGCCCGGTGGGCCGGCGTCGTCGTCCTGGTGCTGAACGCCTTCGCGCAGATGTCCTTCGTGCCGTCCTACCCGGTGTGGTCGCTGACGATCATCGCGATCGACGTGATCGCCATCTACGCCCTGACCGCCTACGCCACCCCCGACCGGTGGGGCCCCGCCCGCTCCGAGGAACCCCCGGGCCCCGGCGGCGTCTGAGCGGCCGGGCCCTGTCCCCGGGCCCCGCGACCCCCGCGCCCCGCCCCGCTCCCGGCTCGTCCGGGGGGCGGGGGACCGGCGGTCCCGCACGTCCGGCCGCTCAGCCCGGTTGCGCCGTCCCCGCCGCCGGCCGATCCAGCCGCCAGACCACCTCGATCCCGCTGCCCGCGGGAGGCAGCGGCGGCGCTCCCGGCCCGCGGCGGACCTCGGTGAACCCCAGCCGGCGCGGTACGGCGGCGCTGGCGGTGTTGGCCAGGTCGTGCGCGATCTCCACGAAGTCCACGTCCGGCAGCGTGAACAGCTCGGCGGTCAGGGCCGCCGCGGCCCGGGTCGCGATGCCCCGGCCGGTCGCGGCCGGGTGCAGCCAGTACCCCAGCCCCCGCCCCCGGGGATCGGCGCCGCAGTAGGCCTGGCACATGCCGAGGAGCTCGCCGTTCCCGGCCTCGACGGCGTAGTTGAAGACCTCGCCTTCCTCCCACCGGACCCAGGACCGCGCGAGGAAGCCCCGGGTGTCCTCCTCACTGTTCCCGGTGACCCAGGTCACCCAGGGCCGCAAGTGTTCCCGGGACTCCTCGAACAGCACCAGCGCCGCAGCGAAGTCCTCCTCTCCCCGCCACCGGCGCAGCGTGAGGTCCCCACAGTCGATGATCTCCCTCGGTCTCCCCATGGACGCCATGATGTCCCGCGCCGCAGGTGTGTCACCAGAGCGGCGGGGCCGCACCCGAGCATGGGGTGCGGCCCCGCGGGGCCTCGGTCAGTACCGGTCGCCGTAGCGCCGGTGGAACTGCTCGACCCGGCCGGCGGTGTCGAGGACGCGGGAGCGGCCGGTGTAGAACGGGTGACTCGCCGAGGAGATCTCGACGTCGATCACCGGGTAGCTGCGGCCGTCCTCCCACGCGACCGTGCGGTCACCGGTGGCCGTCGAACGGCCCAGGAAGGAGAGGCCGCCGCTCTTGTCGCGGAAGACGACGGGCCGGTACGCGGGGTGGATGGCGGTCTTCACAGGGGGCTCCTTCGGGTCGGTGTGGGTCGGGCCTGTGCGGGCCGGTGCGGTGGGTCAGCGCTCCTCGCGGAAGTCGACGTGCCGGGCCACCACCGGGTCGTACTTGCGCAGCACCATCCGGTCCGCGTCGGTACGGCGGTTCTTGCGGGTCACATAGGTGTAGCCGGTGCCCGCGGTGGAGCGGAGCTTGATCACCGGGCGAAGTTCGCTACGGGCCATGGGGGTGTCCTCCCGGGGTCGCGCGGTGGTGGGCCGGAGCCCCTCCACTGCAATGGAAGTCGTTTTCATCCGGTTCCAACACGGGCCCCGCCCGGTCCATTCCCGGGGCCGCGGGAGCGGCGGATCAGGGCCGCGCCAGCGCCGCCACCGCGTCGGCGAAGCGCGCCGGGCCGTCCGGAACGGTGTCCAGGAAGAGGTTCGGCTCGACGAGCTCCAGCTCCAGGACGAGCGGCCGCCCGTCGCCGTCGAGCACCAGGTCCACCCGGGCGTACAGCGGCGGGCGGGGGGAGGGCAGCGCCGCCAGGGCCGCGAGCGCGGTGCGGAGCTCCGCCCCGGTCGGCCGGTACGGGGCGAGGCCGGGGTGCGGGTGGCGGTCGTTGTCGATCACCCCGGGCTCGGTCAGCAGGGGGCCCTTGCGGACCGCGTGGCTGAAGACCCCGCCGAGCAGGACCAGCGCGCGTTCGCCCTCCGCCACCCGGGGCAGGTAGGGCTGGACCATCACGCCACGGCCCCGCTCCAGCAGCGTCCGGGCGTGCCGCGCGGCCTGCTCGGCGTGGCCGGGCTCGTAACGGGCCGTGTCCAGCGCGCCCGCCGAGACGATCGGCTTGACCACGACGCCGTCGGGGCCGTCCAGTTCCGCGGGGTCGGCCGTGTCGTGCGGGGAGCCGGGTTCGAGGAACCGGGTCGGTACGACGGCGACCCCGCGCCGGGCCAGCTCGCGCAGGTAGTGCTTGTCGCAGTTCCAGCGGATCAGCGGCGCCGGGTTCCACAGCCGGGTGGCGCGCGCCGTGTCGTCGGCCCAGCGCAGGAACTCGTCGAGCCGCTCCACGTAGTCCCACACCGAGCGGACGACGGCCAGGTCGAACCGCTCCCAGGCCGCTGCTCCGCCGCCCCACACCACCGGTTCCGCCGCCAGTCCCCGGTCGGTCAGCGCCGCCACGACGGGCGCGAGGTCGCCGTCGAGCCCGGCGCCGGCCTCGCTGGTCACCACGGCGACCCTGGTCACGGTCATGGCTGCCTCCTGCCACCAGTCTGACCCGGCCCGCCCGGGGGGACGACGTGGGCGCCCCGCAAGATCACGGGGCGCCCCGGGCCCGGCCCCGGTGACCCGGCCCGGACCCGCCGTTCGGAGGCGGAGCGCCCGTCACTCCGGCCAGGCGGAGTCCTTGATGACCTCGACGAAGTCGCCGCGCTCGAAACCGGGCAGGTAGTGGGCCAGCACATCGGCCTTGACGTTGCCGAAGGTGGTGGCGGGCCGGTCCTTGATGCCCTCGGTGAACGCGGCGAGGATCCGGTTCTTGAAGTCGGGCCGGGGGTGGGCGTCGGTGACGGCGGCGCGCTGGGCGTCGGTGACGGCGTGGTAGCCGATGCCGAGGACGTCCAGTTCGACGCCACGGGTGACCAGGGCGATCTCGGGTGCCATGTGCAGCGGGATCTCCGGGGTGGTGTGCAGCGCGATCGCGGTCCACACCCGGTCGGCGGGTTCGCCCGTGATGCCGTGGGCGCGCAGGAAGCGGCGGGCCTCGTCGGCGCCGTCGATCTCGAAGCGCTGGTCGGTGCGGGCGTAGCGGCCGGTGAGCCCGAGGTCGTGGAACATCGCGCCGACGTAGAGCAGCTCCGGGTCGAATTCCAGTCCCTGTTCGGCGCCGCGCAGCGAGCCGAACAGGAAGACCCGGCGGGAGTGGTCGAACAGCAGCGGGGAGGCGGCGTCCCGCACCAGTTCGGTGGCCTCCGCGGCCAGTGCGCTGTCCGGGATCCGCACACCCGCGATCGTCTCGCTCATTTCGGCTTCCTTCCACTGGGGGACACTCGGTGGCTCCTCCACCCTCGCCCGGCGGCGGGGGCGGGCGCCAGACCCGATCGGCCGTTCGCCCGAGCGGTGGGCGCCGCTGCGCAGGCGGGCCGCTCCGATCGGGCGGCCGGCTCGTTGAAGGGGGTATGGCGGACGAAGCGGGTGACGGCGGATCGGCGCCGATGGTCTGGGCCCTGGCGGTGCGTGCGACGGCGGCCGGGCCGCCGTACGCGGAGCTGATCGTGGAGATCGGCCCTCGGCTGTACGAGGAGTTCGTCGAGAGCGCGGTGGACAGCGGTTTCGTGCTGGCGGCGGGGGAGCCGCCCGCCACCACCGCCGTGGTGGGGCTGCGGGGCCGGGTGCTGAGCCGGCTCGTCCTGGTGGGCGGCCGGCAGCTGTGGGAGCCCTCCTCCGAGGTCCACGCCTCGCCCGGCTGGGTGGCGGCCGCCGAGGGCCGGGCCGTCGTGGTGGTGCTGCTCGTACCGCCGGGGACGTGGCCGCCGGACCTCATGGACCTCACCCCGGAGCAGGGCGCGGAGGTGCTCGGCCGGAGCCTGGAGGCGGCCCGCACCGCGGGCGCCGTCCTGCACGGCACGGCCGCCTATGCGCAACTCGGCCGCTGACCCCGTGCTGCTGATCCCTTGGCGGGCCCCGTGCTGCTGATGGGGCGCCAGTGGTGTTCGGGGTCGGACTCGTGCGAACGAATCATTCCGATGAGGCTCCCGGTCGGTCAAGGGAAAACAAATTTCCCGACCGGCTGAAATACTCTTGAAATAGAACGGCAATATCAAACAGCGGGCACCTGTTCGGTTTGTTGGGTGAAGGAGGAGGCGTGCCCCGGGCGGCCGGACGGGGTGGCGCGCCGGGCGTGCGCCGGGCCTCGAGCGGCCGGCCCGCGCCGCGCGGGCGTCCGTCCGTCGGCCCTCGCCCGAGGGCGTCGCGCCAGGTCGACGCCATCTCCGTGGGGGAGTGACGCCCCCGCCGCCCGCGCCTTTTGTGCGCCCCCGGACGGTTTTTCCGACCGCCGACGGGCCGTGGACGGCGCGCGGCCCCGCGCCCCGCTCGCGCAGTGGCGCGACGGGCGCCCGGGGTGCGCGATTCCGGTCGTGCGGGCGGAATGCGCGCCGTTGCGGGAGTCGTGGCGGCGAACCCAATATTCGGATGGCCTTATCGCCATACCGGAATCCCGCTTCCGGGTCCCGCCCCCTGTCGTACACCCCCGCTCCGTCGTGCCCGGGGCCGTTCCGCGCCGTGCTTTCCACCCCGCACTTCTCCCGTCCCGCGATCACCCGTTCCGCACCGCCGCCGCCCGCCGCCGACCCCCCGCCCCGAGGAGGGTTCCGTTGGACAACCGGTACGAGGCCTACGCCTATGCCGATCCGATCTTCTACGACTCGCCCCGGCGCTGGGGAGCGCACGAGGAGTTCGACGCCGTCACCCGCCCGCTGCCCGCC
Organism: Kitasatospora sp. NPDC058032; assembly: GCF_042885845.1. Classification (NCBI taxonomy): domain Bacteria; kingdom Bacillati; phylum Actinomycetota; class Actinomycetes; order Kitasatosporales; family Streptomycetaceae; genus Kitasatospora; species Kitasatospora sp. NPDC058032. Next base: position 119,925 of record NZ_JBHVRK010000009.1, on the reverse strand, counting down.
GGCTGGGAGCACGGGGACCTGGAGATGTGGGCGGTGGTGCGTCCCGTCGACGTGCGGATCCCCGACCAGGGCTGGAAGATCCACGTCTCCGCGTGCGTCGAGGACGCGGAGGAGGTGCTGGAGACCGTCTTCGCCTACTGCCTGCGCGAACACGTGACCTTCAAGTTCCTGCGCGGCCTGCCGATCCTCCAGGTGCAGAACTCCAAGTACGCGCCCCGCGGCTCCAGCGGGAAGTTCTGCACCCTCTACCCGGTGGACGACGCCGAGCTGGAGCGCTGTCTCGACGGCCTCGGCGCGCTGCTCGCCGGCCGCCGGGGGCCCTACATCCTCAGCGACCTGCGCTGGCAGGACGGCCCGCTGTACCTGCGGTACGGGGGCTTCGCCGAGCGCTACTGCCGCAACGAGGCGGGCGAGCGGGTGCTGGCCCTGGTCGGGCCGGACGGGCGGCTGGTTCCGGACGTGCGCGGGACGGCCTTCTCGGTCCCCGCCTGGGCGCCGGTGCCGGCGTGCATCGCCCCGGCCGTCGCCGAGCGCGCCGTCCAGCGCGACACCGGGCTGCCGTACACCGTGGAGCGGGTCCTGCACTTCTCCAACGCGGGCGGCGTCTACCTGGCCCGCGACGGGCAGGACGGCCCGCCGGTGGTGCTGAAGGAGGCCCGCCCGTTCGCCGGGCTGGACCAGCGCGGCGTGGACGCGGTGACCCGGCTGCGCAACGAGCACGCCGTCCTGGTCCGGCTGGCCGGCGTCCCCGGGGTCCCCGCCGAGCACGGGCTGCTGACGGCCTGGGAGCACGAGTTCCTCGTCCAGGAGTACGTGGCCGGGCAGTCCCTGAGCGAGTGGCTGACGGCCCGCTACCCGCTGATCCACCCCGACGCCGACGAGGAGGCCGTCGCCCGGTACACCCGGGAGGCCCTGGCGATCGTCGGCCAGGTCGAACGGGCCCTGGGGCAGATCCACGCCCGGGGCGTCGTCTTCGGCGACCTCCACCCCCGCAACCTGATCATCGGACCGGACGGTGGGCTGAGCTTCATCGACTTCGAACTCGCCAGCACCGTCGAGGACTTCCTGCGCCCGGCACTCGGCGCAGCCGGCTTCACCGCACCACTCGGCGTCACCGGGCCCGACATCGACCGGTACGCGCTGGCGGCGCTGCGGCTCTGGCTCTTCTACCCGCTGGTCCAGCTCACCGCGCTGGACGCGGACAAGGCCGGCGAGCTCGCCGACGCGATCGACCGACGCTTCCCGGTACCGCCCGGCTACACCGACGACATCCGCCGCCACCTCGCCCGCTCGCCCGAGGACGGCCGCACGCCCCGCCCCGAACTGGCCGCCGGCCGCGCCGGGACCCGCGCGCTGCTGGAGGCCCCGGTGGCCGACTGGCCGGCGATCAGGGACTCGCTGGCCGCCGGCATCGCCGCCGCGGCCACCCCCGGGCGCGCCGACCGGCTCTTCCCGGGCGACATCGCCCAGTTCACCCAGGGCGGGCTCGGCCTGGCGCACGGCGCGGCCGGGGTGCTCTACGCCCTGCACGCCACCGGGGCCGCCGTCGATCCCGCGCACGTGCGGTGGCTGGCCGCCGCCGCCCGCGACCGCGCCCCGGTGCCCGGGCTGTACCACGGCGGCCACGGCGTCGCCTACGTCCTGGACCTGCTGGGCGAGACCGAGCAGGCGGTCGAGCTCCTGCGCCGCCTGGCCGCCGCCGCGGGAGCCGAGGGCGAACCCGCCTCGGCCCCGACGCTGGCCTCCGGCGGGCCGGGGATCGCGCTCACGCTGCTGCACTTCGCCCGGGCCACCGGGGACGAACGGCTGCTGGACGAGGCACTGGGCGCCGCCAGGAGCGCCGCCATGACCTGGGAGAAGACCGGTCGCGGCGACGCCGGACGGCGCGCCGGGCTGCTGGCCGGCGCCTCGGGCGCCGCGCTCGCCCTGGTCCGCCTCCACGAGCACACCGGGGACCGCGCCCTGCTCGACCAGGCCGAGGCCCTCCTGGAACTCGACCTCGACCGCTGCGTCACGGTCGCCGACGGAACGCTGCAGGTGGTCGACCGGCGCCGGGTGCTGCCCTACGTCGAGACGGGCAGCGCGGGCATCGGCCTCGCCCTGGCCGCCCTCCTCGCCCACCGGCCCGGCAGCGCCCTCGCCCAGCGGCAGGCGCCGATCCGGAAGGCGGCCGAGCCGGAGTTCGTGATCCAGCCGGGCCTGTTCAACGGACGGGCCGGACTCCTCGGCTACCTCGCGCTGACCGGCGACCCGGCGACGGCGTGGACCCGGTCGGCCCGGCACCGCGCCCTGCTGGCGCTCCACCAGGTCCCCTACCACGGTCACCTCGCCTTCCCCGGCGACCAGTTGCTGCGCCTGTCGACGGACCTGGCGACCGGTTCGGCCGGAGTGCTGCTGGCCCTCGGCACGGCCCTCGCGGGCACCCCCTTCCTCCCGTTCACCGGCCCGGCCCCCGCGCCCCGGTGACGACCCGGGCGCGCCGGCCGCGCCCCCACCGACTCCCGGCCGCCCGGCCGGGTGGTACACCGCAACCGAAGGAGAACGTCATGGCGATCCTCGACCTCCAGACCCTGGAGCTGCCCGAGACCGAGGCGGCCCCGATCGACGACACCCTCGCGAGCACCAGCTCGCTGAGCGTCCTCAACTGCGGCACCAGCACCGTCAGCACCCTGCTCTGTCTCTGACCCGACCGGCCGCCCGCACGGGCGGCCCGTGACGGTCGACCCGGCCGGAGGGTCCACGGACCGTCCGGCCGGGTCCCGGTCGCGGCGGCCACCGCCGCTTCCCGACGGTCCCGCCCCAGGAGAGAGGTGTTCCGTGGCCGACCGGCCCGCGCCCGCGCCCGCCCACGCCGCCGAGCCGGCCCGTGCCGCTGCCCCGGCCGACGCTTCCGCGCCCGCCCCGGCCCCCGCGCCGCCGTTCGTCCGGCTGCGCCGCGAACTCACCGCCCAGCCGGTCCGCCTCGCCGCCGCCCTGACCCTCGCCGTGGTGGCCACCGCCGCCGCTCTCGCGCTCCCGCTGCTGGTCCGCCGGATCGTCGGCGACTTCTCCGACCACCGCTCGCTCGCCCCCGGACTGCTGATGATGGCCGCCGCCGCCCTCATCGGCGCGGTGGCCCAGGCCCTCTCCGGCTTCCAACTGGCGCAGGTCGGCGAGGGGATGACCTACCGGCTGCGGACCGCCCTGATGGCCCACGCGCTCCGCCTGCCGTTGCCCGTCGTCCGGGCCCGGGGCACCGGCGAACTCGCCGCCCGCGTCACCTCCGACGCCCAACTGCTGGGCCAGGTGGTGGAAGTGGCGATGCAGCTGCCGCTCGCCGCGCTCAGCGTGCTGGCCACCCTCGCGGTCATGGTGTGGATCGACTGGGTGCTCACCGTGGTCACCGTGGCCGCGCTCGCCCTGCTCACCGCCCTGGTCCTGGTGATCACCCGGCGGATGCGGGCCAACGTCACCGGACAGCAGGACGCGGTGGGAAGGATCGCCCAGCGCTTCACCGCCGACCTGGAGGCCCTCACCACCATCAAGGCCTACCGCGCCGAGGAACTGGCCGACCGCGTCCTCGCCGAGGACGCCCAGCACCTGCGCGCCGTCTCGCTGACCGGCGCCCGCCTCGGCGCCCTGGTCCCGGCCGTGCTCACCCTCGGCAACCAGTTCGCCATGATCGCGGTCATCCTCACCGGCGGCGCGCGGCTGGCGGCCGGCCGGCTGCAGGTGGCGGCCTTCGCCGCGTTCCTGCTCTACCTGCTCCAGACCGTCCCCTCCGTCAACACGCTGGCCACCGGGTTCGGCCGCCTCCAGGCGGGGCTGGCCGCCCGCGACCGCTGCAACGAACTCCTCGCGCTGGCCCCCGAGGCGGAGCCGGACGACGCCGCCCGGACGGCGCCCGTCCCCGCGCCCGAGGCCCCGGCGGTGGTCTTCCGCACCGTCTCCTACACCCACACCGGCGCGCGGCGCGCCGCCCTCAGCGCCGCCTCCTTCAGCATCCCGCGCACCGGACTGACCGCCGTGGTCGGCCCCTCGGGCGCCGGCAAGAGCACCGCCCTCGCGCTCGTCGGCCGCTTCGTGCGCCCCGGCGCCGGATCGGTCAGCGTCCTCGGCCACGACCTGCGCGCCTGGCCGCTCGGCGCACTGCGCGCCCGCATGGCGTACGTGGACCAGGCGTTCACCCTTCTGGAGGCCAGCGCCCGCGACAACCTCCAGCTCGGCCGGGCCGGCGCCGCCGACGAGCACGAGCTGGCCCGGGCCCTGGCCACCGTCGGCCTGAGCGAGGACGTCGAACGCCTCCCGCACGGCCTGGACACCGTCCTGGGCCGGGAGTTCGACCTCTCCGGCGGCCAGCGCCAGCGGATGGCCCTGGCCCGCGCACTGCTCGCCGACGCCGACATCGTCCTGCTGGACGAGCCCACCAGCCAGCTCGACGGCCTCAACGAACTGCGCTTCCGCGAGATCGTCGACCGACTGGCCCGCCGCAGCGCCGTCGTGGTCGTCGCCCACCGGCTCTCCACCGTCCAGCACGCCGACCACGTGATCATGATGGACGGCGGCGCCGTCGTCGACGCCGCCGACCACCCCACCCTGCTCGCCCGCTGCGCCCCCTACCGGGAACTGGTGACCAGCCAGGCCGGCCCGCCCCTGCACGCCTGAAGCCGCCGGTCCGGTCCCGCCGACCCGTTCCGGGCGTCGGCCGTCCGAGCACGTGTCCGATCAGGCCACCTGCCGCGGATTGGACCGGGACGCCGTGCGGCCCGGCGGCTACCGTCGACGACACACAGCCGACCGACCGGAGACAGCGCGCCATGCACCCCGAACTCGCCGCCGACCTGGAGCGGTTGCCCGCCCTGCTGGAGGAGACCCGGCAGGCCGCGGCCGCCTTCCTCGGCTCGCTCGACGAGCGGCCGGTGGTCCCGCCGGCCGACCCGCCCGCCCGGACGCCGCTGGTCGACCGGGGCGGTGGTCTGCGGGTGGCGCTGGCCGAGTTCGCCGAGCGCTGGGAGCCGAGGCTCTCGGCCGGGGCCGGGCCGCGTTACTTCGGGTTCGTCACCGGCGGCGCGACCCCGGCCGCGCTGGCGGGCGACTGGCTGACCGCCGCCGCCGACCAGAACTCCAACTCCTCGCTGGACGGCGCCGGCCAGCAGCTGGAGCGGGAGACGGTCGGCTGGCTGCGCGAACTCTTCGGGCTCTCCGCCGCGCACAGCGGCACCTTCGTCAGCGGCGCGACCATGTCCAACACGGTCGGCCTGGCCGTCGCCCGCCAATGGCTCGGCGAACGCCTCGGTGTGGACGTGGCGCGGGACGGCACCGGCGCGCTCGGCCGGGTGCGGGTGCTGTCGGGCAGCGCGCACTCCAGCGTCGCCAAGGCCCTGTCCGTGCTGGGCCTGGGCCGGGCCGCCCTGGTACCGGTGCCCGTGCTGCGCGGGCGGGAGGCGGTGGACCCGGCCGCGCTGGAGCGGGCGCTGGCCGAGGCCGACGGCCCCTGCGTGCTGGTGGCCAACGCCGGCACGGTCAACACGGTGGACTTCGACGACCTGCGGGCGCTGGCCGACCTGCGCGACCGCTACGGCTGCTGGCTGCACGTGGACGCCGCGTTCGGCGCCTTCGCCGCCCTGGTCCCCGAGCACGCCGACCTGGTGGCCGGCCTGGACAGGGCCGACTCGATCTGCGTCGACCTGCACAAATGGCTCAACGTGCCGTACGACAGCGCCGTGCAGTTCACCCGGCGCCCCGACCTCCAGGCCGAGGTGTTCCGCAACGCGGCCGCCTACCTGGGCCCGCTCGGCGAGCACCCCGACCTGGTGCACCTCACCCCGGAGAACTCCCACCGGCTGCGCGCCCTCGCCGCCTGGTTCACCCTGCGCGCCTACGGCCGGGACGGCCACCGGGAGATCGTCGAGCGCTGCGTGACCGGCGCCCGCGCACTGGGGGAGGCCGTCGCGGCCACGCCGGGCCTGCGGCTGCTGGCCCCGGTCCGGCTGAACGTCGTCTGCTTCACCCTGGCCGAGGAGCCCGACGCCGAACGCCTCGCCGCCCTGGCCGCCGCCGTGGCCGACGAGGCGTTCCTGACCCCCACCCACTACGCCGGCGTCCCCGCCCTGCGCGCCGCCTTCAGCAACTGGCGCACCACCGAAGCCGACGTCCGCCGAACCGCCGCCGCCCTCGCCCGCGCCCTCCGCACCCCCGCCGACTGACACCCGGCTCACCCGTCAGGGGTGGTGCGCGGGCGGGCGGGGTGGGCGACGGTGGGCGCGAGGGGGTTCGGCTTCTCCTCCGGAGGCGGGCGATGGACAGCTATCCGCTCTTGAACATCTTCCTCACGACCATGTGGATCTTCCTCTGGATCCTCTGGTTCATGCTCCTGTTCCGGGTCTTCGGCGACCTGTTCCGGGACGACTCCGTGAACGGCTGGGGCAAGGCGGGCTGGTGCGTGCTGCTGATCATCCTGCCGTTCCTGGGCGTTTTCATCTATCTGATCGCCCGCGGGAAGGGCATGGGGATGCGCGAGATGGCGCGCGCGAAGGAGGCCGAGGCGGAGTTCCGCACCTACGTGCGTGACGCGGCCGCGACCGAGACCAAGCCGGCCAGCGCGGCCGAGGAGCTGGCCAGGCTCGCGGAGCTGAAGCGCGACGGCTCGATCACGGAGGAGGAGTACCAGCGCGCCAAGGCGATCGTCCTGGAGTGAGCCCCGGAGCGAAGCGGCGTGTGCTCAGTGCTCGGTGCCCCCCGCCCCGGCCGGGGCGGGGGGCGTCGGCGCGGGGGACGGGGGCGCGGGGGTGACCGGGTGGGCGGGGGCGAAGAACTCGCGCAGGGCGAAGGCCGCCAGCACGACCACCGCGAACCAGAACACCACCATCCCGGTCGGGTGGTCCCACAGGACGAAGACCACGGCGGCGACGACCAGGATCAGCACGCCCAGCCAGCGCTTCCAGCGGCGGACGAAGCGCTCCACCGGCCCGGCCCGGAACCCCGCCGCGTCGGCGGAGGACCGCAGCGCCGCGACCCCGTGCCCGGTCACCGAGCGGATGGTCACGGCGGCGCGCGAGGGACCGATGAAGAACGCCCCGAGCGCGACGACCACCGCCAGGAAGCCGATCATCCGTACGCCGACGCGCAGGTAGTGCACCAGGGCGTCGTAGACGGCGCCGGCGGCGGCCTGTGAGGCGTCCGCGGGCAGGTGGTCCAGGAAGTAGGAGCGGAAGACCGCCAGGGCGATGCCGAGCAGCAGCATGGCGGCCCCGATGCCGAGCGCGGCGCCGACGAGTGCGCGGCGGCGGTTGAAGGCGGTCAGCACGCCGGCCGCGGCGATCAGGACCGTGATGACCGGCAGCCACCAGCCGAGGATCTGCAGCAGCCGGAACCAGCCCTTGATCTTGGCGAGGTCGGGCGAGGAGAACACCACGAACGAGGTGTGCACCTCCGGGATCTTGGCGGCGGGCGCGAAACCGGCGTTGACCAGCTCGGTCTTGACGCGTTCCACCATCGGCCCGATGTCGATCACGACCTCGTCGTTCTTCAGTTCCACCGCGCCGCCGCCCTGCCCGGTCAGGGCCTTGACCATGGTGCCGTGCGCGGCCCGTACGGCGTCCTCCCACACGGTGGCGAAGGCGTCGCTGGTGACCACCCGCGTGGCGGCGCCGTGCACGAGGTCGGTCAGCGCCCCCTCCAGGGGACCCGTCAGCCCGCCCAGCAGCTGGGCGAGCCGGGGCGGCACGCCCTGCTCGGCGGCGGCCTGGGAGAGGTCGTTGACCACGGCCTTGACGTCGATCTGCTCCGTCGCGGCATCGGTGATCCGGTTGGCGAGGGCGTTCTGTACGTCGGGGTTGTGGGCCAGCGGCGCCATGGTGGCGACGAACCGGTCGGTGTCGGTGATCTCGTCGTGGGTCCAGACCGCGATCACCGCGAGCAGCGACAGCACCGAGGCCACGATCACCAGGACGGTCGCGCCGGTGGTGCGCAGCCGGTGGTGCTGCGGCCCGCGCCGGGCCTCGGCCTCCAGCTGGGCGACCCGGTGGTGGAGCGCCTCCAGCTCGCCCGCGTCCGGGCGGACGGGCTCCGGGCGGTCGGGCTGCGGTGTGCTGGACTCGTCCGGTGGCATGCGGGCGGCTCCTCGCTCTGGGCGGTCCGGGGCGGAACGACGGCACCGAGCGGACGGTCGCCGTGGACACCAGCCAAGGGCCCGGCCGGGCGGACGGCGAGCAGGGTTACCCCACCGGGGTGAGGCGCTCCCCCCGGCGGAGGGAGCGCCCGGGTCACGGCTCGGGTCACCCCGAACAGGTGAGCCGGAGGGCGGGCCCGGCGGGTTAGCGTCGCCGAGGGTCGGCTTCACCGCAGCGTCCGGGGCCGGCTCCCGGCCGACGCCGTCGGCCGGCCCTCCTCCGACAGGAGCCGACGTGAGCAGCGAACCCGACACCCGCGGCGAACTCGACGACCTGGGCCCCATCGACTACCTGGTCATCGCGTTCCCCGGAAGCCACTTCACCGGCGAGGGGCTGCCCCTGCTCGTCGACCTGGTCGACCGCGGCATCATCCGCATCCTCGACCTGACCTTCGTCCGCAAGGACACGGACGGCACGGTGGTCGGCGCCGAACTGGCCGATGTGACCGGCGACGGCCGTCTCGACCTGACCGTCTTCGAGGGCGCCTCCTCGGGCGTGCTCGGCGAGTCCGACGTCGCCGAGGCCGGCGCACTGCTGGAACCGGGCGACTCCGCGGCCGTCCTCCTCTACGAGAACCGCTGGGCGGCGCCGCTGGTGTCCGCGCTGCGCCGGGAGGACGCGCGCCTCGTCGCCGGCGGGCGGGTCCCGGTCCAGGACCTGCTGACGGTGCTGGACTCGCTCGACCGGCTCGACGCCGCGAGCTGAGCCCGACCCCTCCCTCACCCCCCTCACCCCAGGAGGAAGCCATGCCCGGACTGCTCCGCGGAGTCGCCCGTACCGCGGTGGTCGCCGGAACGGCCACCGCCGTCTCCAACCGGGTCTCCCGCCGCCAGGCCGGCCGCTGGGCGCAGCAGGACGCCCCGCAGGCCGGCTCCTACGCCGAGCCCGCCGCGCCCCCGCCCCCGCCGGCCGCCGCACCGCCAGCCGCGCCGACCATGGAGGACAAGCTGGACCAGCTCAAGGACCTGGCGGCGCTCAAGGACCAGGGCGTACTCACCGAGGAGGAGTTCGCCGCCCAGAAGGCCCGGATCCTCGGCAGCTGACCGCGCGTGCGCGGCGCGCGGCGGACAGGCGGGTGACGCGGTGGACGGACGGGTGACGTGGTGGTGACGTGGTGAACCGCTGGAAGACCCTGGTCGTGCTCGGGACGGCCCAGTTCCTCATGGTGCTCGACGCCTCGGTGATGAACGTGTCGATCAGCCAGCTGGTCGAGGACTTCGACACCGAGGTGACCGCGATCCAGGCCGTCATCACCCTCTACACCCTGGTCATGGCCTCGTTCATACTGACCGGCGGCAGGCTCGGCGACATGTACGGGCGGCGCCGGGTCTTCGTGGTCGGGCTCGTCGTGTACGCGGTCGGGTCGGGGCTGACCGCGGTGGCCCCGACGGTGGGTGTGCTCGCGCTGGGGTGGTCGGTCATCGAGGGCCTGGGCGCGGCGCTGGTCCTGCCCGCGCTGGCGGCGCTGGTGGCCGGCACCTACCGGGGCCGCGACCGCGCCGTGGCCTACGGCGTCGTCGGCGGACTCGCGGGTGCCGGCATCGCGGTGGGGCCGCTGCTCGGCGGCTGGGTCACCACCTACCTGACCTGGCGGCTGGTGTTCGCCGGGGAGGTGGTCCTGGTCGTCGTGATCCTGTTCCTGATGCGCTGGGTGCCGCCGCAGCCACCACCGGAGCGGCGGCCCCGGCTGGACGTGGCGGGCGTGGTGCTGTCCGCCGCGGGCCTCGCCGCGATGGTGCTCGCGGTGCTGCAGAGCGGCACCTGGGGCTGGGTCCAGCCCCGCAACCCGCCGTTCACCGTCCTCGGTTTCGCCCCGACGCTGTTCGCGGTGGCGTTCGGGGGCGCGCTGATCTACGCGTTCGCCCTGCACGAACGCCGCCGGGAGGACAAGGGCCTCGACCCGCTGGTCTCGCTCGCCCTGTTCGACAACCGGACGCTGCGCTCGGGCCTGGCGACCCTGTTCAACCAGAACACCGTCCTGCTGGGCCTGTTCTTCGTCATCCCGCTCTACCTCCAGGTCGTCCAGGGCCTGGACGCCTTCCAGACGGGCCTGCGGCTGCTGCCGGTGTCCATCACCATGCTCGCGGCGTCGATGTCCGGCTCCCTGCTGCTGCGGTTCGCCTCGCCCCGCACCATCGTCCGGGCCGGGCTGCTGGTCCTGGTCGCCGCCACCCTGTGGCTGATCACCGTCATCGGACCGGAGCTGAGCGGCGGCTCGTTCGCCGGGGCGATGGCACTGCTCGGCATCGGCATGGGGATGCTCGCCTCCCAGCTGGGCAACACGGTGCAGTCCAGCGTGCGGCAGGAGGAGCGCAGCGAGGCGGGCGGGCTGCAGTACACGGCCCAGAACCTCGGCTCCTCGCTCGGGACGGCGCTGATCGGCGCGATCCTGATCGGCGCCCTGGCGACGTCCGTCACCAGCCGGATCGAGAGCGACCCCCGGGTCTCCGCCGCCGTCGCCGAGCAGGCCGGGGTCCGGGTGGAGGCGGGGCTGTCGTTCGTGCCCGCCGACCAGGTGGCGGCGGCGCTGGCGGCGCAGCCCGGGATACCGCCGGAGGAGGCCGCGGCCGTGGTGGAGAGCTACCAGGACGCACAGATCAACGGACTCAAGGCCGCGGTCCTCGCGTGCACGGGCATCACCGCCGCCGCCGTCCTGTTCACCCGCCGGCTCCCCTCCCGGCACCCGGCCGCCGGATCCGGGGCCGAGGAGTAGTCCGGACGCCTCTCTCTGCCCCGGGGCCGACCACCCGCGGCGGCCGTCGGCCCCGCCAGGAGCGCCGGCGTCCGGTGCCCCCCGGGAGAGCGGTGGCGCGGTGCCGTCAGCGCGGCCGGTGGGCGGCGACGGCGAACATCGTCACCGACAGGTGGAAGGCGCCCCGCTCGGCGGCGGCCGTCAGGTCCTCGTAGAGCCGGTCGCGCTGCTCCACGCTCATCAGGCCCCGCCCGACGGCCGCCGCGCCGAGCCCCCGCACCAGGGGCCAGGTGACGGACCGTGGGTCGTGCAGCAGGACGTCGGAGCCGATCGCGTCGACGGTCAGCCCGGCCTCCGCCAGCCAGCCGGCGAGCCGGCGCCCGGCGTCGGGGGTGGCGGCGGCGTCCCGGACGACCGTGGCCAGCGCGGAACGGACGCCGGGGGAGGCGGGGTGGAGGATGAAGGTGGCCCAGTCGGTGTCCAGCAGGGTGACCCGGCCGCCGGGCCGCAGGACCCGGGCGATCTCCGCGACGGCCCGCGCGGGATCCGTCAGGTGCTGCAGGACCCGCTCGCACCGCACCGCGTCCAGGTCCGCGTCCGGCAGCGGCAGCGCGAGCGCGTCGCCGTCCAGGAAGCGGGCCGCGCTCCCGGCCTCGGCGGCGCGCCGCTCGGCGAGGGCACGCAGTCCGGGGTTGGGCTCCAGGCCGATCGCGCTGCCGCCCGGCCCGACCGCCGCGGCGAGCACCCGCGTCTCCGAACCGGTGCCGGACCCGACGTCCAGCACCCGCTCCCCGGGGGCCACCGCCAGCCGTTCGTGCGCCCACGCGCGCAGCCGCCGCACCCCGGCGTTGGCGGCCTGCGCGTCCAGCGCGGCGACCAACCGGCCGGTGACCGCGGGATCGGCGTTGGCGGCGTGGAAGGGCGAGGTCGGCTGCGGATCGGTCATGGCCCCACTTTAGGGAGAGCACCCCGGCTCACCCGGCCGCTCCCCGTCGCGACCTTTCGTGTCCTGTCCTGTCGTTTCCTGTCTCGGCGTCAATCACGCGCCGGTGTCATCGGATTCATTCCGTTCCGCCCTATCGTCCTGGCGGGCGGGCGTCCGTATGATCTGGGCTGCCTGCCGTCGGGGACGCCTGTGGGGGGCGGGACCCCGCGTGGTGCCCGGAGCCGTCCCGTCGGCCTCGATCGTTCCCAGGGAGGGCAGCACGGTGCGGTTCGCGGGTGTGGGTGTGACGCGTGAGGGCTACCGGATCGCCGTGCCGGGGGCGGTCGAGGTGTTCGAGCACTGCGGCGTGGAACGGCCGGTGGCCCGGCTGATCGAACTGGCGGCCCGAACCCCGGACGGCCTCACCGTGGTCGTCGACAGCGCCAACGGCGTCATGGACGCCTCCCTCACGGCCGCCGGGGTGCCCGTGCTGCGTGCCGACCCACCGCTCCTCGCGGACGGCGGTGCGACGGCGGAGGCGCTCGCCGCGCTCGGCCGCTCCCGTGCCGAGGCCCTCACGGCGCTGCCCGCCGCGGCCTGGACGATGAGCGGCCGCGAGGAGGAGATCGCGGCCGCGGATCGGGCCAGCGCGCCGGTCGAGAGCGAACTCGCTTCCCGAGGACGGCTGTTGACCGGACGCGAGGACGCCGGACCGCTGGTGGCGCTGACCTTCGACGACGGCCCGCACCCGGAGTTCACCCCGCGGGTGCTGGACGTACTGCACCGCCACGACGCCCCGGCCGCCTTCTTCTGCATCGGCCTGAACGCCCTGGCCCACCCCGCCGTGGTGCGTCGGATCGCCGACGCGGGCCAGACCCTGGGCAACCACACCTGGTCCCACGCCTACCTGCCCGACCTGGGCCCGATCGGCCTCGCCCGCCAGCTCGGCCACACCCGTGACGTGCTCGCCGAGGCCTGCGGCGACGACCGCCCGGTCCGCTGGCTGCGCCCCCCGTACGGCGGGCGCAGCCCCGAACTGCTCCGTGCGGTCGACGGGTTGGGCCTCGTCACGGTGCTCTGGGACGTCGACGCCAAGGACTGGTCGCGGCCCGGCCCCGAGGTCATCGCCGACCGGATCCTGAGCCAGGCCCGCCCCGGATCGGTGATCCTGATGCACGACGGCGGTGAGGACCGCTCGCAGACCGTCGCCGCGCTGCCCGCCGTCATCACCGGCCTGCGCGCACGCGGCTACCGCCTGGTGACCCTCGACCAACTGCTCGCGGCCACGCGCCCCGTCGCCGCCTGAGCCTCGCCGCTGAGCCTTGCCACCCGAAGCCTCGCCGCCGGTCTCACTCGCCCGCCTCCGCCACCCGCTCGGCCGCCCAGGCCAGGAACGCCCGCACCTCCGCGTCCGGCAGCGCCGCCCCGGCCGCCGCCCGTGGCCGCTCGTAGCCGCGCACCGCGGCCTCCAGCAGCGCCCGGAACCGGGGTTCGGCCGCTGCGGTCTCCCGGGCCGCCGCCCGCTTGGCCGACCATCCGCCGGAGCGGCAGAAGACCACCGCCCGGCAGCCGTTGAGCACCCGGTCCTCCGCGCGGTGCCCCGGCCCGTCGGCGTGCTCGCGCACGGCGGCGCGCAGTGCGGCGAACAGGTCGGCGGACGCGGGCTCCGCGATCACCTGGCGCGCCGGCGCGCCCCACAGGGTGATCCCGGCCCGGTGCGCGATCGAGCGGTCGATGACGAACCAGAACGCCGCCGCCCCGGCACCGTCCAGGTCGGCGCGCTCCGCCAGCAGCGGCCCGGTGTCGAGGTTCAGCAGGAACCCCGGACCGCCCACCGGCCGCCCGGCGAACTCCGCGTCGTGGACCACCAGTTCCAGCCCGGCCGCCGGACAGGGCAGCCCCGGATGGGCCAGCTCCCCGGCCAGCCGCCGCAGGGCCGCCGCCGGCAGGCCCGGTTCGACGACCACCACCACGTCCACGTCGCTGCGGCCGTGCCGGTAGTCGCCGAGCGCCACCGACCCGACCGCCACCACGCTCACCAGCCGCGCCCCGCACACCGCCCGCACCCGGCGGACGACCTCCCCCAGGTATCCGCGCAGCTCGGCGGGCACCGGCCGCCGCTCCTCGTCATCGTGACCCATGGGCCAAGTCTGCCCGTCCGCGGCCGTCCGGCGGTGGACGGCCGACTCCGCCCGACTCCCCTGACAAGAAGGGGATGTGACGATCGGCCCGGACGCTCTATGCTTCGTGCGTTCACAGACTCTTCGTACAGAGCAGGTTCTGCCGGATGAAGCTTCCTCGGGTCACCGCCGTCGTCGCGGCCGCGGTCCTCGCCCCTGCCGTTCTCTTCCCGTCGTCGGCCGTGGCCGCCGACACTCCCCAGCCGGCCGGCGTCGCCGGGCCCGACACCGCAGAGGCCTCCCAGCCCGGCGGCGCCCCCGCGCCCCGGACGGCCGCCCCCGAGGGCGGCGTGACCCAGGAGGAGCTCGACCGCGCCGAGATCGAGCGGATCCTCGCGGACGAGGACAGCGGAATATCCGTCCGGGAAGAGGCTCAGAAGGCCCTCGACGTCGGAACGGCCGAGGCCCTGCGGCACTACCTGGCGGAGGGCCTGGAGAACGCCCGCTACATCGACGACCGGGTGAAGGTCTTCCAGGCCCTCGCCGTCGGCGGCCCGGCCGTGAAGCGGGCCGCGGTGGCCGCGGTGACCGCGAACACCCACGAGGCCCTGATCGCCTTCCTCAAGGAGGGCCAGTTCACGGCCCGCGCCGAGGACGACCGCAACGAGATCGAACGCATCCTCGCCGATCCGCAGACCAGCGGACGCCTGCGGGTGGCCGCCCAGAAGGCCCTGGACGCCGGGACCACCACCGCGCTGCGGCACTTCATCGAGGTCGAACTCGCCGAGGTGCGCGCCGGTGACGACCGCGTCGAGGTCACCCAGATCCTTGCCAAGGGCGGGCCCGCCGTGCAGAAGGCCGCGCGTGAGGCCATCAACGGCACCTACGCGGACATCGTCAAGTTCCTCAAGGAGGGCCAGTTCGCGGCCCGCGCCGAGGACGACCACGCCGAGATCGAGCGGATCGTCGCCGACCCGCAGACCGGCCCGCACACCCGCAGCGCCGCCCGGAAGGCGCTCGACCGCGACGCCGCCGGCCTGCGCAGCTTCCTGGAGTCCGAGCTGGCGGCGGTGCGCATGAGCGACCACCGGGTGAGGGTCTCGCAGATCGCCGAGAGCGGCGGCCCGGCGGTCCGGCAGGCCGCCCTCGCGGCCCTGGAGGGCAGCGACCAGGCCGTCCTGGGCTTCCTGGAGTACGGCTGGGACGCGGCCCGCGCCAAGGACGAGGCCGCCGCGAAGGCCGGTGGCCAGCCCACCGCTCAGCCCTCCGCTCAGCCCACCGAGCAGGCGCCGGCCGCCTCCCCGGCACCGCAGGACACCGCCACGCCCGGCCCGACCGCCCCGGCCGGCCAGGTCGTTCAGGCCGCGGTCGGCAGCACCGGTTCCGGTACCGGCACCCGCTACGCACCCACCACCCGCGCCACCACCACCGGTACCGTCGCCGCCCGCCCCGGGCAGCTCGCCGCCACCGGAGCCGAGGGCCTCGGCACCGAGGCCGGCGTTGCCGCCGCGGCCGTCGCCGCCGGTGCGGCGCTCGTGGTGGTCTCCCGCCGCCGTCGCCCCACCGGGAACTGACCCACCCGCACGTCCGCAGGCCCGCAGCCCCGTCACCCGGCCGCCTCCCGGCAGCCGGGTGACACGCGCGTACGGGCCGCCCGCGCCGCCGCCCGGACCGGTGCCCGGACCGAAGCCGACCGGCGGCCCGGACAGCCGACGAGGGGTCAGGGAAGCATCAGGCCGCGACCGCCTCGACCACCGACAGCACGGTCGGTGTGGGGATCACCCGGGACAGCCGCAGTCCGGCCCGCGCGAAGAGCTCCGCGAAGTCGCCCGCGCTGCGCTCGCGACCGGTCAGCGAGGCCATCATCATCAGGTCCAGGTCCTTGGACTGGTGGGGCTCGTTGCCCGGAGGGACCACGGCGTCCAGCACCAGCACCCGGCCGCCGGGGCGCAGCGCACGCGCGCAGTGGCCGAGCAGGGTCACGCACGCGTCGTCGTCCCAGTCGTGCGTGATCCGCTTGAGCATCAGGACGTCGCCGGTGGGCACGGCGGCGAAGAAGTCACCCTCCTGGACCGTCCAGCGGCCCGTGATCTCCGGGTGCGCGCCCAGCCGGTTCCCGGCGAGGACGTGGGAGCGGTCGTAGAGGACGCCCTCCAGGCCCGGGTTGCGGCGCAGTACCTCCAGCAGCAGACCGCCGTGGCCGCCGCCGATGTCCACCACCGTGCCGCTCGGCGGGAAGTCGGGGGCGGCCGCGATGGGCGCGTTCTCCTGGTCGGACATCGCCGCCATGCCCACGTGGAAGACGGCGGCGGTGCGCTCGTCCTTGGCGAAGTGGTCGAAGAACGGCATCCCGAAGATGTTCTCGAACGCGGTGGTGCCCTCGGTCAGACAGTGCGTCAGCTCTCCGGCGGGGCGCCACATGGTGCGGTCGGTGAGCATCTGGACGGCCGTCCGCACCGAGTACGGGACGTCGCCGCGCAGCGCCTGGCCGGCGTCGGTGAGGGTGAAGCGGCCCTGCGCGTCCTCGGACACCACACCCCGGGTGGCGAGCAGTCGCAGCACCCGGTAGAGGTTGCGGGTGTCGGTGCCCGTCGCGGCGGCGAGTTCGGCGGGGGTGGCGGGGCCGTCCGCCAGGTGGTCGGCCACCCCGACGTCGGCGGCGGCGCGCAGGGCCGCGGGGAACAGGAAGCCGAGGGCCTCGTCGACGAGGAACGCGGCGGAGCGCCGCAGACCGTCCTCGCCGCCGCCGTCCCCGGTCCGTTCCGTCCCCACGGTCCCCGCTGCCACCACGGTCTCGTCCTGGCTCATCCCGTCCTCCTCCTCGCGGCCGAATGTCCGCCCGGGAGACTGCCCACCGGCGCCGGCCCCGAAGCCGGGCCCGCGGCGATCCCGTCCTTTCGGGTGCCGCGCGCCCCGGTTCACCGTGCCCGCGGAGGGCGGCGCCGCCGTTCCGCCGGCTGTCCTCGCCCCGGACGACCTGACCGCCCACCTCGCGGGCCGTGGTCACCGACGCCGGTCACGGACCGTCGCGGCGTACGCGGAACACACCGTGGCGGACGGCCGAAGGGGCCGGCCGCCGGTCCGCGGCAGCGTTTGCCGGAGGAATGAGAGCGCTGGAGGATTGACGGGCGAACCTCGAACAGGGGCGGGAATCCCATCGAGGAGAGGAGCCCGACGATGACCACCACGTTCACCTCCACCGCGGTGATCGATGAACTCAAGGCCAGACTCGCCGCGGACAAGGGGCTGGCCGGCCTGCTGAAGGACTCGCTCGAGCAAGCGCACGCGGAGGCGAAGAAGTCGCTCAGGAAGCCGTTGTTCGACGCGTTGGAATGGCCCAAGGACGTCCCCGGCTACCTGGGTTATCTGGAGACGTTCGCCAAGTGGGCGCCGAAACAGGACTCCCGTCCTGCCTGGTCCGACGACAAGGGCGGGCAGCAGGAGGTCTACGACCGGCTGTGCCACTTCTACTACCTCATCGACCAGAAGGTCGCGAAGGACGGCAACAGGATCGTGCAGAACGATCCGTGGTTCAAGGAATGGCTGGTCCGATACATCGACGCCTGGGGGAGCTTCCTCGACACGACGGCGTCGTTCAGCGAGAAGCAACTGGAGTCGTTCAAGCTCTCACCGCGCTACCGCGTCGAGGACTCGATGGTCGACGGCAAGCCCAATGAGCCGAGTGGCTGGCTCACGTTCAACCAGTTCTTCGCCCGCGAGCTCAACCCCGGCCTGCGCCCGGTCACCGACCCGGAACACAACCGCACGGTGACCATGCCCGCCGACTGCATCTACAAGATGACGTACCCCATCGACGACAACTCCACCATCCACCCGACCGATCCGCTGCGGCTCAAGCTCACCCACGAGGTCACCACGATCCCGCAGCTCCTCAGTGGGCGAAGCGCGTACGGCAAGGACTTCGCTGGTGGAACGTTCGTGCACTACTTCCTCGCCCCGTACTCGTACCACCGGTTCCACACCCCGGTGGCCGGGCGGGTGATCGAGTGCTTCACCATCCACGAGAACGCGTACCTGGACGTCAGGATCGACGACAAGGGGCAGTTCGACGCCCCGGACAACAGCACCGACGGCTACGAGTTCACCCAGGGACGCGGAGTCATCGTGATCGACACCGCCAAGTCCCCGTACGGCAACCTCGGGCTGGTCGCGATCGTCCCGGTGGGCATGGCGCAGATCTCGTCGGTCAGGATGACGATGCAGATCTCCAAGAACCAGGTGCCGAAGGGCGAAGAGTTCGGCTACTTCCTCTTCGGCGGCTCCGACATCATCCTGCTGTTCCAGAAGGACCACGTGCCGGACATCAACACGCAGGACGGGTATCACCACTTCGGCACTTCGATCGCCGCCGCCCCGACCTCGACGGAGTTCTGATCCCGACGGAGTTCTGATCCCGACCGTTCCCGAGGGCCTGTCAGTTTGTCGACAGGCCCTCGGACGATGGCGGGCCTATCGCCCGGACTCCCCGGCCGGATCGCCGGGTTCGAGCAGCCCCAGGGCGTCCAGCAGCAGCCGGCAGTCCTCGGCGTTCCGGGCCCGCGCCGCCACCGTCCGCCGCGCCCGCTCGCGCACCTCGGGCGGCCCCGGCTCGCCCGGCGGTGCGAACAGGTCGCCCATCGTCTGCAGTTCATGGTTGGACCGAGCCGTCGCCGCCACTGTCGCCTCCCGTCCGAAACGAGACCGGTCGTCCAGCGTACTGCGATCGCCTCCTGCCCGGGAGCCGCAGCCGGTCCCGCACCGAGCCCGATCTCTGATCCCCCGCCCGTCAGGGCTGCCCGCCCCGCCGGCTCCCGAAGGCCCCGGGTGCTGCCGACTCCTCACCGAGGAGCCGGCAGCACCCGGGGCCTTCCGTCGTACCGCAGACGTTCACCTCCCGCTCGTTGACCCTGTCTCACCGGCCCTGTTGTAATCCTGTTGGCGATGGGGAACAAGGTTCTGCCATACCGAACCTCAAGGCTCCCGAGGTATCGCCGACGAGCACGGCGTCGAACGACATCGAGCACCAGCACCCCCCGAACAGGCAGAGGTGATCGGCTGTGAAGAAGTTGGGCAGGATCAGCATCAGCGCCGCCGTCGTGGCGGCCGTGGCCGTCGCGGCGGCCACCCCCGCGCAGGCCGCGACGTGGACGCGCACCGCGCAGTACTACCGGTGGACCGGATTCAACGCCCTGGAGCGCGGCCAGGGCGTGGCGACCGACGGCACGTACTTCTACTGCGCCGGTCCCGGCGGGATGGTGAAGGCGACCATCTCCAACGACAGCGAGGTTGCCTCCTCGGCGTTCCCGATCCCGTCGTCGCTCAGCTCCCCGTTCAAGAGCGACCACATCGGCGACCTGGAGTACTACGGCGGCTATGTGATCGCCCCGCTGGAGGACGGCAAGAACAACTACCAGCACCCCCTGCTGGCGCTCTACAACGCGAGCGACCTCAGCTACACCGGCCGCTACGTGCAGCTGCCGCTCGACAAGATGCCCGGCGGTGTGCCGTGGGTGGCCGTGGACGGGGCCGCCGGCCTGGTCTACACCGCGCCGTGGACGCAGAACGCCGCCAACGGCACCAACACCCTGATCGCCTACAGCCTGGCCGACCTGCTCACCCTGCCGGCCGGCAGCACCCTCCCGGTGCGGCGGACCATCACCCTGTCCCAGCCGCTGAGCCGGATCCAGGGCGCGGCCGTCTGGCAGAACAAGCTCTACGCCTCGGTCGACGACAGCGGCAAGTCCGTCTACTCGATCGACCCGAACACCGGTCAGGTCTCCTACGAGTTCCACCAGGACGCGGAGCCGGGCGACGAGGTGCAGGGCATCGCGGCCTGGGACCTCGGCCCCTCCGGTGGCCAGCTGCACATCGTGCACGTCGGCTCCGGCTGGAAGTCGATCTTCCTCTACCTCCAGCACTACACCAGGACCAGTTGACCGGTCCGGGTCCGGCCGCTCCGAGCGGCCGCCCGGATTTCATCGGCAGGTCATCGGCGCGCCGCCGCGACGACCGGGTGGCGCGCCACCATGTTCAGGAAAGCAGATCGATGTTCGGAATCGCAGAACATATCGGAACATCGCAGAGCACTTTGCGGATCGTGAGGGGTGGGCGGGAATGCCCGACGTGGTACTGGAGCGGATCTCGAAGACCTATCAGGGCGCCAGGGGAGTCCGGCACCAGGCGCTGACCGGGATCGACTTCACCGTGCCGAGCGGCGAGTTCGCCGCCCTGCTGGGCCCGAGCGGCTGCGGCAAGTCCACCACCCTGCGGATCGTGGCCGGCCTGGAACGCGCCGACGAGGGCGACCTGAGGATCGGCGGACGCTCCGTCAACCGGGTGCCCGCCGCCGACCGGGGGCTGGCGATGGTCTTCCAGAACTACGCGCTCTTCCCGCACCTCTCCGTCGCCGAGAACATCCTGTTCGGCCTCAAGTCCCGCCGGGTGCCCAGGGCCGAGCGGAACGCCCGACTGGCGGAGGCGGCCCGCCAGCTGCGGCTGACGGAGCAGCTCAACCGCCGTCCGGCCCAGCTCTCCGGCGGCCAGCGCCAGCGGGTCGCCCTCGGCCGGGCCATGGTCAGCGGGGCCGAGCTCGTCCTGATGGACGAGCCGCTGTCCAACCTGGACGCCCGGCTGCGCGCCGACATGCGCACCGAGCTGCGCGAACTCCAGCAGCGGCTCGGGCTGACCGTCCTGTACGTGACCCACGACCAGGTCGAGGCGATGACCATGGCCGACCGGGTGATCGTCATGCGGGAGGGCGGCATCGACCAGATCGCCGCCCCCGAGGAGCTGTACGCCCGCCCGGCCTCCGTCCGGGTCGCCTCCTTCATCGGATCCCCGCCGATGAACCTGCTCGACGTCCGCCGGGACGGCGCCTGGCTGGTCCTCGACCAGGGTGACGGCAAGGGCGAGGGCAAGGGCGAGAGCGGCGACGACGCGGTCCGGATCGAGGCGTCCGCCCTGCTCAAGGGCCTGCCGGACGAGCTGCCCGAGGAACTCGTGCTCGGCGTCCGCCCCGAGGACCTGGTGCCGGGCCCGGGCGAGCTCACCCTGCCGGCCGTCCGGATCAGGGACGAACTGCTGGGCGCCGACCGGCTGATCGCCTTCCGCGTCGGCACCCGGACCGTCCAGGTGAGGGTCCGCGCCGACGAGCACCGCCCCGGCGGCGACCGGCTGGGCGCCCGGTTCTCCGCCTGCCACCTCTTCGACCGCCGCACCGGTGACCGTCTCGACGCCCGCCGCCTCGTCGGCGCCGTGGGCTGAACCCCGTGCCCAGCGGCCCGAAGCCCCACCCGCGCACCGAGAAGCACCAATCACCACGCACCAAGCACCGAGAAGCACCACGCACCAAGCACCGAAGCACAGACCCGTCAGGAGATCTCCGTGGCCCTCTCTCCCCGCACCCGAGCGCTCGCCGCAGCGACGCTCGCGCTGACCGCGATCGCCGGCTGTTCCTCGGCCTCGGGCGGTTCGGGCGCTGACGGCGCGAAGGACGGCGCCGTCAGCATCGACTTCTACTACCCCGACCAGGTCGGCACCCTCAGCACCCTGATCGACGGCTACCTCAAGGACTTCGCCAAGGAGCACCCCGAGATCAAGGTCAAGGGCGTCTACTCCGGTGACTACGACCAGACGCTGGCGGCCGTCAACACCGCGATCGACGCCAAGAAGGCGCCCGCGCTGGCGATCATGGACCAGTCCTTCATGCACGACCTGGTCGAGCGCAAGGCCGTGACGGCCTGGAAGCCGTTCCTGACCACGGACGCCGACAAGCAGTGGAAGGACTCCTTCTACCCGCAGTTCATGTCCAACTCGGTCGGCGCGGACGGCCAGGTCTGGGGCATCCCCTTCGCCCGCTCCACCATCGTCCAGTACTGGAACAAGGACTACTTCAAGAAGGCCGGGCTCGACCCCGAGAAGCCGCCGGCCACCTGGGACGAGCTGATCGCCGACGCCAAGGCCGTGCAGAGCGGCGCGGGCGCCAAGTGGGGCCTGTTCATCCCGACCTCCACCGGGACGGCGTACTGGCTCTACCAGGCGCTCGTCCAGCAGGCCGGCGGCGACGGCGCGATCAGCGACCGGACGGGCACCAAGGTCACCGTCAACTCGCCGCAGAACGTCAAGGCCCTGGAGTCCTGGGCCTCGCTCGGCGCCCAGAAGATCGCCCCGACCACCGAGGTCGCCTGGGGCACCTCCACCGACGACTTCCTGGCCGGCACCACCGGCATCCTCTGGACGACCTCAGGCCGGATCGGCTCGATCCAGGAGAAGGCGGGCTTCGACTGGGGCGTCTCGGCGCTCCCGGCGGGCGCCGGCAAGGGCGCGCCCACCGGCGGCGGCAGCCTGATGCTCTTCGACGCGGGCGTCTCCAAGAAGCAGAAGGAGGCCGCCGTCACGCTGGCGAAGTTCCTCACCACCCCGGAGCGGGCCGCGGACGTCTCCGCCAAGTCCGGCTACATCGCCACCTCCGACGCCGCCTGGAACACCGAGGCGATGCGCGGTTACCTCGCCCAGCACCCGCAGGCGAAGGCCCCGCACGACGCCGTCGCCGACGCCGTCCCCGAGATGGCCACGGTCGACCGCGACCGGGTGGTCTACCAGACGCTCGCCCCCGCGCTGCAGTCCGTGCTGCTCAAGGGCGCCGACCCGCGCCAGGCGCTGGACAAGGCCCAGTCGGACATCGACGCGATCCTGAAGACCCACCGGTGAGGTCCCGCACCTCGCCGCGCAGGGTCCCGGACCAGGTGTTCGCGTACGCGCTGCTGGTGCCCGCGTTCACCTTCCTCGCCCTGTTCACGGTGAAGCCGCTCGTCTCGACGGTCGTCAGCAGCCTGTACGACCGCCGGGACGAGGGGCCCACCCTGGACAACTACCGCTTCCTGGCCGAGGACGAGGTCTTCCGCAAGGCCCTGGTGAACAACCTGCTGTTCTCGGCGCTGACCGTCCCGGTCTCCCTCGCCCTCGCGATGCTGCTCGCCGTCCTGCTGCAGCGCGCCCTGCGGGGCAAGGCGCTGCTGCGGGCCGGCGTGTTCGCCCCGGCGATCCTGCCGGTGGTCGCGATCGCCGTGATCTGGCTGTACTTCTACCAGCCCAACATCGGTGTGATCAACGAACTGCTCGCCCGGTTCGGGGTGACCGGGCCGGACTGGCTCGGTGACACCGCCCTGGTGCTGCCCTCGCTGATGGTGATGATGGTCTGGAAGGAGGCCGGCTTCTTCATGATCTTCTACCTGGCCGGCCTCCAGGCCATCGACCCCGAGCTGGACGAGGCCTCCCGGCTGGAGGGCACCGGACGGTTCGCCCACTTCCGCCGGGTGACCTTCCCGCTGCTGATGCCGACCACCCTGTTCGCCGCGATCGTGGCGCTCGCCGACAGCATCAAGATGGTCGACTTCGTCTTCGTGATGACCCAGGGCGGGCCGGACAACGCCAGCAACCTCCTCCTCTACTACCTCTACCGGGTGACCTTCTCCCAGCACTGGCCGCAGTACGGCGCCGCGATCGCGCTGCTGGTGATCGGTGTCCTGGTCGCCCTGGCCGTCCTGCAGATCCGACTGCTGGACCGCCGGATCCACTACCGCTAGGAGCCCCCGTGGACCGCATCGTCAGCTGGCCCGACCGGGTCGAGACGGCGCTCGCGTGGCTGGCCGGCCTGCTCTGGACGGCCCCGCTGCTCTACGTCTTCGTCCGCGCCTTCGAGTCGGGGACCGCCGACCTCTCCGCGGCCTGGCGGGCCGCGCCGTTCGGCCGCTACTACCTGAACACCGCACTGCTGGTCACCGGGATCACCGCCGCCCAGCTCGTGGTGGGCGTGCTCGCCGCCTACGCCTTCGCCCGGTTCGCGTTCCCGCTGCGGGGGCCGCTGTTCGGCTTCGTGCTGATCCAGCTCATGATCTTCCCCGAGGTCCTGATGTCGGAGAACTACCGGACGATCGCCGCCCTCGGGCTGCTCGACACCCTCCCGGGGGTCGGACTGCCCTATGTGGCCAGCGCGTTCTGCGTGTTCTTCCTGCGGCAGGCCTTCCTCGGGGTGCCGGACGAGCTGGTGGAGGCGGCCCGGATCGAGGGGGTCTCGCGGATCGGCATCCTGTGGAAGGTGTTCGTGCCGGCGGCCCGGCCGAGCATCGTCGCGTACGCGCTGGTCTCGATCTCGACGCAGTGGAACAACTTCCTCTGGCCGCTGATCGTCGCCGTGTCGGACGAGACGCGCCCGGTGACGGTCGGCCTGGTCCGCTTCCTGGCCCCGGAGACGGGCATCGACGTGCCCAGGATGGCGGCCGGGACGGTGATCGTCACGGCGCCGCTGCTCGCGCTCTTCCTGATCGGGCAGCGGCAGTTCATCAACAGCTTCCTGCGCTCGGGGATCAAGTAGTGGCCCCGGGCCCCGCACCCGGAGCCCGACCGCGCCCCGGACCGGCTGCCGGGTCCGGCACCCGGCCGGGCCCGGGGCCGTACGCCCGCGGCCGGTGCTCAGAGGGCCCGGTGGCCGCCGAGCGTGCGGGTGATCCGGTCGGCGGCCTCGGTCAGCACCCCGCCCAGCTCGGTGATCTGCCGCACCGACTGGTCCCCCTTGAGACCGGTGACGGACAGCGCGCCGAGGACCGTCCCGGTGTGGTCGAAGACGGGCGCGGCGACGCACAGCACCCCGTCGGAGTCCTCCTCGTCGTCCACGCCGTAGCCGCGCCCCCGGGTGAGGTCGAGCTCGGCCCGCAGCTCGGCCGCCGAGGTGATCGTCTTGCGGGTGCGCGGAGGCAGGCCCGTCTCCTCGGCGATCCGCTCGGTCACCGCGGCCGGCAGCAGGGAGAGGATCACCTTGCCGGCGGCGGAGGTGTGCGGCAGTTCGCGCACCCCGAGCGGGGTGTGGAAGCGCACGGTGCCCGCGGCGTCGACCCGGGCGATGAACATCGGGTAGCCGTCGTCGTTGATCGCGGCGCGCGCGGTCATCCCGGTCTGCCGGCTGAGCTCGTTCAGCACCGGCTTGACCACGTCCGCCAGCGGGTGCGCGGCCGACGCCCGGTCGCCGAGCCGCACCAGCGCCATGCCGAGCCGGTAGCGCGGGCCGGGCTGCACGTCGCGCAGGTAGCCGGCGTCGACCATGGTGCGGGCCAGCGAGTACGCGGTGGACTTGGAGGTGCCGAGGCCGCGGGTGAGCTCGGTCAGCGTGACGCCCTCGGCCGGTCCCTCGGCGACCAGGTCCACCAGGCGCAGCGCCCGGACCACGCTGCCCACCGCGTAGGTGCGCTTCTCGCCGCTCGCCGTGCCGTCCGCCATCGCCGTCCCCGTTCTGTGCTGTCCTGTGGAACCTGATTCTTCCCTGCCAAACATTCTAGGAGGGCCCGTGGACCTGCTGACCCTGGCGACCGAGCTCGCACGCGAGGGTGCCGCGTTCGTCCGGCGCCGCGCGGGCGGGGCCCGCGTGGTCGCGACCAAGTCCTCGGAGCTGGACGTGGTGACCGCCGTCGACCGCGGGGCCGAGGCGCTGATCCGCGACGCGCTGCTGGCCGCGCGGCCGCTCGACGGCTTCCTGGGCGAGGAGAGCGGCCACCGTCCCGGGAGCAGCGGACTGACCTGGATCGTCGACCCGCTCGACGGCACGGTCAACTTCCTGTACGGGGCCGCCCCGTGCGCGGTGAGCGTGGCGGTGGTGAGCGGCCCGCCGGACACCTGGACGGCCGGGGCGGGCGGGTGGACGGCCGAGGCCGGTGCGGTGGTGACCCTCCCCGGCGGGGAGGTGTTCGCCGCCGCCCGGGGGAGGGGCGCGACCCTGGACGGCCGGCCGCTGCGGGCGAGCGGCGAGACGGCGCTGTCGCGGGCGCTGGTCTCCACCGGCCTGGCGTACGACCGCGCGGCCCGCGCCGGGCAGCTCGCCGTGCTCGCCGAACTCGCCCCGGCGGTACGGGACATCCGGATGAGCGGCTCGGCCTGCGCGGACCTGTGCGCGGTCGCGGCGGGGCGGCTCGACGGCTACTACGAGCGCGGCCTCGGGCCGTGGGACCACGCGGCGGGCGCGCTGATCGCCCGGGAGGCGGGCGCCGTCGTGGCGGGGCCGGACGGCGGCCCGCCGGACGGGGAGCTGGTGCTGGCCGCCGCTCCGGGCATCGCCGCCGCGCTGCGCCGGGCGGTCGGGTGAGCCGGGCACGCCGGGTCGGCCCGGCGCCACGGCAGGCTCCGGGGCTACGGCAGGGTCCGGTGCTACCGCAGGGCCCGCGGCTACGGCAGGGTCAGCTGCACCTTCCCCCGGGGCCCGTCGCAGCCGCGCAGGACGGCCAGCGCCCGGTGGGCCTCGGCGAGCGGGAAGCGGTGGGTGATCACGAAGCCCGGTGCGACCTCGCCGGCGTTCAGCAGCCGCACCGTCTCCCGCCAGACCTCCGAGGTGTAGGCGAAGCTGCCGAGCACGGTGAGGTCCCCGTTGACCGTGTCGTCGATCGGCAGGGCGGCGGTGCGGCCGGCGCCCGCCAGCCCGAGCAGCAGGACCCGTCCGCCGCGCCCGGCCGCGCCGAGCGCGGTCCGCACCGCCTCCGGCGCGCCGGCCGCCTCGACCACGAGGTCGTGGCCGCCGCCCGCCTCCCGGGCGTCGAGGGTGAACCGGTCCGCACCGGCCGCCGCCGCGAGGCCCGCCTGCTCCGGGCGCCGGCCGAGCACGGTGACCTCGGCGGGCGACCAGAGCCGCAGCAGATGGGCGGCCAGCAGGCCGATCGTGCCGTCGCCGACGACCAGCGCGCGCCCGCCCGGCTCGGGTGCGGCCCGGCGCAGACCGCGCAGCACCACGGCCATCGGCTCGACCAGGGCCGCCTCGGCGAGGTCCACCCCGGTCGCCAGCCGGTGCACCAGCCGGGCGGGGACGGCCAGTTGGTCGGCCGCGGCGCCGGGGCGGGTGAAGCCGAGCTCGTCGTACGTCGCGCACAGGTTGGTCGCCCCGCGCGCGCAGGCGGCGCAGGCGCCACAGGGGACGACGCCCTCGCCGACCACCGCGGTCCCGTCCGCCAGCACGCCGGACCACTCGTGGCCGAGCACCAGCGGGTAGCGGACGTAGGCGGGGTCGACGGTGCCGTCGATCAGCTCCAGGTCGGTGCCGCAGAGCCCGACCGTGCGGGGGCGGACCAGCAGGTCGCCGGCGCCCGGCGCGGGGGCGGGCTGCTCGGCGAGGGCGACGGAGCGGGGGCGGTCGACGCGGAGGGCTCGCACGGTCGGTCTCCTCTGTTCGGTGCTGACGAACGATGATCTGTCATTCGGCACATCACGCTTGACGATCGGTGAGCCGTACTGCTTGGCTCTCGATCGCCTCAGAAAACCAGGTTCTGTGAAGCAGAACAGGGCATAGAAGATGACCTTGACGTGAAAGGAAGCGCATGAGGAGTACCGACATCGTCGCCGGACTCGGACTGAGTGCCGAACCCGTCCCGCCGCCCAGCGAACTCCGCTTCCCCGACGGCGCCCACTACCGGGTGGAGATCCCCAGCGTCGAGGGCCCGGACGTACTGCGGGCCACCCTCGCCGCGGCCGACGCCCTCGGCGTCACGGTCAACCGCGTCTCGCAGGGCAGCGGCGCGATGCTGCTCACCCGGGCCGAACTCGCCGAACTGGCCCGGATCGGCGCCGACCGGGGCCTGGAGGTCTCCCTGTTCGTCGGCCCGCGCGAGGGCTACGACACCGGCAACCACTCCCGCTCGGCGGACGGCGCCGCGCTCGCCGGCCAGCTGCGCGGCACCCGCCAGCTGCGCCACGCCGTCGAGGACGTGCTGCGCGCCGTCGAGCAGGGCATCCGGGGCTTCCTGGTCTCCGACCTCGGACTGCTGGAGGTGCTCGACGGCCTCCAGAGGACCGGGGAGATCCCGGCCTCGGTGGTCTGGAAGGCCTCCGTGCTGATCGCGCCGTCCAACCCCGTGGCGATCCGCCAGCTCGCCCGGCTCGGCGCCCACACCGTCAACGTGCCCTGCGACATCACCCTCGGGCAGCTGGCCGAACTGCGCGCGGCGACCACGCTGCCGATCGACCTCTACGTCGAGTCCCCCGACTGGCTCGCCGGGGTGGTGCGCGGGCACGAGACCGCCGAACTGGTGCCGGTGGGCGCGCCGCTGTACGTCAAGTTCGGGCTGCGCAACGCGCGCAACCTCTACCCGGCCGGCGAGCACCTGGCGGCCGACGCCGCCGCCATCGCGGCGGCCAAGGTCCACCGGGCCGCCGTCGCCCGGGAGTGGATCGACCGCTCGGGCCTGCCCCTCGTCCAGTCCTCGCCCGGCGCCGAGGGTCTGGGGGTGCCCGAGCCGTGAGTGAGCACCGACGACCGGGCGCGGACCCGCGCACGCCGAGGAGCCGGGAGTGGTTCGCGGGCGAGGACGAGGTCGCCGTCCTGCACCGCGTCGCGATGCGCTCGACCGGCGTCGCGATGGACGCCGACGACCACCGCCCGGTGATCGGCATCGCCGACTCCGCGAGCGACCTCAACCCCTGCAACCTGCCGCTGGCCGCACTGGTCGACGCCGTCCGCCGGGGCATCACCGCCGCGGGCGGCATCGCGGTGCGCTTCCCCGTCATGTCGCTGGGCGAGGACCTGATGAAGCCCACCGCGATGCTCTACCGCAACCTCCTCGCCATGGAGGTCGAGGAAACCCTGCGGGCCAACCCGCTCGACGGCGTCGTCCTGCTCGCCAACTGCGACAAGACCGTCCCCGGCGCCCTGATGGGCGCCGCCAGTGCCGACCTGCCGGCCGTCCTGGTCACCGGGGGCGCCCGCCCGGCGGCCGTGTACCGCGGCCGCCGGCTCGGCACCGGCACCGACCTGTGGCGCCTCTGGGAGGACCACCGCGCCGGGCGGCTCGACGACGCCGGCTGGGCGGAGGTGGAACGCTGCCTCTCCTGCGGCCTGGGCGCCTGCAACACCATGGGCACCGCCTCCACCATGGCGGTCCTCGCCGAGACGCTCGGCATGGCCCTGCCCGGCTCGGCGACCGTCCCGGCCGGCGACCCGGCCGCCGCGGTCCTGGCCGAACGGGCCGGCCGACGGGCCGTCGAACTCGTCCGCGAGGGCCTGACCCCGTCGGCGGTCCTCACCCCGGCGGCGTTCCGCAACGCCATCGCGATGCTGAACGCCGTCGGCGGCTCCACCAACGCGATCATCCACCTGGCGGCGATCGCCGGACGGCTGGCCCTGGACCTCGCGCCGGAGGACTTCGTCCGCCCGGACGTGCCGGTGCTCGCCGACGTCGAGCCGTCCGGCGCCGGCCTCGTCCAGGACCTGCACGCGGCCGGCGGCGTCCCGGCCCTGGTCCGCGAACTCGGCCCGCTGCTCGACCAGGACGCGCCGACCGTGGCCGGCGGCTCCCTCGGCGAGGCCGCCGCCGACGCGCCCCGGCCCTCCGGGGTCCTGCGGCCGCTCACCGATCCGCTGCGCCGCGGCGGCGCCTTCGCGGTCGTCCGGGGCTCCCTGGCCCCGGACGGCGCGGTGATCAAGGTCTCGGCCGCCGGACCCGAACTGCTCGTCCACCGCGGTCCGGCGCTGGTCTTCACCTCCTACCAGGACATGCGGGCGCGGATCGACGACCCGGACCTCGACGTCACCGCCGCGACGGTCCTGGTGCTCACGGGCTGCGGACCGGTCGGCGTGCCCGGCATGCCCGAGTGGGGCATGGTCCCGGTCCCCGCCAAGCTGGCGGCGCAGGGGGTGCGCGACATGGTCCGGGTCACCGACGGGCGGATGAGCGGCACCGGCTTCGGCACCGTCTTCCTGCACGCCGCCCCCGAGTCCGCCGTCGGCGGGCCGCTGGCCCTCGTCCGCACCGGCGACACCGTCGTGGTGGACGTCCCGGCCGGGCGGCTCGACCTGGACGTCCCGGCGCGGGAGCTGGCCCGCCGCCGCGCCGCCTGGTCGCCGCCGCCCTCCCCGCACCTGCGCGGCTGGCCCGCCCTGTACCGGCGGCACGTCACCCAGGCCCCGCAGGGCTGCGACCTGGACTTCCTGCGGGCGCCCACCGAGCGGCACCTGGGGATGGTGCCGCCCGTGATCGGCCGCTCATGAACCGCCCCCTTCGACCCACCACACCGGGAGGACCCACCGTGCGCGTCATGGCCTACAACATCCTGGACGGCGGGCAGCGGCGCACCGAGGCGCTGCTCTCGGTGATCCGCGAGCAGCGCCCCGACGTGCTCGGCCTGTGCGAGTGCGCGGGCTTCGACACGGACGGGACGTTCGGGCACTTCGCCCGGGCCCTCGGCCTGACCGGCGTCCTCAACCGGGCCCCCAGCGGCAACCACGTGGCGCTGCTCCACCGGCCGGGCCTGGAGGTGGTCCGGACCGGCACCCAGTCGGCCGGGATGTACAACGGCATGGTGGAGGTGGTGCTGCGCACGGGCCTCGGCGAGGTCGCCTTCGTGATGACCCACCTCCACCCGTTCTCGCCCGTCTTCCGGCTGGCGGAGGCGGAGACCGTCGCCGGCGCCGCGTCGTTCACCCCGCACTCGGTGGTGATGGGCGACCTGAACAGTCTCTCCGCGGCCGAACTCCCCGGCACGCACGAGGCGCTGGCCAGGACGTTCCGGCTGCGGACCACCACCGCCGACGGCCGGGTGGACACCGGGCCCGCCGAACTGCTGGCCGCCCGGGGCTGGACGGACCTCGAATCCGGCGCCCCGCGGCCGACCTATCCCAGCCGCCTGCCGAGCGCCGAGGAGGCCCCCGGCGGCTCCGCCCGGCTGGACTACCTGCTCGCCACACCCGAACTCGCCGCCCGGTGCCGGGAGTTCACCGTGGTCGACGACGAGCGCGCGCACCTGGCATCGGACCACCTTCCGGTCGTCGCGGAGTTCGACCTCGGCTGAGCCGCCGCACCGCCGCACCACCGGCCGGGGGCGGGCGCGCCCGGGGTCACAGCAGGGTGAGGACGTCCTGGTGCAGCTCGTCGAGGACGAAGCCGTTGTCCCACCGGACCCGCACCGTCACCCGCCGGCCCCGCCCCCGGTACGCGGCCCACTGCGGCTCCAGCTCGGCGACCTCCGCCTCCAGCCGTTCACGGCTCGCCACCGGCATGGTGTGCCCGTAATCGTCGAGCAGCGCCTTCAGCCGCTGGTACTCGCGGACCTCGTCGCTCTCCGGGAGTTCCCCGTGGACCCGCTCGACGGTGCCCTCGATCCCGGCCCCCAGCGCGAGGAACCCGACGACGGCCGCCGGCTGCCCGGCGAGCGCCTCACCGATCCCGAGGTCCTCGGCGAGCCTGACGCGGCGGCCTTCCTCCAGGGTCATCCGTTCACTGCCTCTCCGTCGATCATCACCGGACGTCACCGTACCCGGCTCCCGGCGACGGGTCGCCCCCGACGGGCGGCACGCGACCGGCCGGGCGGCGCGCGCCGGTCCGCCGGCCGCCGGTCACTCCCCCCAGGGGCAGGAGGCCGCGGCGCGCTCCAGCTCGGTCACCCCGTCGGCCCGGCGCTCCCGCAGCAGTTCGCCGCCGAGGGAGTACCGCACCGAGGCGGCGTCCGACCGGGCGGCCCGCTCCACGATCGCGTCGACGAGGGCGCGGACCATGGACAGCCGGGGATGGGCGGCGTGGATCCGCTTCTCCCAGGGGGCGAAGATCGCGGCGTTGCGCCCGAAGTCGGCGCCCACACCCTCACGGGTGAGGTGGCACAGCAGGCCGCGGCGCTCGGCGATGCCGGGGGAGGTGTGCAGGGCGATCGCCTCCCAGACCCGGTCGACGTCCCCCTCGGGAACGTCGTGCCGGCGCAGCAGCTCCGCCGCCAGGTCCGCGCCCTCCACCTCGAAGCGGGCCGCGCCCGGCGCCAGGTCACCCGTGCCGAGATCGTGCAGCACGGTGGCGGCGAACAGCAGGTCGCGGTCGTACGCCGCGTCCTCCAGGCACCCCTCGTGGGCGGCGAGGATCTCGGCGAAGAGGAAGCTGCGCACGCTGTGATTGGCCACCGGGGGAGCCTCGGAGGCCCGCACGGTGGCGAGGACGGCTTCGGCCAGGGGGCCGGTCGGCAGGTCGAGTGAGATGTCCATGGGCGCAGGCTACGAACCCGCCGCCGACCCCCGACAGTGGCACGCGGGACGGGTGCCGCTAGGATCGTGCCATGTCGGCCACAGCAGGGCACCGGGTCGCGGTGCTGGCGCTCCCGGGCGTGCTCCCGCTCGACCTGGGCATACCGGCGCAGGTCTTCGGCAGCGACCCGCACTACCGGGTCACCGTCTGCGTCGACCCGGCGGCCGGGCCGGTCAGCAGCGGCGGGTTCACCGTCACCGCACCCGCCGGGCTGGAGGCGCTGCGGGACGCCGACACCGTCGTCGTCCCCGGCTACGTGGAGCCGCAGGCCCCGCCTCCCGCCACGGTGCTGTCGGCGATCCGCTCGGCGCACGCCCGCGGAGCGCGGCTGGTGTCGATCTGCACCGGGGCGTTCACACTGGCCGCCGCCGGGCTGCTGGACGGCCGGCCCGCGACGACCCACTGGCGGGACGCCGCCGAACTGCAGCGCCGCTACCCCCGGATCGACGTCCGTCCCAACCGGCTCTTCGTCGACGACGGCGACATCCTCACCTCGGCGGGCGTGACCGCCGGCATCGACCTGTGCCTGCACGTCATCCGCCGCGACCACGGCGCCGCCGCCGCCAACGACCGCGCCCGGGCTCTCGTCGCCCCGCCCCAACGGTCCGGTGACCAGGCGCAGTTCATCGAGCGCTTCCGGCCGGCCGACCGTGGCGACGAGCTCGCCCCGGTCCGCGCCTGGATGCTCGACAACCTCGCGGCGCGCCACAGCGTGGACGAGCTGGCCCGCCGCGCCCACATGTCGCGGCGCACCTTCATCCGGCGCTTCCAGCAGGAGACGGACACCTCGCCGATGGCCTGGCTGACCGCCGCCCGCATCGACTGGGCCCGCGAACTCCTGGAGACGACCGCGGCCCCGGTCGAACAGGTCGCCCGGCTCAGCGGCCTGGGCAGCCCCGCGGCCTTCCGTGCGGCCTTCCACCGCCATGTCGGCACCTCCCCGGCGGACTACCGGACCACCTTCCGCCGCTGACGCCGCCGCTCCCGCGCCATCCGTCCGTACCGGAACTCGGCCATGATCGGAACGGCTGGTACTCGACTGTGCGCGGGCCTCGCCGTACCCCTACCGTCACTGGTCTGAACCACTCCGGCGGAAGGGCCCCAATGACGAACGTACTCAGACGAGTTGGCGCGACCATCGGCGCCGCGGCGGCGGCACTGGCGCTGTGCGCAGGACCTGCGGCCGCGGTCGGGCAGCCCGCGGCGACCACGGCACCCGCGGTGTCCGGCAGCACCCTCGCGGCGAGCCCGGCGGCGAGCGTGTCGGCCGGCACGTTCGCCCGGACCTTCACACTCGTGAGCAACAGCCCCGACGCCGCCGGCAAGTGCCTGGACGTCTGGGACTGGGGCAACGGGCCGTGGATCCAGATGTGGGGCTGTCACGGCGGCAGCAACCAGTCCTGGAACGTCTCGTTCAACAGCGTCAGCAACGGCTACCAGATCCAGAGCAACGCCAGCGGCAAGTGCATCGACGGCTGGCGCGGCCGGGGGCAGCAGGTCGTCCAGCTCCCGTGCGACAACAGCAAGACGCAGACCTGGATCCTGTCCACGACGGGTGGCCCCTGGCACCTCATCAACGCCCAGTTCCCCGGCTCCTACCCCCTGCCCATGGTCACCGGCCAGTGCCTGGACATCTACGACTGGGGCCGCGGCGACGCGGTCCAGCTGTGGGACTGCGCGAGCCGGAGCAACCAGGAGTGGTGGTACAACTGATCCACCCCGGCCCCGCACACAGCTGCGCCGCGGTCCGTCCCCTCGACGGACCGCGGCGCGGCGGTTTCAGCGGGCGTCAGCGCCTGCCGGTCACACGGCCTGCCAGAGCGCCGGGACGTTCGGCGGCTCCCAGCCGACGTAGGCGGTGTGGCCCTGGAGGCAGCGGTAGCTGACCCCGTTGTAGGTCACGATGTCGCCGGCCTTGTAGGTGGTTCCGGCGGCCCAGGTGCCACCACCGGGGTTGGGCGTGCCGTCACCGACCGTCAGGTTGAACTGGCTGGTGTGGACGGTGGCACCGGCGGTGCCGGTGACGGTGATCTGGTAGGTGCCGGCCGTGGCGCTCGACGAGGCCGACAGCGTCAGGGTGGCGGAGGCACCGGACTGGACCGACGACGGGCTGAAGGCCGCGGTGACGCCGGCCGGGAGGCCGGAGGCGGTCAGGGCGACGGTCTGCGCGTTGCCCGAGGTGACGGCGGTGTTGACGGTCGCCGTGGTCGAGGCGCCGGGCTTGACCGAGGCGGACGACGGGTTGAGCGCGAGCGAGAAGTCGTCGCCGCCGTTGTTGGTGCAGGTCGGGTCGCCGGTCTGGGCGGGGACGCTGACGGCGTCCCAGGCGGCCTTGGTGCGGTTGAACAGGTTGCAGGTGGAGTCGAGCTGCTTGGCGGCGGTCAGGGTGGTGGTGCGGTAGCGCTTGAGGGTCATGCCGCTGGTCTTGAGCAGCATGCCGCCGTAGAAGATCCGGCCGGCGTCCTTGATGCCGACGCCGGTGACGGTGGAGTTGTTGCAGGTGGGGCTGGTGGGCTTGCCGCCGCCGGGGTTCGAGCCCTCGGCGATCAGGTAGAACCAGTGGTTCAGCGGGCCGGCGGCCGCGTGCACCTCGGTGTTGGGGATCGAGGAGGAGTAGCAGTTGGGGTTGTTGCTGACCAGCGAGGGGTTGTACATGTTGCGGATCGGGCCGCTGCCGACGAGGTTGATCATCTCGCCGACGAGGTAGTCCGGGCTGTCGTACGGGGCGGGCTGGTTGGCGTAGGCCTCGGTCAGTGCGCCGAAGATGTCGCCGGTGCCCTCGCCCAGGCCGGCCTCGTTGTTGGCGCCGCCGGGGGTGAACTGGTCGATGCCGTGGCCGAACTCGTGGCCGACGACGTCGATCGAGGAGATCCACTCGTTGGCGTTGCTGTGGCCGATGGAGATGGACGAGCCGTCCCAGTAGGCGTTGACGTCGTTGAGGCCGACCTTGATCGGCCAGCTGCCGCCGTTGCCGTTGTGCCCGTTGCGACCGAGCCAGTCGCGGAGCATGTCCCATTCCTTCTGGGCCGCGAACATGGCGTCGCCGCAGCCGGTCTCCTTGCTGGTGGGGCTGCCGGTGCCCCAGGAGTCGGAGGACTTGGTGAAGACCTGGCCGGTGGCGTTGTCGGCGCAGCTCAGGCCCGGGCGGCTGGGGTCGCGCAGCGAGTAGGAGCTGCCGGAACCCGTGGTGTTGATGGTGGGGTTCGGGCCGTTCCACTTGGAGTTGAGCGTTCCGGCGCGGGCGTCGTCGTAGCTGTCGATGACCTCGCCCGAGGTGGCGTCGACGAAGACGTGCAGGGTGCTCGGGGCGCTGCCGTTGCTGCCGGTGAGCACGGTCTCCCAGGCGAGCCGGCCGCTGTCGCCGTCCTTGACGCGCACGACGAGGCGGCGCGACTCGACGGAGTCGACCCGGGCCAGCTTGGTGCGGGCGGTCTTCTCGGCCTTCTGGGCGCTGATCCTGGCGCTGGTGGCGCCCCCGATCCGGCCGGTGGAGGCGGACTGGGCGCCGCGGACCTTGCCCTGGCCGTCGGCGAGCACGACGGCGTCGCCGCCGACGACGGGCAGGCCCTTGTAGGTGCGCTCGTAGGAGACCGAGTAGAGGCCGCCGACCCAGGGGGTGACGGACTGGCGCTCGTAGGTCTCGTCCGGGCCCTTGGCCAGGGCGTCCAGGCCCGCCGCGGCCGCCTGGTCGGCGGCGTTGACGGCGGCGGCCAGCGCGCTGGGCGGCGCGGGGGTGGCCGCGGCGGTGGCCGGGCCCGCGGTGGCGGCCATCGTGCCGGCCAGCACGGTCAGGGTGGTCGCGGCGGTCAGCAACCGGCCCGCGGTGGCACTGCGTTTCATCGAGGCTCCTAGCAACGTGGGGGTCCTCGACCGCGGAAGGCATGGCTGATGGCGCACCGCAGGGCCGTGTTTCGGGGACGGCCGTGCGGGCCGTCCGCGCTCGGGTGCTCGAACCCTCACACGACGTCATGCTCCGGTCAATGAGTGCCGCAAGGGGTGACCGGGGTTGGCAAGTTCCGTCAAGAATCGCGGGAACGGATCCCTCCGGGCCGATCCCGCCGCTTCATGATCACGAGCAAATGAATCCTGGTCGAACAATCGCGTCGGCCGGTGATCATTTGACGCCGTTTGGTCAATTTTGATCGTTCCGGCCCCTCCTAAGCTCCGAGCGCACCGTCGAGTGACGGTAAGTCAAGGAGTCGATATGAAGAGGGACATACCCGCACGGCCCGGGCGCCGCGCGCCCGTGGGCATGCGGGCGCTGAGCGGGACGCTCGCGCTCGCCGTGGCCGTGTCGCTGCTGGCCGGGTCCGAGGCGGCGCTCGCCGCCTCGCCGACCGCCGCCCCGGCCGGCCAGGGGACGGACCGGTGGGCCGGCTCCGCCGCGGACGTTCCGTCGGCGCGGATCGCCGCCCGGCTCTCCGGGCAGCGGGTGGAGGCGCTCTCCGAGCGCACCGAGACGTCGACGACCTGGGTCAACAAGGACGGTTCGCTCACCACGGAGCTGTTCGCCGGCCCGGTCCGCTTCCAGCGCGACGGCCAGTGGGTGGACGTCGACCTCGGCCTGCAGGCCGCCGCCGACGGGTCGGTGGCGCCCAAGGCCCACCCGAACGCGCTGCGGCTCGCCGGTGCCGGCGGCACCCGCGCGAAGTCCCTGGCCGAGGCGCAGGGCGCGGCCGAGCAGGCCCGCACCCTGGTGACCCTCGGTCAGGGCGACGAGCAGGTCGAACTCCAGTGGAAGGGCGGCCTGCCCAAGCCCGTCCTGGACGGCACCAAAGCCACCTACCGGGACGCCATCGCCGACGGCGCGGCCGACCTGGTCGTCGAGGCCACCCGCACCGGCTTCGAGCAGTACACGGTGCTGAAGCAGCGCCCGGCCGCCGCCGGCTTCTCGTACACGATGCCGCTGCGCGCCGACGGCCTGAAGGCCGAGGCCCAGCCGGACGGCAGCGTGCTGTTCACCGACAAGAAGTCCGGTGAGAAGAAGGCGGTGCTGCCGGCCCCGGTGATGTGGGACGCCACCACCGTCCCCGGGTCCAGCGAGCACCCGCGCCAGGCCAAGGTCGACCTGAAGGTCGTCCAGCACGGCAACGGCATCGACCTCGTCTTCACCCCGGACGCCGCCTTCCTGGCCGACCCGAACACCCGCTACCCGGTCACGGTCGACCCGTCCACCACGGCGCTCGGCAACGCCTTCGACACCCGGGTGCAGCAG
Source organism: Kitasatospora sp. NPDC058032 (assembly GCF_042885845.1). NCBI lineage: Bacteria > Bacillati > Actinomycetota > Actinomycetes > Kitasatosporales > Streptomycetaceae > Kitasatospora > Kitasatospora sp. NPDC058032. Next base: position 82,791 of record NZ_JBHVRK010000009.1, on the reverse strand, counting down.
GGCGAGACGGTCGACTGGTCGGCCGACACCGAGATCTACTGGGGCAACTCCGGCACCAAGAACGCCGACGGTTCCTCCCGCCAGGCCCGCTCCTTCATCAACTGGAACACCGCGCCGATCGCGGACGCGCTGATCACCAACGCCTCCCTGTCGCTGTACAACTTCCACTCCGGCAACAGCGACTGCCTGCCCTACGCGTGGGACATCTGGGACACCGGTCTCGCCTCCACCGCCTCGCGGTGGACCGCCCAGCCCTCCTGGAACTCCAAGAAGGCCACCGGCACCGAGACCAAGGGCCGGGACGCCTGCGGCGGCGACGGCTGGATCACCGCCGACGTCACCAACCTGGTGCAGACCTGGACCTCGGCGAAGAACGCCACCTCGGGCATGGGCCTGCGCGCCCCCGACGAGACCAACACCAAGTACTGGAAGGAGGTGAACTCCGCCAACGCCGCGAGCAACGTGCCGAAGCTGACGGTGACGTACAACTACCGCCCGCGCACCGGCACCGACCAGCAGGCCGGCTCCCCGTTCTACAAGGACACCGCCGGCACCTGGTGGGTCAACTCGGCCACCCCGACCCTGCGCGACACCTTCGTCGACCCCAACAACGACAAGGTCGACGGCACCTTCCAGATCTTCGACGCCGCCACCGACACCCAGGTGGGCAACGTCCTGGTCTCCCCGTACGTGCCCAGCGGCGCCCCGGCCTCCGTCACGGTCCCGGCCGGCGTACTGACCAACGGCAAGACCTACAAGTTCCGCACCTCGCCGTACGACGGCCTGCACTACAACAACAACTGGTCGGCCTGGGCCACCTTCACGGTCGACACCTCCGCCCCGTCGGCGCCCGCCGCGCTCTCCTCGGCCGACTACCCGTCGGGCCAGTGGGTCAAGGGCGCCGGCCGGCCCGGCACCTTCACCGCGACCCCGCCCGCGGGCGACCAGAACGCCCTGGAGTGGTCGCTCGACGGCGCGACCTGGACCAAGGTCGCGACCAACGGCTCCGCCGCGCCGCTCAACTTCACCGTGACCCCGGCCAAGGCCGGCACCAACACCCTCCAGGTGCGGGCGGTGGACCGGGCGGAGAACAAGTCCGAGGCCCTGTCCTACACCTTCCAGGTCGGCGCCGGCGGCGTCACCGCGCCGAACGACGGCACCCGCACCGCCGCGCGCCTGCCGCTGGCCGCCGAGGCCGACGCCGCCAAGTACGACAAGGTGTCCTTCTCGTGGCGGCGCTCCGACGCCGACGCCTGGACCCCGGTCCCGGCCGGCGAGGTCACCGCCGGCGGCACCGCGCTCACCGCCTGGCCGGTGGCCCTCACCGCGGGCAAGAGCCCCGCGCTGACCTGGAACGCCACCTCCACCGTGACCCCGGACGGAACCGTCCAGCTGCGCGCCGACTTCACCGGTCCCGCCTCCGCAGCCGTCTCCTCGGAGCCGGTCCGGGTCGTGGTCGACCGCAAGGCCGACGACGCCGCGACGGAGAACGTCGGCCCGGGCGCGCTGAACCTGCTCACCGGCGACCTCCGGGTCCCGGCCACCGACGTGTCGCTGTTCGGCATGACGGTCGGCCGCACCCACTCCTCGCGCGACCCGCGGGCCGCCGCCGGCCAGGAGGGCCAGGCGGCGATCTTCGGCCCCAACTGGGTGTCCAGCGTGTCCTCGAACCTCTCCTCCTCGGAGTACACCGAGATCCGCAGGACCTCCAACACCTCGCTCAGCGTGATGGCGGCCGACGGCTCGGCCGTCTCCTTCACCTCGAACGCGGCGGGCAACGGCTGGGCGCCCGAGCCGGGCAGCGAGGACCTCACCCTGGCCGGCTCCTTCGCCGGCGGCTTCACCCTGTCCGGCGCCGAGGGCACCGTCACCGCGTTCGGCAAGGCCGACCCGGCCGCCGCCACCTGGACCGTCACCTCCACCCTGCTGGACGGGCGCGCCAACACCACCACCACGGTCGTCTCCGAGGCCACCGTGGTCGGCGGCAAGACCCTGACCCGGCCGAAGCTGGTCATCGCGCCGACCTCCGCGGTCACCCCGGCCGTCTGCGCCGCGAACCCGACCGCCAAGGGCTGCCGCGTCCTGCAGTTCGTCTACGCCGCCGCCACCACCGCCACGGGTGTCAACGGCGCGAGCGAGTTCGGTGACGTCGCCGGGCAGGTCAGCGCCATCAAGCTGTGGAGCACCGCCCCCGGGGCCGCCGCCGCCACCGCCACCGACGTCGCGGTCTACCGCTACGACTCCGCCGGCCGGCTGCGCCAGACCTGGGACCCGCGGCTCGGCCAGAGCAGCCAGAACCAGTACACCTACTACACCCAGGGCGCCGACGACGGCCTGCTCGCCTCCGTCCAGCTGAGTGGCACCCGCGCCACCTCGCTGGCGTACGGCACCGTCGCCTCCAACCCGGCCGCCGGCCCCGGCATGCTGACGAAGGCCTGGCACGACACGCTCGCCCCCGGCACCACCGGCACGGTGAACGGCACCGCCACCACCACCGTCGTCTACGGAGTCCCGCTCACCGGCGCCAAGGCGCCCGAGGACCTCGGCGCCTCCGCCGCCGCCGCGTGGGGCCAGCGGGACCTGCCGACCGACGCCACCGCGGTGTTCCCGGCCGACCAGGTCCCGGCCTCCAACAACGGCGCCGACCTGGGCGCCGGTGACTACACCAGGGCGACCGTCGGCTACCTGAACGCCTCCGGCCGCCAGGTCAACCAGCTCACCCCGGGCCACCACGTCACCACCACCGAGCACGACAAGCAGGGCCACCAGGTCCGCAGCCTGACCGCGGCCAACCGCGAGCTCGCCCTCGGCGGCACCCCCGCGGCCAAGGCCCGGCTCGCCGACCTCGGCATCGACACCCTGCCGTCCGCCGAGCGCGCCCAGCTGCTGTCGAGCAGCAGCGTCTACAGCGCGGACGGGCAGCAGGAGACGGAGGTCGACAACCCGCTGCACCGCATCACCCTCGCCGCCGACGCGGTCTCCGGCAGCACGGTCCTGGCCAAGGCCGGCACCCAGCTGCCCGCCCGTCAGCACACCGTGAAGACCTACGACGAGGGCCGGCCGACCGACGGCACCGCCAAGATCAAGAACCAGGTCACCCTCACCACCACCGGCGCCCGCCTGCGCGCCTGGCCCGACCTGCTCACCGAGGCCCGCCAGGACCGCAGCACCTACAACTGGGCGCTGGGCGTGCCCACCGCGCAGACCAAGGACAGCGGCGGCCTCGCCCTGACCACCACCACCGGCTACGACGCCCAGGGCCGGATGGTCTCCACCCAGCAGCCGGCCTCCACCGGCGCCGACGCGGGCACCGCCTGGACCAGTTACTACACCGCCGACGGCACCGGCGTCTGCGCCAACCGCCCCGAGTGGGCCGACCTCGTCTGCCAGACCGGGCCCGCCGCGGCCGTCACCGGCGGCGGCTCCAACCCCGCGCAGCTGCCCGTCCGGACCACCCAGTACGGGCAGTTCGGTCAGGCCACCCGGACCACCGAGACCGCCAACGGCGTCACCCGGACCACCGTGACCGACACCGACGCGGCCGGCCGTCCGACCACCGTCACCGTCGCCGACGGCCTCGGCACCGCCGTCCCGGCCACCACCACGACCTACCACCCGGGCACCGGCGCCGTCACCCAGCAGACCTCCGCCACCGGCGGAACGATCACCAAGGGCTACGACGAGCTGGGCCGGCTGATCTCCTACACCGACGCGGACGGCGCCGTCACCACCACGGAGTACGACGCCCTCAACCGTCCCACCAAGGTCACCGACACCGCCCCGTCCACCACCACCTACACCTACGACACCGCCGTCGACCCGCGCGGCCTGGCCACCTCGGTGACGGACTCCGTCGCCGGCACCTTCACCGCCCGCTACGACGCGGACGGCACGCCGCTCACCCAGGGCCTGCCCGGCGGTTACACCCAGACCGATACCAAGGACCCGGCCGGCACCACCGTCAGCCGCGTCTACACCCGTGACGGCGACGGCGCCGTCCTGGTCTCCGACGGCATCACCGAGACCGTCCACGGCCAGCGGGCCACCCACACCGGAACCCCCGGCGTCACCGCGGCCCAGACCTACAGCTACGACCGGGCCGGCCGGCTCGTCCAGGTCCAGGACACCTCGACCGACGCCGTCTGCACCACCCGCACCTACACCTTCGACCGCAACACCAACCGCACCGGCCTGGCCACCGCCGACGCCGCCCGCGGCCAGACCTGCACCACCACCGGAGGCAGCAGCCAGACCAGCGGCTACGACACCGCCGACCGCCTGGTGAACCCCGGTTACACCTACGACGCGTTCGGCCGCACCACCGCACTGCCCGGCAGCACCGTCGCGTACTTCACCACCGACCTGGTGCAGCAGCAGACCAGCGGCAACAACCGGCAGACCTGGACCCTCGACTCGGCCCAGCGCTTCCGCGCCTGGACCACCGAGGCCAACAACGCCGGCACCTGGGCCCAGACCGGCATCAGGACCAACCACTACGGCTCCGACACCGACACCCCCCGCTGGACCACCGAGGACACCGCGGGCAACCTGACCCGCAACGTCACCGGCCCCACCGGCACCCTGGCCGCCACCACCACCAGGACCGGCGGCGGCGTGCTGCAACTCGCCAACCTGCACGGCGACATCACCCTGCGCCTGCCGCTGGACACCGCCGTCGCGCCGACCGTGCTCGACTACGACGAGTACGGCCAGCCGCGGGCCGGCCAGCCCGGCACCCGCTACGCCTGGCTCGGCGACAAGCAGCGTTCCGACGAGACCCCCGGCGCGCTCACCCTGATGGGCGTGCGCCTCTACAACCCGGCCACCGGCCGCTTCCTGTCCCCGGACCCGGTCCAGGGCGCGAGCGCCAACGCCTACGACTACTGCAACGCCGACCCGGTCAACTGCACCGACCTCAACGGCCGGATGCCCGGCTGGCTGAAGGCCGCGCTCAAGGCCGCCGTCTCCCGCGCCGTCCAGCTGGCCGTGACCGCGGCCGTGGCCGCCTGGGTCCCGTTCCTCGCGCCGTGGGCGCTGCACATCGGCAACTGCGCCGGCGGCGCCTGCGCCGGCGTGCTGTTCGGCAGCGGCAACTGGAAGCAGCGCATCGTCTGGGCCGTGGCCGGCTGCCTGGCCGGCTTCGTCTTCGACCGCGGCGTCTCCCAGAAGATCATCGACAAGGTGATCGGCGTGGTCCGGAGGTTCGTGTGACACCCGGGCAGGAACCGCCGGCGCGGGGCGCGAGCCCGCTGCGCCTCGCCGCGGCGAACGGGGCCTGGCTCGCCCCGTCGTTCCTCGCCGCGTTCCTGCTCGCCGACCGGCTGACCGCCGACGCCACCGCCCGCACCTGGTGCACCCTGCTGCTCGCACCGGTGATCGGCCTGGCCCTGCGCGCCGCGACGAAGCTCGCGGGCCGCCTGCGGCACCGGCGGACCCAGCGCCACTAGCCCGACCCGCACACCGCACGGGCCGGCCCACCGCACCAGGGTGGGCCGGTCCGCGCCGTGGTGAGCGATTCCGGCGCCGTCCCGCGGGAACCGGGCACCCCGCCGCGCCGTCCCCTGTACGAGGGAAGCCCGACCCCAGGGAACAGCGCCCCAACTCCGACTGAACAACCACCATCTGCGCGGTTGACGGACGGGTGGGGCGGGAAGAGGCGGGGGCGGGACGAAGGACCGGGGCGCGGAACTGGGGGTCGTGTGACGAAGCGTGCAGCCCATGCGATACGGAGCGGTGCCGTCGCACTGGCCGTCTGGTGGCTGTGGATGCCACTGGTCGCGCTGCTGGTGTGGCTGGTCAAGCACTTCGCCTTCGGCGGCTTCGGACAACAGGACCAGAGCTATGTACTGCTGATCGAACGGGAGTTCTTCCCGAACGGCGGCCCGCTGGACGCCGCGCCGCTGTTCTGGTTCTGGATCGCCGTGGGCCTGTGCGGCACGGTGTGGGCGGTCGTGCACATCGCGGAGGAGGCCGGGGCGGCCCTCCACGGCCGGCGGACGCGGCTGGCGGTGGCGGTCGTGGTGCTGGCGGTGGCCGGCTCGCTGGTGCGCGCCGGCACCGGACTGTGGGACGACGACAAGGACGCGGGCCGCTTCTACGCGGCGGCGACCGTGCTCGACGTCCCGGCCTCCGGCGCGGGCACCCCGCGCTCGGTGCTGCCGGTCACCGAGCACACCCGCCCGGGCGACGGCACCCGCTGCGACCTGCTCGGCACCGCGGACGTGCCCGCCTGCGTGAAGACCGCGCCGATGCCGGACTTCGACTTCGAGGCGCGCACCGCCTCCTACGCGGCGGCGACCAAGGCGCTCACCGACAGCGCCGGCCTGACCTCCGGGATCAACCTGCTGGGACACAGCCTGCACTACCTGCCCGACGGTTCGGCGGGCGGCGGCGTGTGGACGGCGGTCCTGGACGGCTCCGGCGAGCAGCCGATGGAGGGCGTCGCCGTCTGGGACGGCCGCTCGAACTCCGTCGTCAGCTGCGTCTTCCGCGGCGACCACGCCTTCGGCCGGGCCTTCGGCGGGACGGGCGCCGTCAGCCTGCGCAACCTGCTCGCCGAGCGCTTCCCGGACCTGGTCTACAGCGACCAGGACATCTGGGGCTACTGCGACGGCACCGACCCCCGCACCGCCCGGCCGGTGGTGGTGATCTCGGTGGCCCGGCAGACCGGCTTCCGGCAGCGCACGGTGCTGGAGCCGGCCGGTGTGCTGGTGCTGCGCGGCTCCTCGGACGGCCGCCCGGACGTCACCTACCGGGCGGAGGTGGCCCCGGGTGAACTGCCGGGAGCGGTGTACCCGGCCTCGGTGGTCCGCTCGCAGATCCACGAGGTGCAGTGGCTCGGCGGGCGCGGCGCCAAGGACGACCGGGGCTTCGGCTACGACCACACCTCGGCGGCCACCAACGCCACCAACCCGGGCGAGTTCCTGCTGCGCTCCAAGGCCGACGGCCACCTGTACTACGTGACCCCGCTGGTGCCCCGCGAGAGCTCCTCGCAACTGGTGGTGGCCTTCGCGGTGCTGCAGGCCGACCGGGTCGGCGGGGGCCTGAGCGACCTGCACGTGTACGTGCGCGGGGACGACGAGCCGCCGGTGAACCTGGACGTGCTGGCCGGCCGGATGGTGACGTACATGGCGCAGCAGACGTCGGTCACCATCAGCGCCGGGAAGGACGGGGCGCTGCAGGAGATCATCCCGTTCGGCCGGGACAAGTGGCGCGGCTTCGTGGACTTCAACGGGCAGACCCAGGACTACATCGACCTGTCGGGCGACGCCGGGGTGACGCCCAACCTGGTGTCGCTGAACGGCAGCATCACCCCGCCGGGCGGCCAGCCGTCCGCGTCCCCGAGCCCCTCCGCGAGCCCGTCCGCCACTCCGGCTCCGTCCGCGTCCTCGTCCGCGACCGCGCCCCCGGCCGTACCGGCGGGCGAATGCGGCGGTGACCCGGCGAAGTTGACGACCGGACAGCTCGCCGCCTGCGTCGCGGAACTGTCCAGGGCGCTGCAGGGGCGGGTCCAGGACCAGGCTTCGCCCCGGCCCTGACTCCGCCCGGACCTCGTTGTCGGTGCCCGGGTCTAGGCTGCGGCCGTATCGACGATCCAGGAGGTATGCGTCCGATGGCGACCTACGTACTGATCCACGCGGCGGCGGTCGACTCCTGGTACTGGGGGCCGCTCTCCGCCGAACTGCGCGCCCGGGGCCACCAGGTGGTGGCCCCGGACCTGCCGTGCGAGGACGAGTCGGCCGGGCTCCAGGAGTACGCGGACACCGTCGTCGAGGCGATCGGCGACCGCACCGGTCTGGTCGTCGTGGCCCATTCCTTCGGCGGGTTCACCGGCCCGCTGGTGTGCGAGCGGGTCCCGGTGGACCTGCTGGTGATGCTCCAGGCCCAGGTCCCGGCGCCGGGCGAGTCGCCCGGCGCGTGGTGGGCCGACACCGGCTACCCGGCCGCGCGGGCCGAGGCCGACCTACTGCGGGGTGTCGCACCCGGGGCCGAGGAGGACGCGTCCTCCCTCGTGCTGCACGACACCCCGCCGGAGCTGGCCGCCGCGTTCCTGGCCGGCCACCAGCGGCGGCAGGCGCCCACCCCGTTCGGACGGCCGTGGCCGGCGGCCTCCTGGCCGGACGTGCCGACCAGGTTCCTGCTCTCCGCCGACGACCGCTTCTTCCCCGCCGGGTTCATGCGGCGCCTGGTCGTCGAGCGCCTCGGTTTCGAGCCGGACGAGATGCCCGGCGACCACTGCCCGATGCTCGGCCACCCCGAGGAGGTGGCCGAGCGACTGGAGGCCTACCGCACCGCGCTCTGAGCGCGGCGCGTCAGGAGACGGCGACCTCGCCGAGCTGCAGGTAGTGGTCACCGAACTGGTCGGCGCTCAGGCGGGTGCCGGTGATCTTCACGTAGCGGGCCGTGACCGGTGCGAACGGGAAGGTCACGGTGCCGCCCGGGCGGGGTTGGCCGTGGCGGTCGGCGACGGTGGTCCAGGTGCTGCCGTCGGCCGACACCCGGATGGTGAAGTCGACCGGGAAGCCCAGGCCGGTGTTGGCGCCGTCGGTGCGCGGGGTCAGCCGGACCTGCTCGATCCGGCTGGCCCCCTGGAGGTCCACGGTGAGCGACTCGTCGGCCGTCGCGGTCGGCGACTTGAGGCTGCTCCAGCCCATCGAGTAGCCGGCCGCGGAGTTCAGCACGCCGTCGGTGGCCGCGGCCCGGCCCCAGCCGGAGGCCTCGACCGAACTCGACGTGGTCACCGGCCGGTTGGCGGCCAGGTTGTCGCCGGCGGCTTCGACCTCGGCGAGCTGCATGTGGTAGTTGCCGCGGGGGTCGGTGCGCAGCCTGGTCCCGGTGACCTTGACGTAGCGCACATCGGCGGGCGCGAACCCGAAGACCTGCGCGGAGGCGTCGGGACGCGGGTAGTCGTGCCGGTCGGCGACGGTGGTCCAGGTGTTCTTGTCGGTCGAGACCTCGATGGTGAAGTCGACCGGGAAGCCGAGGCCGGTGTTGGCGCCGTCGGCGCGGCCGAACAGGTCCAGGCGGCTGATCCGGCGGGTGGCGCCGAGGTCGACGGTGACGCCCTCGGTGTGGTCGGTGGACAGGTTGTCGATGCTGCTCCAGCCGAGGGTGCCGGTCGGCAGGCCCCGGCGGCCGTCGGTCAGGGCGGCGGCGCTCCAGCCGTCGGACTCGTAACTGCTGGTGGGGGAGACGCCGGCGGCCTCGGCGGGGTCGCTGCCGGGGTTGAGCCGGACGTTGTCGAAGCGGGCGGCGGCGCCACCGGTGGCGAGGGCGACGTCGCCCACCGGGTAGGACGGGTCGTTGACCGTGATCAGCTTCTTGGCGCCCGCGTACACGTCGAGCACGGAGCCGCGGGTGACGACCCGCAGCGTGACCGTCTGGCCCGGGGTGAAGCCGGGCACCTGCGCGCTGGAGAGGGGCACGTTGCCGCGGTTGACGAAGACCTCGCCGTTGTTGCGCAGCGCCACCAGGTAGCCGGTCTGACGGTCGGTCGGGTGCTGGCCGTGGACGATCAGGCCGGCCCAGTTGGCGTTGCCGCCACTGGCGTTGACGTCGGTGATCCGGACGTCGACGGAGGCGGCGACGTCCGCGTAGGAGCGCCCGGCCACCGCGGCGACGTTGTTCCACTCGTCACCCGCGCTGGTCTGCGCGTAGGCCTTGTCGCCGGTGACGGTCCAGGCGCCGTGGGTGTGGCGCCACTGGTCGTCGGCACCGGAGGAGAAGTCGTCGGTGAACGGGTAGGTGGCGTCGGGCCCCGGGGTGGTGAGGGCGTCGAGGATCTGCTTGTGGCGGTGGTCGATCTCGGCGCCCGAGGTGGTGAACCGGGTGGTGCTGGTGATCAGCGACGAGGTCAGCGCGTGGGCCAGGACGGGCTTGGTGGCGGCGAGCCGGGTGAGCAGCTCGTAGTCCTGGACGCCGGCGAGCATCGCCTCGCTGCGCAGGCTGTCGTAGACGTCGAGGGCGTGGTTCGCGGTCTTGGGGCGCACCAGGAACGGGTCACCGGTGGTGGCGTCCTTGAAGGTGTCGACGTGCGCGTACCCGCCGTTCTTCGGCTGCGTCCAGATGTTCCAGCCCCAGTGGAGGTACCCGTTGCCGCCGGCCGCCGACACCATCCACGGCGTCAGCCGCGAGTCGGAGAGGGGGTAGCTGATGTAGCGGTTGGGGTGGGCGTCGTTGGGGTCGTTGCTGTAGTAGAGCCAGAGGTCCTTGCCGGCGAGCCGCTTCTCCTGGTAGTAGCCGGCGTTGTTGTCGTAGGAGTCGTCGACATGGGCGGCGATGGTCGAGATCCGGGAGTCGATGGCTTCGTTCGGCTGGAGATGGGCCTCGCCGGTCATCGCCTGCGGGAAGTACTGGTGGAAGCGGTCGTTGAGCCAGGTGACGGCGGCGACCTGGGCGGTGTCCTCGGACAGCGGCTCGTCGGTCGCGGAGAGGTAGAACACGTCGCTCCAGCGCCGGCCCGGCGCGCAGCCAGGTCCCGGGTCCAGGCACTTGGTGTCGAGGTGGGCCTTGAGCGCGGGCAGGGCGGCGGCGAGGTATCCGGTGGCCTGGTCGGAGCCGGGTGCCACGTGGCCGACCCGCACCCCGCCGCTGCCGTCCTCGACGAGCGCCTCCAGCTCCACGCCCTCCAGGAGGTGGGGGGTGTAGATGTACTGGAGCGCGCCGGCGTCCTGGAAGAGCTGGACGAAGCGGTCGAAGGTCGTCCAGTCGAAGGTGTAGGTGCCGTTCACCAGGGTGGTGCCGCGGGCGGCCAGCGCCTGGAAGTCCGCGAAGACGACGTTGTTGCGGTGCCGGGCGTGGTTCCGGGCGATGTTCCCCATCAGGGTCCACCAGTCGTCGGAGTACGCGTTCACGCCGAACTGGTCCGGGATCGAACTGGCCGTCCAGGTGTAGTCCCAGCCGACCGAGGTGAACCAGTTGTTCAGCCGGAAGGCGGAGCGGTTCGTCGGGGGCAGTTCGGTCGCGTACACCGTCACCGAGACCGGGACGTCCACCGGCCCCGAGGAACTGTTCACGGTGGCCTTGCCGGTGTACGTGCCGGGCGCCTGCCCGGGGGGCACCGCCACGCTGTAGTGGTAGGGCTGCGTGGTGTTCGCCGCGAGGTCGTAGGGCGCGTTGCCGAAGAGCGAGTCGTAGTAGTCGTTGCCGCCGTTCGGGGGCTCCTCGTGGTGCGGGCTGCCGATCTTCACGACGTTCGGATGGTTGTACTCCCGGTTGACGCTGATCCTGGAGGACGGGATCACCGCCCCGCCCGGTCCGGCGAGATCGCTCGCCTGCACCGACAGGCCGGTCAGGGCTGCCGCCGAGCGGACGGCGATCTGGGCCGCCTGGACCTCGTTGCGTGCCGCGAACAGGGTCACCCCTCCGGTCGGCCGCTGAGGGGTCGGTGAGGAGCTGAAGACGTGGTCGGCGCCACTGGCGACCCAGACCGAGGGCGGGGCGGCGGCGCCGGCCTGCCCGGGCAGTACGGAAGCCAGGACCAGCCCCGCCAGTGTCGCTATTGACACCCTTGTGGATGTTTTCCCCACGATATCCCCTTCGTGAATTCCGACTGTTCTGTACACGGCCAATAAGTGGCACTGCAAGTCATATCGCATGAAGAGCATCTGGTTTGAGGGTTCGATGGAAATGGCCGTATCCGCTCCCCCCGTCACCCCCCGTCGCCCCTCCTGCCGTCCTCGGCCGGGACGCGGTGGCGGAAACGCCACCGGGCACCGGTATGTTGATCACCCGCCGGAGGTGGCCGGCCGTGCCTCGTCGCACCGTTTCTCGAAGGAATCCGGATGACCCTCCCCGCCCCGTCCGACAGTCCCAAGCCCGCCGAGGAGGCTGCCGGCGCCAACCCCTGGGCGCCGCCGGGCCCGGACCCGAGCGACCTCGCCGGCGCCGCGCCGGGCGGGGTCCCGGGCCAGGGCGGCCAGGGCTGGTCCCCGGCGCCCCCGACCCCGGGTGCGCCGTACCGGGGCCCGTTCCCGTTCCCGTACCCGATGCCGGCGCCGCCGCCGCGCAACGGCGTGGGCATCGCGGCCATGGTCGTCGGGGTCGTCGGCCTGGTGCTCAGCCTGGCCGTCCTCCTGTTCTGGCTGTCCTGGCTGCCGGCCCTGCTGGCCGTGATCCTCGGCGCCGTCGGCCTGGTGCAGGTGCGCAAGGGCATCGCGACCAACCGCGGGATGGCGCTCGCGGGCGTGATCCTGGGTGTGCTGGGCCTGCTGGTCTCGACCGGCGCCGGAGTGTTCGTGGTGTCGGAGGTGCGCGCGGTCGAGAAGGAGCGCAAGGCGGCGGAGGAGGCCGACCAGGCCCGCTACGACGCCGCGATGAAGGAGGCCGAGGAACGGGCGGCCAAGGAGCGCGAACGGATCGAGGCCGAGCGCAAGCGGCTGGAGGCCGAGCGCGAGAAGGCGGCCGCGGACGAGAAGGCCCGGCTCCTGTCGTTCGGGCAGTCCTACACCTACCCGGACGGCCTGAAGGTCACCATGGGCAAGCCGGAGCGCTACGTCCCGGACGAGACGGTCTTCCGGGCCCCCAAGAACTCCAGGTTCGTCCAGGTGAGGATCACCATCGTCAACACCGGCTCGACGAACCTCGCACTGGAGGGGGCGGGCCTGCCCTTCGTCCGGGACGCCAACGGCGGCCTCCTCCTCGTGCTGATCGACGGAAGCTCGCGGATGCAGGTCCCCACCGGGTCGCTCGCCGTCGGCCAGGAGGTCACCAGCCTGACCGCCTACGCCGTGCCGAACACCGCGGGCGAGTCGTTCTCCGTCGAGTTCAACCACGGCTCCGTGCTGAAGCACGTCACCTGGTCCGGCCCGGTCGGCTGACCCGGCCGACCGACCCGCCGGGGCCCGCACGGTCGGTCCGTGTGCCCCGGGCGGGCGCATGCACCCGCCCGGGCGGCACCGCCGTGCGTAGCGTGGGTGGTGATGAGCGAGGTGATGTCGTGAACGCCGAAGCGGAGCCGGCCGGGTCACCGGGAGCGGGGGACCGGCTGGAGCCGGGCGGCCGGCTGGAGGGCGTCGCCCTGCAGCTGCACGCGCTGGCCAGGGCGAAGAACCGGTGGCAGGGCCTGCTGTCGGCGGTGCTGGCCATCAGCGGCGACCTGGAGCTGCCCGTGGTGCTCCACCGCATCGTCACGACGGCCATGGACCTCGCCGGCGCCCGCTACGGCGCCCTCGGCGTGCTCGGCCCCTCCGGCGACCGGCTGGAGCAGTTCATCACCGCGGGTCTGACACCCGAGGAGCGCGCGGCCCTCGCCGGGATCGACTTCCCGCACGGGCGCGGCGTGCTCGGCCACCTGATCCGCCACCCCGGACCCCTGCGGGTGGACGACATCCCCTCCCACCCGGCGTCGGTCGGCTTCCCGCCCGGCCATCCGCCGATGCGCACGCTGCTCGGCGTGGCGATCACCGTCCGCGGCGAGATCTACGGGGACCTCTACCTCTCCGAGCGCGTCGACGGCCGGCCGTTCGACGAGGACGACGAGGAGATCGTCCGCGCCCTCGCGGGCGCGGCCGGCATCGCCATCGAGAACGCCCGCCTGTTCGGCTACATGCGCGACAGCGCGGAGCAGTTCCAGCGGCTGCTGCTGCCCACGCTGCCGGACCTGGCCCCGTTCTCCGGCGCCGCCGTCTACCGCACCGCCGCCGAGCCGGCCGGCGTGGGCGGCGACTGGTACGACGCCGCCGTGCTGCCCGACCGGGCCTGCGTGGCCGTCATCGGCGACGTGGTCGGCCACGACCTGCACGCCGCCGCGGCCATGGCCCAGGCCCGCAACATGCTCCGCGCGCTGCTCTACGACCGCCGGACCCCGCCCAGCTCGGTGCTGACCCAGCTCGACCACACCGTGCAGGCCATCACCGACCTGCCCGTCACCACCGCGTGCCTGGCCCGGATCGAACCCGTCGCCGACGGCTGGATCCTCCACTGGAGCACCGCCGGCCACCTGCCGCCCCTCGTGCTCGCCCCCGACGGCCGCGCCTGGTACCTGGAGGGCGAACCCGGCATCCCGCTGGGCGTCGACGTCGCCGTCGACCGCCCCGACCACACCCACCCCCTGCCCGTCGGCAGCACCGTCGTCCTCTTCACCGACGGCCTCGTCGAGGACCCCGCCCGCTCCATCGACGAGGGCCTGAACGCCCTCGCCGCCCTCGCCGCCGCGCACGCCGCCGACCCCCTGGACGACCTCGTCCGCGCCCTCGCCGACCACCACCCCAGCGACGGCCACGACGACATGGCCATCCTCGCCATCCGCACCCCCGCCACCCGCTGACCGTCCCCGTCCGGGGGACGGGCAGAGCGGCCGACACGCCCGCGACCGGGCCCTCGGCAGGGCCCGGTCGCGGATCAGGTCGCGGGACAGGTCGAACGGTGGCCCGTCAGCGACGGACCCGGCCGGTCACCCGGAACAGGGCTTGCACTCCTTTACCTGGACGTTGTCGACGACCGGGCCGAACGCCCCGCCGACGGTGCTGGCGAAGCTCAGGGTGGTGGACGTGTTCTGCGCGACGAAGCTGAACTGGCGTCCCACGTAGCCCATGGCGGTCCTGGTCCGGCCGGTGACGTCGAAGGAGAAGTCCTGGAAGTTCTGGCCGTCGATCAGCGCCCGGCCGGTCCGCACGGGGGTTCCCCCCGCCGGGTTGCCGGCCAGCGCGTAGGTGACGGAGTAGAGGGTGCCCGGGACGGTGGTGAAGCTCTGGGCGATGGTGCCGTTGGTGTTGCCGTTGAGGTCCACCGCCTGGTCTCCCTCGGCGGCCTGCCAGAAGCCGGCGCCGGTCAGGTCGACGCTGCCGGCGGTGACGGTCCACGGCCCGATGGTCCGACCGGCGGTCAGCTCGACGAAGCCGTTCGCCGGGGCCTTGGGCGTCTCGAAGCTGCCGTCGTCGAAGTGGCTCAGGGCACGGTGGCCGTCGGCACCCTGGGCCGGGACGGCCGCGGCGGTGGCTCCGGCGACGAGCAGGACGGCGGCGGCGATGCGGGCACGCGGGAACGACATGGGTGGCCCTCCTGGGGCTGGTGGACGTCAGCCGGTGATCGGCTGCGCACCGAGCGTCCGCCGTTCGGGTGATCCCTGCCAAGGCCGGAGGCCGGGCGCCCGGTGTCGCACCGCGCTCGCCGCCGGGCTCTCGCGCGCCGGTTTGGCCGGGCCCGAACCGTCGAACCAGGCGGTTGTCCCGCCCCGGACGGTGCCGCGCAGCCATCCGCCGTCCCCCGCACGGCCCCGTCCGGGGGAGCGGAGCCGGTCGCGCACACCCCCACCGCACCGCGCACGCCGCCGCCCCAGGCCGTGCCCCGGCGTGCACGCACGCCGGGGCACGGCAACCGGTCAGCCGTTCTCGTTCTCGCCCTGGTCGTCGCCGCCGCCACCCCGGTGGCGCCCGACGAACGCGGCGAAGGCCTGCGAGTTCTCGGTCGGCGGGGCGTCGGTGCCGGCCACCAGGTTGCCGCTGGTCGAACCGAACACCACCGCGCGGCCGGCGGCGTCCACGAAGGGCGCCGTCGACGAGCCGTTGCCGAGCGAGCCGTCCGGCGCGGTGGACACCCGCTCGGTACGGCCGGTGCGCAGGTCCTGGCGGTAGACGTCCCAGCCCGGGTGCTGCGGGCCGGGCACCAGGTTGTCGGCCGCCGACTCGAAGTAGACCCAGCGGTTGTCGGCGGTGATCGAGCCGTGGTCGGAGGAACCGACCGAGCTGGTGCCCGGCAGGCCGCCGCTGACCTTCGTCACCGTGCCCGTCCTCAGGTCCCGGACGTGGAGCACCGTGTGGTAGCGGTGACCGCTGGTCGAGCCGCCGGGCTCGGGCAGGGTGTAGATCGCGCGCCGCCCGTCCGGACTGATCGTCGCGTCGAAGCTCGAGTAGCCCAGCGTGCCGTCGAGGCCCGCGCTCACCGGGGTCAGCTTCCCGGAGCGCACGTCGTACGTGTAGTAGACGGCGGACGTCGGGTGGGAGAGGACCGTCTCCGCCGGGCCCTGCGGGGTGCTGCGCCGCGCGGCCTCGGCGGCGCTCGGGGTGAGCTCCGTGTCCGCGGACGCCGCGGCCGACGCCGCGGCGAGGCCGGGGGCCTGCTCCTCCGGCAGCAGCTGGGACAGCGAGGAGAAGCCGATGGTGCGGCCGTCCGCGCTGATCGTCGGGTGCAGCGAGAGGCTCTCGCCCGGCTTGCCGTTCGCGTCGCGGGAGACCAGCCGGGTGGTGTGGGTCCGGCGGTCGGTCAGGTAGACGTTGTACTTCCAGGTGTACGGCCTGTTCAGCGAGGGCTCGGTGTCCACCACCGTCGGGTCCAGGTCGGTCCGGGAGGACACGAAGGCCACGTACCGGCCGTCGGCGCTGATCGACGGCGCGTACGAGGCGTGGTACTGGTCGGTGTCGGTGTTGGCCAGGCTGCCGCTGATCAGCTCGGTGCGCCCTGTCCAGCGGTCGCGGACGTACACCTCGTCGCGCCCCGCCACCCGCGCGCCGGGCACCACACCCTCGGCGTCGCTGTCGAAGGCGACGTAGCGGCCGTTGGCGTTGATCGCGACGTAGTCGGTGAAACCGGCCAGCGGCTCGCCCGAGTCGGACAGGTTGACGCGCTCGGTGCGGCCGGTGCGCAGGTCCGTCACGAAGGCGTCGCGCCAGCTCTTCCCGGGCTGCTCCACCAGGTTGGTGGCCCAGGAGGTGAACAGGGCGTAGCGGCCGTCGGCGCTGACGCCCTGGCCGGAGGACTGGCCGTCCGGCACGGCGCCGTTGAGCCCGGTGCTGACCTGGACGGTGCCGCGTGGCACCGGGCCGGCTTGGGCCGGGGCGGCGATCGCGGTGGCGGCGGTCGCGGCGACCAGCGTGGCCGCGGCCAGCAGACCGCCGCCCGCCCGCCACCGGTTGCGGATCGTCCGGGTGGTACGTGTCATGAGGTCTTCCCCTCTGCTCGCCCGGCCGGGCTCCCTCCCGGTGGCGGGCTTTCCGGGCAAGCCAATCCCCGGCGCGCCCCGCGGTCAACGCCCGGGCGCGTTCGGCGGCGAATAATACGTCAACCTGCTTACCCCAAACCGGAGTCGGTCCGTCGCCGGAAGCGGCCCGCCCCGGCCGTCATCCGACTCGTCGCGGTGTCATTCGGCGCGATCGGCGCCACCGTCCGCGGCGAGCGTCCCGGAGACGGCAAAGGGCGCCCCGGCAGGCAGCCCGAGCCGCTCCGCCCAGGCGAGCGCCCCGGCCCGGGGCACGTCGCGCCCGGCCAGCCGGCGTCTGCGGTCCGGCCCCGATCGCTCGGGGCCGGACCGCTCCGCTCGGCCGGGCGGGGGCGCTCAGGCGGTGCTCAGGCGAGCTTCTGGCAGAGCAGCGCGTACGGCCGCGCCGCCCACAGCTGCCACCAGGGCTGGCTGTAGGCCACGCCCGCGATGAACTCGTCGTTGGCGCACTGGCCCTTGGCGAAGCCGTACGCGAAGTCACCGCCGCCCGCCACCGCGGGGCGGTCGTCGCCCTTGTCGAACCCGACCGTGCGGGTCGAAGTGCCGAGTGGGGTCGCCGACTTGGCGCACAGTACGCTCATCGTCCGGCCGTTGCGGCCGTATCCGGACACGAAGGATCCGGTGGGGCACTGGGCCTTCGTGTAGCCCGGCGCCCAGTCGGTGGTCACGTAGGTGCCGCCGTGGTCGACGACGAACGCGTGGCCGGCGTCCCAGAGGTCCGCCTTCGTGGCGTCGGTGCACAGGCCGTCGTCGCCGCCGTGGCTGAGTCCGATCAGCCGGCTGCCGTCCGGGCAGGAGGCCTTGAGGGCGTACGGGTCCCAGTCCGGCCGGGTCCTCAGGTGGGCGGAGTGCTGGTCGTCGCCCAGGCCGGAGCTGAGCGCGGTCCAGTCCACCAGGCGCGGCGGGTTCGGGCCGGTGCTCGCCGAAGTGAGCAGCCATTCGCGGTGGAAGGCGAGGAAGGGCAGATCGGCCGAGAGGATCGGCGTGCCGAGCACGGCGAGCCGCGCCGTCAGCGCCCCGTTGATGTCGATTCCGCCGTAGAGCGCGGCCGTGCCGTTGACCTCCGGCGTGCCGCCGGCGCCGCCGAGGACGACCGAGCCGCTGACGGCGGCCCGCAGGTACGGCTCGATCGAGGCCTTCACGCCGATCGTGTCGTACAGGGCGATGGAGCCCTCGGCGAGCAGGCCGGCCTTCGCCGAGGCGGAACCCTTGAGCTTGAGGCGCAGCGGGGTGACGGTGGAGGTCCCGGGGTCGGTGGTGGTGGTCCAGCCCGGGCCCTTGACGTAGTCGGAGTGGACGCCCCACTGGCCGTCGTAGGCCTGCTCGGCGTCGAGGGTGACGGTGCCGTCGGCGGCGATGTCGGCGGAGAGGGTGAACTTCAGGTTGATGACGACGGGCAGCGGGCCCACCATCACCACGGGACTGGCGCTGTACGTGGCCAGCGGTATCCGGATGCCCGTGGCGCTCGCCGTGAGGTCCGCGCTGACGTGCCAGTCGGCGTGGGTGCCCAGGCTGAAGCCGATCCGCGCCTGCTGGGGGTCGATCAGGCCGAGGCCGCCCCGGTAGGAGAAGTCGACGGCCGGGGTGAGCGAGACCGAGCCGGAGAGCCGCGCCGAGGAGCCGTTCGGCAGCGGGACGGTGGTGTCGGCGCTGAGGCCCAGGCTGCCGGAGACGGAGCCCCGGCCGGCGGTGGCGCCGAGGTCGGTGGTGACCTGGACGCCGCCGATCTGCGGCTGGACCTGGAACGCGCTGGGGCTGACGGCGCTGTGCAGGCTGGTGCTGGTCGCACCGAGCAGCTCGGGGAGCGTGGCCGGGCGGGTGGTGACGGCCACCTTGCCGTCGGTGGTCGGCTGCACGCCGGTGACGGCGACCAGCGCGCCGTGCGGCGCCGCCGGGGTGGGCGGGCTGTCGATCAGCTGCCCGGGCCGCACGGCGACCGCGGCGGCCTCGGCGGCGCCGGGAGCCGCGGCCGGGCCGGACGGTGACTGCGCATCGGCCGCGACCGGTGCGAGTTCGGCGGTGCCGGTGCTCGCGTCGTACGCGGAGAGCGTGAGGCCGGGGGCGGTCGTGGCGGTGGCCGGCGCGCTGCCCTGCGCCGGGTTCGCCACCGTGGCCGCGGCCGTCTCGGTGGTGTCGGAGGCGCTGTCGGAGCTCGGGGGTGCCAGGGTCGCCGGCACACCGGGCGACGCGGGCGAAGCGGCGTCCACGGCGTTCACGGCGGCCACAGTGGCCGCCGTGGTCGTGGTGACGGCGGCGGCCGATGCCACCGCCGCCCCGTTCAGGACGGTGCCGCAGAGGAGGAGCACGGTGGTTGTCGCGGCTGCTGACAGGGTCAGCTTGCGCACGGTCACGTGGAGGGTCCCTTCCGGTCAACGGTGCTGGAGCAGTGGTGACTTGCGGTGGGGCACGACGGCCCGGAGCAGCCGCACGCCGCTCCTGACCGACGGGTAACTTAGCAGCCGCCCAAGGCGCCGCTGACCGGTTCGCACGGTTCTCGGATTGCCCTTACCGAGATTTCACGATTCGGGAACGGGCTTTTCCCCTGCGGTTAATGCGGCGCGCCGGGCGATTCGGTCCCGGATGCTCCGACGAGGCGAATTCGGGCGATCCGACCAGTAGTCACATTCGGGTACGCAACGGTGAATTGATGCCGAGGCCCGATTTCCGTGTGCACCGTCGGGCGTATCGGACTACCTATTCTTTCCGCCCGCCGTCCGGCAATGAATGGGGACGGCCCCGGATTGATCCGACCGGTCGGGCAGGCTTGGCTCGCCGGGCGGCTCCCCTGTTCCCGGGTGCCGGTCAGACGTACCGTCAGCACTCCCTGCCCCCCGCTCCACCCATGGAGACCTCGTGAACCCCAGCAGTCCGGCCCGCGTGCCGCGGATCCGACCCCGACGCGTCGCGGCCGCCGTCGCGGCAGCGGCCCTCCTCACCGGGACGGCGGCCGCCGCCCCGGCCACCGCGCTTCCGGCCGCGGCCCCGTACGCCGCCGCGCCCGCCCCCGCGGCCGCCACGCCGGTCCTGGACGGCGCCGCGCTCGCCGCCTCCTGGACCGGCCCGTTGAGCACCCGAGGCCGCTACATCGTCGACGCGAACGGCGACCGGTTCAAGCTGAAGGCGGGCAACTGGGCCGGCGCCCAGGGCACTTGGGAGGGCAACGGTTCGACCACGGATCCGGCGAACAACCAGGCCCGCCAGGTGTCGTACAACATCCCGCTCGGTCTGGACCGGGCGCCGATCGGCCGGATCCTCGCGGACCTCCACAGCCTGGGCCTGAACAGCGTCCGGCTCCCGTTCGCCAACGCGATGATCCACGACACCACCCCCGTCCCGGACGCCGCCGTCACCGCCAACCCGCAGCTCAGGGGCAGGACCCCGCTCCAGGTGTACGACGCCGTCGTCGCCGCGCTGACCGCCGACGGCTTCGCGGTGATCCTCAACAACCACACCACCGGCTACCGGTTCTGCTGCGGCCTGGACGGCAACGAGCGGTGGAACAGCGGCCAGACGACCCAGCAGTGGGAGGACGACTGGCTGTTCATGGTGAACCGCTACGAGGCCGACAAGCGCGTCGTCGGCGCCGACCTGCGCAACGAGGTCCGCCGGGACGTCTGGGACGACCCCAACTGGGGGATGGGCGACGGCCACGACGCGTACGCCGCCTTCGAGGAGGCCGGCAACCGGATCCTGCGGGCCGACCCGGACATGCTGGTGATCATGGAGGGGATCAACTGGTACGGCATCCCCGCCGCCGGGTTCTCCCACGGACGGCCGGTGCTCGCCCCGGTCGCGACCCTGTCGAACACGCTCGTCCGGTCCGACAAGCTGGTCTACGCCGCGCACTTCTACGCCTACACCGGCCCGGCCAACACCGGCGCGGCCGGTGGCGCGGGTGCCACGAACGACCCGCGCTACCAGGACTTCACGCCCGAGCAGCTCGCGCGCGTGGTCGACGAGGAGGCGCTCTTCGTGACCCGCTCAGGCCAGCACTTCACCGCGCCCGTGTGGATCAGCGAGTTCAGTGCCGCCGGGCGCGGCTCCACGAACACCGCGGAACAGGGCTGGTTCGACCGCTTCACCGACATCCTCGCCGCCAACGACACCGACTTCGCGGTCTGGCCGCTGGTCGGCTGGCAGAGCGGCGGCGTCCCGAACGACAACTGGGCCCTGCTCTCCTACGACGCCGACGGCCGGCGGCTCGGGCTCGGCGACCCGGGCGACTGGCGGGCCGCCGACTGGAACAAGCTGCTCGACGCGCCCTCGTACCGCGGCCGGGTCGCGCCGGTGAACCACTGGAACATGCTCGACCTCGACCACGGCGACCAGAACGTCTCCGGTCGCATGCTGGCCCTGCCGGACTGGAGCAGCGGCAACCGCAAGGGCAACTGCCCCGACGGCCAGCGCCTGGCCGGCCTCGGCCGGAGCGACAGCCGCGGCCTGTGCACCGACGCCGGCTCGCCCGCCACCGGCAGCGGCACCTGGGTCACCGTCGCCGACCAGCGCCACGTCACCGAGGGTGACTGGGCTCCGGGCTACGACAAGCTCCAGTGCCCCGCCGGCACCTTCGCCGTCGGCTACAGCGTCAACCGGAACGCCATGTCCGCCCTGCTCTGCGCCCCGTCCGCCACCCCGCTGCCCCGCACCGGCCGGACCGTCTGGTTCGACCACGGCGACAACCGCCCGGCCACCGGCGGCTCCACCGCCAGTGACTGGGCCCCGGGGCACTACAAGGGCCAGTGCGCCGACACCGAGTACGTCGCGGGCGTCGCCTACACCTGGAAGTGGCTCCACTACGGCGTCCCGGACGCCCTGCTCTGCCGCCCGCTGGCCTGACCCCGCCGCAGTGGGTGCTGCGCACACGTGACAAAACCGGACCGCCCGGTCGCAGGCTCGGTCGAGGCTGCTGCCGGGCGGTCCGGGGGTGTCCGAGGTCAGACGGTGACCGCCTCGCTCCGCTCCGCCTGGAGGTCGGCGGCCGGCTCGGTGACCGGCTCGGTGTCCGACCCGGCGGCCGGGGCCTTCTCCCGGGGCGTGGGGAGCACGGCCATGATCGCGGCGGAGATCACGATGGTCGCCGCCCAGGCGAGCCCGTACCGGCCGATGGGCGTACCGGACAGCGGGCCGGCGAACCAGTCGCACTTGGTGAAGGCGAGCCCGGTCAGCAGCGCGAGCACCCAGGACACCATGGCCTGCCAGCAGAAGCCGCCCGTGTACCAGTAGCGGCTGTTCCTGCTGGTGTCCATCAGCGCGTCGGCGTCGTAGCGCACCGCGCGCCTGCGGCGCCGGAACATGTCCACCGCGTAGACGCCGATCCAGGCCGAGAAGGAGACGGCGAGCAGGATCAGGAAGGTGATGAAGGAGCCCAGGAAGCTCTTGGCGACCAGCATCAGCAGCAGGCCGGCGACCAGCGAGATCACGGCGTTGATGCTGACGGCCATGGCACGCGGCAGCTTCACGCCCATGGTCTGCGCGGTGAAGCCGGCCGAGTACATGGAGAGGCTGTTGATCAGCAGCATGCCCACGATCGCGGTCAGCAGGTACGGCACGGCCAGCCAGGTCGGCAGCAGGTCGCCGAGGAAGGAGACCGGGTCCGCGGCGTCGGCCAGCCCGGGGGAGGCCACCGCCATCACGGCGCCCATCAGCACCATCGGCACCATCACCAGGCCGGCACCGGAGACCGTCACGCCGACGATCTTCCGGCCGGAGGCGGAGTGCGGCAGGTAGCGGGCGAAGTCCGGGCCGGTGGGGACCCAGCTGATGCCGCCGGCGGCGATGGTCCCGATGCCGGCGATCATCATCGCGGTGGTCCCCGCGGGCTTGGCGAAGACCTCGCTCCAGGGCATGGTCGCGATCAGGTAGCCCAGCACCAGGACGCTGAAGACGCCGAAGAGGTACGTCGACCAGGTGTTGCAGATGTTCAGCGCCTTGCGGCCCAGCCCGGAGACCAGGAAGGTGGCGGCGACGAAGGCGACGAGCGTGACCACGATCAGCGCGGTGTTGCTCCTCACACCGAACAGCAGGTCGAGGACGGTCAGGACGGCGTAGGCGCCGGTGACGGCATTGATCGTCTCCCAGCCGAACCGGGCGATCCACAGGATCGCGCCGGGAAAGAGGTTGCCGCGCACCCCGAAGGTGGCCCGGGAGAGCGTGGCACCGGGGGCGCCGCCCCACTTCCCGGAGACCGACACCACGCCGACCAGGCCGAAGGAGACGAGTGCGGCGCACGCGGCGACGACCAGGACCTGCCAGAAGTTCAACCGGTTGAACACCACCAGGGCCGCACCCATGGTGAGAAGCAGGACGCTGATGTTGGCCGCGACCCAGGTCGGGAAGAGCTCGCGGACCCTGCCCCGGCGCTCGTGGTCCGGGACGGGCTCGATACCGCGTGTCTCTACGGCGCCGCCGGTGTCGGCGGTGGACAGATTGTCCATGAGGGTGGCTCCGTGCATGTGAAGCGGGAGATGAATCGGGCAAAATGGATCATTTATGGATCTCTCCGCGCGTAGCGCCGGAGTTTATTCATCCTACTTTGTCCGTTTCGGTTCCATCCTCGGCCCAGCTGTGGACGTACCGTCCCTACGGCTGGATCACGAAGTACGCCACCATGCCGGCGGTCAGGCACAGGAACAGTTGCACCGTGAAACCGGCGGGGATCGGCACCTCGCCCTCGCGCCCGGACCACACCTTCGATGGTGCGCTGTTCCATCGAAGGTGTGAACTTCCCCCCGGGCCATGGTCTCACCGTTCGGCTTCGACCTAACGTGCGTCGGGAGCCTGGGTGGAGCGGCGGGCTGCGCCGTCGGGCGGGAGCGAGGGAGAAGGCATGCCGGCCAAGGTGAAGAAGCAGAAGTTCACCATGCTCTTCGACTGGTTCGACCAGGGTGGTGACGGCCTGCTCACGCAGGACGACTTCCGGGCGATGGGGGATCTCTTCAGCGGGCTGGCAGGGGAGGACGACCGGGAGAACGCCTCGGCGATGCGGGAGGCGTTCGAGGAGTGGTGGCGAGTGCTGCTCGCGCACGGGGACGCCGACGGGGACGGGAGGATCAGCCGCAAGGAGTTCCTCGACGTCATGGAGGTCAACGTCACGGCTCCGGAGCACTTCGGGTCGGCGGTGCTGGCGATCGCCGACGCCCTGATGCGTGCGCTGGACACCAACGGTGACGGGGAGCTGAGCCAGGACGAGTACGTGCGCATGTACAGCGCCCTGGGAATCCCGCCCGAGCACTCGGGGGACGCCTTCCGGCGGCTCGACCGGGACGGCAACGGGGCGATCAGCCACGAGGAGTTCAGGGCGGCCATCACCGAGTTCTACCTGAGCACCGACGAGAACGCACCGGGGAACTGGCTGATCGGCCCCATCGAGTAGCGGCTGAGTAGTGGCGTCCCGGGGCCGGCCCGTGGTCGGCCCCGGGGCGGGGTTCAGCGGGCCCGTTCCCGGGCCAGCTCGGCGCGCAGTTCGGCCCGCAGCTCGGGGTCCGGGCCGGGGGCGGCGGCAAGTGCGCGGGTGAAGTCCTCGACGGCGGCGGAGCGGTTGCCGAGCCGACGGTGGGCCAGTCCCCGGTTGTAGAGGGCGAGGGGGTCGGGGTCCAGGGCGATGGCGCGGTCCAGGTCGCCGACGGCGCCGGGGACGTCGCCCCGTTCGAAGCGGACCGCCGCGCGGTTGGCCCACGCGGTCGGCAGTTCGGGGGCGCGCTCGACGGCCTGGGTGAGCAGGGCCTCGGCCTCGGGGAGGCGGCCGCGTTCGGACTCGACCAGGCCGAGCACGCACAGCAGGTGGGGCTGGCCGGGGGACAGGCTCAGGCCCGCGTTCGCGTCGCGTTCGGCGAGGTCGGGCTCGCCGCTGTCCAGGTACAGGCCGGCCCGGTTGACCAGCGCGTCGAGGTGGTCGGGGGCGATCCGCAGGGTCCGGTCGAGGTCGGCCAGGGCCGCCTGCGTCCGGCCCAGGTCGGTGTGGGTCTCGGCGCGGTTGTAGTACGCCTCGGGAAGGTGCGGACCGAGGCGGATCGCGGTGCCGTAGTCGGCGATCGCATCGTCCGGCCGCCCGGTGGCCCGGTGGAGGGCGGCCCGGTCGACGTAGTACTCGGCGTTCTGCGGGTCCTGCGCGATCACCGCGTCGAGATCGGCGAGCGCGCGGTCCGGATCGCCCAGCGCGAGGTGCAGCTGGGCCCGGTTGTGCACCAGCCGGGCGCGGTCCTGGGGGCGTTCGCCGGGCGCCAGGGTCTCGGCGAGCCTCGCGATGCCCTCCTCGACCGTCCGCAGTGCCGCCGCGTGGTCACCGGCCCGGCTGTCCAGCAGGGCCAGGCCCTGGCGGTGGAAGACGGTGGTGACGGCGCGCTCGCGCGGGTCGTCGATCTGCCCGGCGAGCGTGAGGGCGCGCTCCAGCCAGGTGCGGGCGGCGGCCAGGTCCCGGGCGGGCGCCGGAAGGTGGCGGGCGTGCAGCATGGCGGTGGAGTAGGCGGCGGACAGGTGGATCCTCGGCTCGTCGGTGACCTGCCGGGCGTGGTCGTAGAGCGCGAGCGCCTCCGCCGGGCGGTCCAGGGCGGTCAGCGCGGTGGCCAGCATGGTGGTGAAGGCCCACCAGTTCCGGGTGTCCGCCGACGGGGTGACCAGCGGCAGGCCGCGCTCGGCCAGCCGGACGGCGTGCTCGTAGAAGCCGCTGTTCAGGGCCGAGCCGAGGGCGGTGCGCAGCGCGTCGACACCGTCGGTGGCCGGGCGGGTGCCGCGTTCGCGGTGGTAGGGGATCGCGCCCAGCTGCCAGGACCAGTCGCCGGTGGCGGCCAGTTCGTCGGCGCGTTCGTCGTGCCAGGCGGGGTCGTGGGCCGGGGCGGCGTCCTCGGTGGCCGGCCCGGACGGGGCGACGGCGAGGGGCCGGGCGAACTCGGCGACGGTCTCCGCGAGCGCGTCGGGCAGTGAGGCGCCACCGACGTACAGCCTCAGCCGGGACGGGTCGACGCGCCGCAGCAGGACGTCGATGAGTTCGACGGTGGTGGCGTCCGCCTGGTCCAGCCGGTCGAGCACGACGGCGGCCGGCGCCCTGCGCCCCGCCGCCCAGGCCGCGACGAACTCGCCGGTCCCGTAGGCGAGATGACGGGTGCGTCGGGCCGGGTGGAACCTGATCTGGACGTCCGCGACGTCCAGGGCCGCGACGGCCTCGGTGGCCCACGGCATCGCTGGCTTCAAGTCCCTTACCGCGCAGAGGAGTTCGACCTGGTGGCGGGCCACCAGTGGGGAGTGCCCCTGGTCGAGGACGAGGCGGCGGACGAACTCACCGACTCCGCCGTAGGGGCCGCGTTGCCAGACCCGGCAGTCGAAGGTGCCCAGGAGCCCTTCGGCTCCGGCGGCCGCCGCGCGCCGGTCCCGGGGCCGGGGTGCCTCCAGCCAGACGTGCCGCATGCTCGACTGACTCCTCCTCGCGCCGACGGGCCCGCTGCGGGCTGCCGGTGGCCGTCGCTTCCGACGGTGGCTGCCGCCTGGTGGCGCGCCGGGGCTCCTGGAACGCCCGGCACGCCACCGGTGTCAGTGGTGGTGCGCCGGAGTTACCAGCACCACTCGAACCAGAGCCGGCGGGTGTTGCCGGTCAGCGCGACGGTGCCGGACTTACGGATCGTCATCTTCCGCATGTCTGTCTCCTTCGGTGTGGGGGTGGTCGTCCGGGACTCGGGGCGACCTCTGTTCATGGTGTGATAAGTCACATGGCCTGTCAAGGAATTGGAGACTCCGCTTCCGGCGGATGCCGGGTCAGTCCGGCAGGCCCTTGAAGCCGCCGAGCAGCGCCGCGAGGGCCCGCTGCGCGGCCGGATACGCCTCCTCGGCGGCGGGGGTTTCGGACGTGCTCGTCGAGACGTGGTTCTTGCCGACCTTGACCACTTCGACCAGGACGCGGCCGTTGGTGCCGTAGAACACCGCCTCGCCGTAGTCGACGGGCGCCGGGCCGGGCTTGGAGGCGGCCAGCAGATCGCCGTCGGGCGCGAGCCTCCCGTCCGGACCGATGGTCCAGCCCGGGGTCCTCGGCGGGGTGGTGGCGGCCGAGGTGGCGGGGGTCGACCTGCTGAGCACGGCCACACCGGGGCCGTCCGGTCCCGAGGTGATCCCCGCGGTGGTCAGCACCGGCGCCGTGGAAAGTGCCGGCGCGGTCGCCGTCGCGGGGTGGTCGGTGCTCGTGACCTTGCGCGGTTCGCACGCGCGGCCGGCCGTCACCAGGTCGGTGAGCACTTTGGTCTTGTCCGCGTCGCGCGCGAGCACGTACACGCTCACCCACAGACCGTCGGCCTCGGCAGGGACCCGCAACTCGTAGAGCGCCGGAACAGGCACGACCGGAACCCCCGCGCGGTCCTTGTCGAGGATCTGCACGCCGACCTGCGGCTGCTCCAGCCGGCAGGGCGTGAGGGTCAGCTGCTTTCCCGGCTCGGGACGGAACACCTGGCCGCCGCGCAGCCCCGCGGTTCCGGAGATGTACACCGACTCGACGATGTTCCGGAGGTGGCCGGACGCGAACTCGCCGGCCTCGATGTCCTCCGCCGCGCTCCCTGTCGTGCTCCCCGCCGAGGCCGTGTCCGCGGCCGGGGTGCTGCCCCCGGAGCATCCGCTCGCTGCCAGGCAGGCGATCGTCAACACCACTGCCGCCCAAAGGCGTTCGGTCGTTCCCATACCGCAGACGCTACCGGTGCCGCTCGCCCGCCGTACGGTCAACGGCCAACCGCGCCGACGGTGGCGGGCGCGGAACCGACCGGCCGCCGGCCCGGGGCGGCCCCGCCGCGGCGGACACGCCGTTCGGCCGTTCCCGGGGCGGGAGGCGGCGGATTGTTACGATCGACGCCCCCGCCGTCGCCGGACCGGTGCACAGGCACACCCCGAACGGGCCGCTCCATGGCCCGCGGCGCCGTTGATGCGGTCGAGGCCGTTGAGAGGGAGTCCGTCATGACCTACACCGTGGATTTCGCCACCGTGTCGACCGTCGGCCTGGAGTCGTCACCCGTCGCGGAAGCGCTCGCCGGGCTCCGCGCCAACGAGGCCCGCTACTTCAAGAACAAGTACGACCACGTCTTCACGGTGGAACGCGCGGAGGACGCCGCGGAGGTCGTCGACTGGGTGCACCGCATCCTCCGGGAGGAACGCGAGATCGTCATCGCGTCCAGGCCGCTGGAAGCCACGGCGTTCCAGGTCGAGAACATCCGGATGGCCTACGTCTTCTACGAGAGCGGCCTGTCGGTCAACGTGATGTACACCGTGGACGATTCCGGGAAGCGGGCGGTCGGGTTCAAGCTCTCCGACGGGATGGAGGTCCCCGAGGAACTCGCCCCACGGTTCAAGTTCGCACGGCAGAAGTCGAAGCTCGCCGGCACCATCCGCGGATCGTTCTTCGTCATCAAGAACGAGTACTGAGCTCCGGAGGGGACGGAGTGTTCCGGGCCGCGGGACCTCAGAGTGTGGAGGCGTGCAGCAGGGCTCCGGCCGCGTAGGTGATCGCCATGGCCAGGGCGCCGCCGGCGACGTTGCGCAGGACGGCGGGCCGGACGGGCGCCCTGCCGAGGCGGGCGGAACCCCAGCCGCACACGGCGAGGGCCACGAGCACGGAGGCCACGGTCACCGCGATCCGGGCGTCGGCCGGCGGCAGCACGATGGCCAGCAGCGGCAGCAGGGCGCCGACCGTGAACGCCGCGAAGCTGGCCCCGGCGGCGTGCCACGGGTTGGTGAGCTCCTCGGGGTCGATGCCCAGCTCGACCTCGGCGTGTGCGGCCAACGGGTCGTGTGCCGTCAGTTCCACCGCGACCTGCCGTGCCAGCTGGGGCGTCAGGCCCTTGGCGACGTACAGGCCGGTCAGCTCGTCGAGCTCCTCCTGCGGCGCGGTGGCGAGCTCGCGTCGCTCCTGCGCCAGCGCCGCCCGCTCGGAGTCCCGCTGGGTGCTGACCGAGACGTACTCCCCGGCGGCCATCGACAGCGATCCGGCCAGCAGCCCGGCCAGACCGGCGGTCAGGAGCTCGCTCGACGTGGCCTGCGCACCCGCCACGCCCACCACGAGCCCGGCCGTCGACACCACCCCGTCATTGGCCCCCAGCACCGCGGCGCGGAGCCAGTTCAGCCGGCCGCCCAGGCCGCCCGCCTCGTGCGGTTCGCCGCGGTGCCTTCCGGCCGCCGCGACGGGTTTCCCCGGGTCGTCGTCCGCGTTGCCCATCTGCGGAGTATGGCAGCCGGCGGCGGTGGGCGGGGGAAGACCCACCGCGACGGCGGCGGACCGGGTGTCACGCGGCCGCGACGTACCGCTCGACCAGATCGCGCTCGGCGTCCCGCAGACAGGAGGCGGCCGGGCGAACCACGCGGGTGATCCGCTCCTCCCGCCCGGGCACCGCGCGGCGGCACCCGGGGCACGGTCGGCTGGTCAGCCGGTGGGGTGGGTGCGGGCCAGGTGGGCGCCGGCGGTGGTGAGCCAGTGGGCGGCCCGGTGGCGGGCGTCGGCCGGGTCGCCGGACAGCTCCGTGAGGGTGAGCGCGGCGGGGTCGGCGGACTCGCCGGCGACGACCCGGGCGGGGACGTCGGCCCGCCGCGCGCAGGTGAGGACCTCGCCGACCGCCTTGCCGAGCAGACTGGTGCCGTCGAACCGGCCCTCACCGGTGATCACCAGGCCGGCCCCGGCGAGGGCCTCGTCGAGTCCGGTGAGCCCGGCCACCGCCGCCGCACCGGGGACCACCTGGGCGCCCCAGGCGGTCACCAGGCCGTAGGCGGTGCCGCCGGCCGCGCCCGATCCGGGGAGGTCCGGGTCGCCCCCGAGCAGTTCGGCGAAGCGGCGCAGCCCTGCCTCCAGCAGGGCGGTCCCGTCCTGGTCGGCGCCCTTCTGCGGTCCGTACACCGCGGCCGCTCCGCCGGGGCCGAGCAGCGGATTGGTGACGTCGGTCAGCACCCGGACACCGCCCGCCGGGGCGGCGCGCAGGGCGGTGCGATCGAGCCGGACGGCCCGGGGGAGGGCGCCGCCGCCGTCCGGGAGGTCGGCGCCGGTGTCGTCCAGCAGCCGCAGGCCGAGGGCGGCCAGCAGCCCGGCACCGCCGTCGGTGGACGCGGAGCCGCCGAGCGCGACGGTCACCCGCCGCGCACCGGCGTCCAGCGCGGCGGCGATGGTCTCGCCGGTGCCGCGGGTGCCGGCGGTGAGCGGGGCGAGGGCGCCGCCGAGCAGCGGCAGGCCGCCGGTGTCGGCCAGTTCGACCAGCGCGGTGCCGTCCGGCAGCAGTGCGTAGCGTCCGGTGACCGGCCGCCCGTCGGGGCCGGTGCAGCCGGGGACCGGGTGCAGGACGGCGCCGGGCAGGGCCGCCGCGAGTGCGTCGAGTGTGCCCTCCCCGCCGTCGGCCATCGGACGGATCAGCAGCTCGTCGTCCGGCCGCACCGAGCGCCAGCCGGCGGCCAGGGCGAGGGCGGCGTCCCGGGCGCCGACGGTGCCCTTGAAGGAGTCGGGCGCGACGACGACCCTCACGGCGAGGCCAGATGGGTGAGGTGGCGCTCGATCAGGGTGCGCAGCGTCAGCTCGCCCGGGGTGTCCCAGATCTCCTGGTTGAAGATCTCGACCTCGATCCAGCCCTCGTACCCGGCGGCGGTGACCAGGCCGGTGAGGGCGCGGAAGTCGATGTGGCCGTCGCCCACGTGGCCGCGGCCGAGCAGGGCGTCGGCGGGCAGCGGCAGGGTCCAGTCGCACACCTGGTAGGAGGCGATCCGGCCCTCCCGCCCGGCGCGGGCGATCTGCTCGGGCAGCGCCGGGTCCCACCAGACGTGGTAGCTGTCGACGACCACGCCGACCTGCCGGGCGGGGTGCGGGGCGGCGAGGTCGAGCGCCTGGCCCAGGGTGGAGACCACCGCGCGGTCGGCGCAGAACATCGGGTGCAGCGGCTCGATCGCCAGCCGCACGCCGAAGTCGCCCGCGTGCGGCGCGAGTTCGGCGAGCAGGTCGGCGACGGCGGCGCGCGCGCCGACCAGGTCGCGGCTGCCCGCCGGCAGGCCGCCGACGACCAGCACCAGGGTGTCGGTGCCGAGTTCGGCGGCCTCCTCGATGGCCAGCAGGTTGTCGGCGAGCGCGGCCCGGCGCTGCTCGGGCCCGTCGGCGGTCAGGAAACCGCCCCGGCAGAGGCTGCTGACGGCGAGCCCGGCGTCCCGGCACAGCTTCGCGGAGCGGGCCAGGCCGGTCTCGGCGACCTTGTCGCGCCACAGCCCGATGGCCGGGATGCCGGCGTCCGCACAGCCCCGCACGGCCTCCGGCAGGCTCCAGCCCTTGGTGGTGATCTGGTTGAGCGACAGCCGGTCGAGGCCGGTCACCGCGGGGGAGCCGCTCATGCCGCCACCCCCGCGACCGCGAGCAGCCGGCGCATCCGGTCGGCCGCGAGATCCGGGTCGGGGAGCACCCCGGCCGCGTCCGCGAGCCGGAACAGCTCCACCAGGTGGGGCAGCGAACGCCCGCTCTGCGCACCGCCGACCATGGTGAAGTGGTCCTGGTGGCCCGCCAGCCAGGCGAGGAAGACCACGCCGGTCTTGTAGTGGAAGGTCGGCGCGGCGAACAGGTGCCGGGCCAGCGGCACGGTCGGTGCGAACAGCTCCTCGTAGCGGTCGAGGTCGCCCTCGTCGAGCGCCCGCAGCGCCGCCGCGGCGATGGCCGCGATCGGGTCGAAGACGCCCAGCAGGGCGTGGCTGTGGCCGCGTTCGTCGCCGCGGATCAGCTCGGGGTAGTGGAAGTCGTCACCGGTGTACATCCGCACGCCGGGCGGCAGCGCGCGGCGCAGCGCGATCTCGCGGTCGGCGTCCAGCAGGGAGACCTTGATGCCCTCGATCCGGTCGGCGTGCGCGCCGATCAGCTCCAGCACGGTGGCGGTGGCCGTGTCGAGGTCGGCGGAGCCCCAGTAGCCGGACAGCGCCGGGTCGAACATCTCGCCGAGCCAGTGCAGCAGCACCGGCCGGTCGGAGCCGGCGATCAGCCCGCCGTACACCTCCAGGTAGTCCTCCGGGCCGCGCGCGGCGGCGGCCAGGGCGCGGCTGGCCATCAGGATCGGCTGCGCGCCGGCCTCCTGGACCACGGTCAGCTGCTCCTCGTAAGCGGCGCGGACGGCGGCCGGCGCGTGGGCGCCGGGGGCGAGCTGGTCGGTGCCGACGCCGCAGGCCAGCCGGCCGCCGCAGGCGCGGGCCGCGGCCCCGGAGCGGGTGATCAGCTCGCGGGTGGCGGGCCAGTCGAGGCCCATGCCGCGCTGGGCGGTGTCCATCGCGTCGGCCACGCCCAGGCCCAGCGACCACAGGTGGCGGCGGAAGGCGAGAGTGGAGTCCCAGTCGACGGCGGCGGGTGCGCCGGGTGCGTTGTCGCCCAGCGGGTCGGCGACCACGTGGGCGGCGGCGAAGGCCGTCCGCGAGCGGGCGGCGTCGGGGGAGGCGGGCAGCACGGCGGGCTCGCGCAGCCGGATCCGGCCGTGGCCGGGCAGGTCGATCTCGGTCATGGTGTCAGCGCAATCGTCTCGTCGGCGGGCGGCTGCGGGGCGGTCGGTTCCCCGGCGGCCGGGTGCGGGGCGGCCGGCCGGGGTGCGGCCGACGTGTCGGGGTGCGGCCGGCGGGCCGTCACAGGGACAGCTCGGGAACGTCCAGCCGGCGCCCCTCGCGGGCGGAGCGCAGGCCGAGCTCGGCGAGCTGCACGCCCTTGGCGCCCTCCAGCAGGTCCCAGTGGTACGGGGAGCCGGTGGTCACGTGGCGCAGGAACAGCTCCCACTGCGCCTTGAAGCCGTTGTCGAACTCCTCGTTGTCCGGCACCCGCTGCCACTGCGTGCGGAACGGCTCGGTCACCGGCAGGTCCGGGTTCCAGACCGGCTTGGGGGTGGCGGCGCGGTGCTGGAAGCGGCACTCGCGCAGGCCGGCGACCGCGCTGCCCTCGGTGCCGTCCACCTGGAACTCCACCAGCTCGTCGCGGTCCACCCGGACCGCCCAGGAGGAGTTGATCTGGGCGGTGATGCCGCCCTCCAGCTCGAAGACGCCGTACGCGGCGTCGTCGGCGGTGGCCCGGTAGACCTGCCCGCGCTCGTCCGTCCGCTCCGGGATGTGGGTGGCGGTGTGGGCGTACACCGAGCGGACCGGGGCGATGATGCCGTCCAGCACGTAGCGCCAGTGCGGGAACATGTCGAGGACCATGCCGCCGCCGTCCTCGGCGCGGTAGTTCCAGGACGGCCGCTGGGCCTGCTGCCAGTCGCCCTCGAAGACCCAGTAGCCGAACTCGCCGCGCACGGAGAGGATCCGGCCGAAGAAGCCGCCGTCCACCAGCCGCTTGAGCTTGCGCAGGCCGGGGAGGAAGAGCTTGTCCTGCACGGCGCCGTTGCACACGCCGGCCTCGCGGGCGAGCCGGGCGAGGTCGAGCGCGGCCTCCAGCGACTCGGCGGTGGGCTTCTCGGTGTAGATGTGCTTGCCGGCGGCGATCGCCGTGCGCAGCGCGGTCTCCCGGGCGGGGGTGACCTGGGCGTCGAAGTAGATCTCGGCGAGCGGGTGGGCGAGGGCCTCGTCGAGGGAGGTGGTCCAGTGGGTGAGGCCGTGCCGGTCGGCGAGGTCCTTGAGCTTGTCGGCGTTGCGGCCGACCAGGATCGGCTCGGGCCACAGTGTCTCGCCGTCGCCGAGCGGCAGGCCGCCCTGCTCGCGGATGGCGAGGATGGAGCGGACCAGGTGCTGGCGGTAGCCCATCCGGCCGGTCACGCCGTTCATGACGATGCCGATCACCCTGCGGGACATGGGGGTTCTCCGATTCGTTGCTGGTGCGGGGAGCGCGTAGTGCGGGGGCACGCGTGACGGGGCGCGTGGCGAGGCACGTGCGGCGGTGCGCGTGGTGAGGGGCCGCGCGGCACAGGGGCGCGGCGCGCGATCACGCGGTGCGGTGGACGTCCTCGGCGAGGACGGGGTGGGCGAAGGGCTGCCCGGCGGTGTAGCGGGCGAGCTCGTCCGCGGCGGCGGCGGCCATCCGGTGCAGCTCGCCGCCGAGCGAGCCGGCCACGTGGGGGGTGAGGAAGACGTTCGGCAGGTCGTAGAGCGGGGAGTCGGCGGGCAGCACCTCGGGCTCGGTGACGTCGATGACGGCGCCGAGGCGCCCGGAGGCGACCTCGCGCACCAGCGCCTCCTGGTCGACCAGGGAGCCGCGCGAGGTGTTGACCAGGGTGGTCCCGTCAGCCATCAGGGCGAGCCGGCGGCCGTCGATCAGGTGCCGGGTGGCCGGCAGTTCGGGGGCGTGCACGCTCACCACGTCGGAGGCGGCGCAGAGTTCGTCCAGGCCGACGGAGCGCGCGCCGAGCCGGGCGGCCTCGGCGGGGTCGACGTACGGGTCGTGCAGCAGCAGGTCCAGGTCGTGCGGGCGCAGCAGTTCCAGTACCCGCCGGCCGATCCGGGAGGCGCCGACGATGCCGACGGTGCGCCGGTAGTTGCCCGCCGTGGCGTACGCCAGCTGCCAGTCGTACGGGGCGCGGCGGCTGCGGTACTCCTCGCGGATCGGCAGTAGCCGCTTGTTGGCGAGCAGTACGACGGCGACGGTGTACTCGGCGACCGGCAGGGCGTTGGCCCAGGCCGCCGAGGTGACCTGCAGGCCGCGGCGCCAGCAGGCCTCGGTGACGTGGTGCTTGACCGAGCCGGCGGCGTGGATCACGGCGCTCAGCCGCGGGGCGGCGGCCAGCACCTCTTCGTCGATCGGCGGGCAGCCCCAGCTGGAGACGATCACCTCGGCGTCGGCGAGCGCGGCGCGGGCCTCGGGGGTGGTGAAGTCGTCCAGGACGAGCGCCGGGTCGAGGTCGGCCAGCGCGGTGAGCCGGGCCATCGTGTGCGGGTCGATCAGGCGGCCGGCGAGCTCGCGGTGCATGGCGAGGACGGCGCGGGGGCGGCAGGCGGGCCGGCCGTCTGGCACGGTGGTCTCCCGGTCGGGCGTAGGGGCGGACGCGGTCGCGGCGGCGGTGTCCGCGGCGGTGGCGGGGTTCGGGTTCACTTGACGCTCCCTGCGGTCAGGCCGGCCTTCCAGTGCCGCTGGAGCAGCACGAACGCGAGCACGAGCGGCACGACGGCGAGCAGCGAGCCGGTGATGACCAGCGGGTAGTACTCGGGGAAGGCCTTGGTCTGGGCGTTCCAGCTGAACAGGCCGAGGCTGACCGGGAACAGCTTGCTGTCGGAGAGCATCACCAGCGGCAGGAAGAAGTTGTTCCAGATGGCGGTGAACTGGAACAGCAGCACGGTCACGAAGCCGGGCATCACCATCCGCAGCCCGATCGACCAGAAGGTCCGCAGCTCCCCGGCGCCGTCCATCCGGGCGGCCTCCAGGACCTCGTTCGGCACGTAGCCGGCGCAGAACACCCGGGCCAGGTAGACGCCGAAGGGGTTGACCAGCGAGGGCAGGAAGACCGCCCAGAAGGTGTTGACGATGCCGAGCTCGGAGGCCAGCAGGTACATCGGCAGGGCGAGCGCGGTGGTGGGCACCAGCACGCCCAGCAGCACCAGGCCGAACAGCTTCTCCTTGCCGGGGAAGCGGTAGACGTGGAAGGCGTAGCCGGCCGCGACGCACACCAGTGCGCACAGCACGGAGCCGATCCCGGCGTACAGCAGCGAGTTGAGGTACCAGCGGAAGTAGATGCCGTCGCCGGTGGTGGCCAGGTCGTGCAGGTTCTGCCCGAGCCGGAAGTTGTCGGCGCCCAGGGCGTTCCCGCCGAGCAGGTCCGCGGTGTTCTTGGCGGAGGCCGTGAGCAGCCAGCCGAGCGGCCACAGGGTGTAGACGGTGGCCAGGACCAGGGTGCCGTTGACGGCGGCCTTGGAGAGCGTCCAGGGGCGGCGCGGGCGGTTGGCGCGGTCCGGGCGGCGCGGCGGGGCGTCGGCGGGGCGGGTGGCGGTGGTGGTCATGCGTCGGCCTCCCGCCGGCGGTCGGAGCGGCCCCGGGTGAGCCGGGTGACGGCGAAGGAGAGTCCCGCCGCGGCGAGGGCCAGCAGCACCGAGGCGGAGGCGGCGAGCCCGTAGTCGTGGCGCTCGAAGGCGGCCGTGTAGGCGTACATGTTGGGGGTCCAGGAGGAGGTGACGCCCGGGGAGGTGCCGTAGAGGATCATCGGCTCGGTGAACAGCTGGAGCGAGCCGATGACGGTGAACAGGCCGACCATGGCGATCGACGGCCGGATCAGCGGCACCTTGATGCTCAGCGCGGTGCGCAGCGGTCCGGCGCCGTCGACGACGGCGGCCTCCAGCACCGAGCGGTCGATGGCCTGCAGGGCGGCGTAGAAGATGACCAGGTTGTAGCCGGTCCACTGCCACAGCGCCATGTTGACCACGGCGGGCAGCGGGTGGCCGAGCGGGTCGGGCTGGGTGCCCAGGGACTCGAGCGCGTCGAGCACGGGGCTGATGCCGGGGGTGTAGAGGTACATCCACAGCAGCGCGGCGATGATGCCGGGCACGGCGTGCGGGATGAACAGCGTCAGCTGGAAGAAGCGCCGGGCGCGGGCCAGCGTGGAGTCCAGCAGCAGGGCCAGCACGAGCGCCAGGCCGGTCATCAGCGGGATGTAGATCAGGCAGTACTGGGCGGCGGTCAGGAAGCCGCCGCGGAACGCCTCGTCGCTCAGCGCCCGGGTGTAGTTGCCGAGCCCGGTGAAGACCGTCTCGGCGTCGCCGAAGCCGAGGCCGGAGCGGTGTTCGGTGAACAGGCTGAGCCGGATCGCGTAGCCGATCGGGATCAGCGTGCACGCGGTGAAGAGCAGGAGGAAGGGGGCGAGCAGCACGGCGGGCGCCCCGTACCGCCCGCGTCGCCGGCCGGCGACGCGGGCGGTACGGCCGGGATGGGTGCCGGAGGTCACTGGGCGACCTTCAGTCCGCGGTTCTTGAACTCGGCGACGGTGGCCTGCTGCGCGGTGGTGAGCGCCTCGTCGATGGTGCCGCTCTTGCCGGCGACCTTGCCGAAGGAGTCCTTCAGCGAGCCGTTGGTGACGCCCATCGCCGGTCCCCAGGTCCAGCCCTGCTTGATGGACTTGGCGGCGTCGGAGTAGAGGGCGTAGAGGTCCTGGCCGCCGTAGAAGTCGGTGTTGAAGGCCTGCTTGGCGACCGGCACCAGCTCGGTGGCGGCCGGGTAGGCGGAGGAGGTGCCGGAGGAGATCCGGGCCTTGAAGCCGTCGGCGGTGGTGGTCGCCCAGGTGGCGAACTCGACGGCGGCCTTGGCCTTCTTGCTGTCCTTGGACACCGCGAAGGTGGTGCCGCCGAGCATGCCGCTGGCGGGGGTGCCGTCCCAGCTGGGCAGCGGCGCGGCCGCCCAGGTGCCGTTGACCTCGGGGGTGGTGCCGACGTTGGCCTTCAGGACGCCGCCGCCCCAGGTCGCGCCGAGGTAGCCGGCCGTCTCGCCCTTCTGCAGGGAGGCGGTCCACTGCTGGCTGAAGGACGGCATGACCCGCACCAGGTCCTCGTCGGCCAGCTTCTGCCAGTACTCGGAGACCTTGCGGGTCTCCGGCCCGGTCAGGTCGGCCTTCCAGGACTCGTCGGCGGCGGTGAACCAGTGGGCGCCGTTCTGCCAGGCCATCGCCTCGAAGGTGGTCGGGTCGTCGGGGAAGAAGGTGGCGATGCGGGTGTCGGGCTGGGCGGCCTTCAGCTGCTGCGCGGCGGTGCGGAACTCGTCCCAGGTCCTGGGGACGGTGATGCCGGCCTTGGCGAAGAGGTCCTTGCGGTAGTAGAAGACCTGGGGGGCGGCGTCCAGCGGCAGGGCCCAGGTCCGGCCGCCGAGCGAGGTGAGCTCGACGGCCTGCGGCAGGTACTTGGCCTTGAGGTCGGCGCCGACGAGCTTGCCGATGTCCTGGACGGCGCCCTGGCTGACGAAGTCCGGCAGCTGCGGGTACTCGATGTTGAAGACGTCGGGGGCGTTGCCGGCCTTGACCGCGTTGGAGATCTTGGCGTAGCCGCCGGCCGCGCCCGCCGGGATCTCCTCGAAGGTGACCTGGATGTTCGGGTGGCTCGCGTTGAACGCGGCGACCACGTCCTTGGTGCCCTTCGCCCAGCCCCAGAACGTCAGGCTGACCGGCTTGCCGTCGTCCGTGGCGGCGGCGGCGGACCCGGCCCCGTCGCCGCTGCTGCCGCAGGCGGCGAGCACGGTGACACCGAGCGCGGTGGCGGTGGCCGCGGCGGCGAGGCGGAGGGCTCTGCGCCGGGAGAGGGGGGTCGAGCGCATCGGTGGGCTCCTTAGGGCGAGGGTGCGCGGGCTGCGGAACGGTCGGCTCCGACCGGAACCCGCAGAGGGTGGGGGCGATTGGCTGTCATCCTGAGCAGGTCGGCGATCGGAGTCAAGAGATTTGGATCAAATGATCCGACCTGATCGGCCTGACCGGCGCCCGGCGGCACCCCTGTGAGCACCGGAAATGCCGGAAAATCTGGGCAATCGGCCACCTCGGCGGCAAGGTCACAATCCGATCAAGCCGCTCATTTGATCGCCTCGGCTTGACGAATGATCAGGCGCTGCCTAGATTCCGGCTCACCACCCGATCACGGAGGACCTCATGCGCCTGCCCCCGGAGGACCGCGACCTCAGCCCGCACACCGGCTGGACCAGGGAGCACTGGGAGGCGGTGGCCGACACCCTGCTGACCGCGGTCCGCCCGTACGCCGGCCCCGCCGGCGCGCTGATCGACCTGCCCGGCCCCCGCCCGAGCTGGTCCGGACGGCGCTCCGACGGCCTGGAGGGCTTCGCCCGCACCTTCCTGCCCGCCGCCCTGCGGGTGGCCGGCGCGGGCGGCGCCGACCCGCACGGCCTGCTGGCGCACTACGCCGCCGGACTCGACGCCGGCACCCGCACCCCCACCGGCGAACGCGACCTCGCCGACGGCGACCTCGAGTCCTGGCCGCTGATCACCGACCGGGGCCAGGCCATGGTCGAGGCCGCCTCCATCGCCTTCGCGCTGCGCCTCACCCGCCCCTGGCTCTGGGACCGGCTGCCCGGACCCGTCCGCGACCGCGTCGGCCGCTGGCTGGCCGACGCCCTGCACCGCGCGCCCAACGACAACAACTGGTGGCTCTTCCCGATGTCCGTCGGCGGCTTCCTCGCCGAGGCCGGCATCGCCGAGAACCAGGCCCGCGCCGCGGTCCGCCGCGGACTGGAGAACATCGACCGCTGGTACCTCGGCGACGGCTGGTACACCGACGGCCGCCCCCGCGCCTTCGACCACTACAACGGCTGGGCCCTGCACCTCTACCCCGTCCTGCACGCCCACCTCGCCGACGACCGGGCCCTGCGCGCCGTGTACGGCGAACGCCTCGCCGCCCACCTGGCCGGCTACGCGCACACCTTCGGGGCCGACGGCGCGCCCGTCCACCAGGGCCGCTCGCTCACCTACCGCTTCGCCGCCACCGCCCCGCTCTGGGCCGGGGCCCTCACCGGCCACACCCCGCTCGCCCCCGGCACCACCCGCCGCCTCGCCTCCGGCGCCCTGCGCCACTTCCTCGACCGCGGCGCCGTCGACGAGCGGGGCCTGCTCACCCTCGGCTGGCACGGACCCGACCTGCGGCTCGTCCAGCCCTACTCCGGCCCGGCCTCCCCGTACTGGGCCGGCAGCGCCTTCCTCGGCCTGCTGCTCCCGCCCGGCCACCCGGTGTGGACCGCACCCGAGGACCTCGCGCCCGCCGAGCGGCGCGACACCGTCCTCGCCCTGTCCGGACCCGGCTGGCTGGTGCAGTCCACCGCCGCCGACGGTCTGGTCCGGCTGCACAACCACGGCAGCGACGACCAGCCCGCGGACGCCGTGGGCCCCGACGACCCGCAGTACGCGCGGCTCGCCCACTCCACCGCCACCGGGCCGTCCCTCGACGGACCCGCCGACAACCACCTCGCCCTGCTGACCGACGCCGGACCCACCCAGCGCGGGCGCATCCACCCCCTGGGCACCGGGCCCGGCTGGGCCGCCTCCCGCTGGCACCCCCGCGTCGGCGGCCGTGAACTGCCCGGCTTCACCGTCACCTCGCTCACCCTGGCCCACGGCGCCGAGGAGGTCCGCGCCCACCTGGTGACCGGCGGGCCGGCCGGCACCCCGGTCACCCAGACCGGCTGGGCCGTCGCGGGCCGGCGCACCGAGCAGCCCGCCGTCGCCGGTACCGGGCGGCCACTCGGCGCCGACGCCGCCGCCGCACAGCACGCCGCCATCGGCGTCCGCGCGGACGGCCGGCTGGCCTCCGAGCTGCGCGCCCTGCACGGCTTCACCGTCGCCGACAGCCAACGGGTCCCCGGCGGCACCGCCTTCGGCCCCGAGGCGGCACTGCCCCGGCTCACCGGGGAACTGCCCGCCGACGGCCCCGCCCTGTTCGCCTGCGCCGCCCGGCTCACCGCCGCCGAGCACCCGCCCGCCCTCGCCGACGCCGTCACCCTGGAGGCCCGCCCGGACGAGCGCGACCCGGCGGCCGTCGTCCTGACCGTGCGCCCGGCCGGCGCCCCGGCCCTGCGGATCCGGCTGGCGCCCGGCGCGGTCACCGTCCACCCCGCCGCACAGGACTGAAGCGCCGTGCCCCTCGCCCTCGCCACCCTCGGCCTGCCCGGGCTCCCGCTCGACCGGACCGCCGCCCTCGCCGCCGAGCACGGCTGGCACGGCCTCGAACTGCGCTGCGCCGACGACCAGCCGGTCCGCCTCGGGCTGGACGCGGAGGAGCGCCGGCGCACCGCCCGGCTACTGGCCCGGGCCGGCCTGCTCCCGCTGACCCTCGCCTCCTACGTCGGCGTCGCCGCCCCCGGGCCGGACGCGTCGGTGCTCGCCGCGCTGACCGCCCACCTGCGGCTGGCCGCCGACCTCGGCTGCCGGTACCTGCGGGTCTTCCCGCACGGCGGCCCCGGAGCGGCTGCCGAGGCCGACGAGCGCGCGGTCCGCAGGCTGCGCGCGGCGGCCCCGCGGGCAGCGGCCCTCGGCGTGCGGATCCTCGTCGAGACCCACGACTCGCACCGCGCCGGCGCCGCGCTGGCACCGCTGCTCGACCGGGTGGACCACCCCGCCGTCGGCGCGCTCTGGGACCTGCTGCACACCTGGCTCGCCGGTGAGATCCCGGCACAGACCCATCGGGCGCTCGGCCCCCACCTGGGGTACGTGCAGGTCAAGGACGTCGCCTCGGCGGACGACCTCACCCCGCTGGCGCTCGGCGCGGGCGTGCTGCCGATCGCCGACTGCCTGCGCCTGCTGCCGCCCGGCTCCTGGGCGGCCTGGGAGTACGAGGCCCCCTGGCACCCGCGTGCCGCGCCCCTCGCGCCGCGGCTGGGCCCGGGGGCGCGACACCTGTCCGCGCTGCTGCCGGAGTAGCCGGACCGGCCGGGCTTCCGGGCTGCACGGCTGCCGGACTCGCCGGATCGGCCGGTCGACGGCGAAGCTCCGCGGCGGGCGCCGCGCCCCTCACCCCAGGGGCGCGGCGCCCGTTCGTGCCGCCGCCTGCTCGGCCCCGCAGGAGGCGCGCACGTGCAGCACCGGGAGCAGCGCCGTGCGGTGCACCGGCAGTTCGGCGCCGGCCGCCAGCCGGCGCAGCAGCAGATCGACCGCCGCCGCGCCCACCGCGCGCTTGGGCGGGGCGACGGCGGTCAGCGGGGGCGCGGCGAGCGCGGCGAAGACGTCGTCGTAGGCGACCAGCGCCACGTCCGCGGGCACCGACAGACCGTGCGCGCGCAGCAGCGGCGGCAGCCGCAGCGCGTCCTGGTCGTTGTGGACGAGCACCGCCCGGGTTCCGGACCGCACGGCCTCGGCGATCCGCGCCACCAGCGGCTCGGGGTCGGCCGGCACGTTGCCGGGTCCGAGCGTGTCCAGCGCCGGCAGGTCGGGCAGCCCGAGCAGCCGGGCGCCCTCCCGGTACCCGGCCCGCACCTCGGCGGCCGTCCAGGAGTCGCCCCGGGCGGCCAGCAGCACGCTCCCGTGGCCGAGCCCGGCCAGGTGGCGCAGGGCGCTCAGCACTCCGTGGCGGTGATCGGAGGCCACCGTGTCCAGCCCGGAGCCGGGGCCGTCCGGGGTGGGGGAGCGGCGCTCCACCAGGACGGCGGGCACCGGCAGGGTGTCCAGCCAGGCGTAGTCCTCGGCCGCCCGGCCGGGGACCAGCCCCGGGGCCAGCAGCAGGCCCTCGGCGCCGGACTCCAGCAGGCGCTCGGTCTGCAGCCGGTCGCCGCCCGCGCCGTACGGGGCGATGCCCAGGACCAGCCGGGCCCCGGTGGCCGCGGCGGCGGCCCGGGCACCGGCGATCACCTCGTCGAAGTAGGAGCCGACCGAGGGCACCAGCAGGCCGAGGGCGCGGCCCGCGCCGGGGCCGGGGGCGATCGGCGCTCCGGCGGCGTCCGGGCGATCCAGGGAGACGAAGCCGTGCGAGCGGGAGAGCCGGCCGGCGTCGGCGAGCGCGGCGACGTCACGGCGGACCGTCACGGCCGGGATGCCCAGCCGGTCGGCCAGCTCCGTGAGGCGCACCCGCCCGCCGAGCTCACCGACGGCCGACACGATCAGCCTGCGGCGCTCTTCCCCCGAAATGGCCATCCCGGCCTCCCTCTGTCGTGCCCGCGGAAGCGTCGCCCGGAAGCGGTCTGCCGATGATATTCCGATCGAAGAGTATCGTTCGATCGAAAATTGATCAATAATGCCGATGATCGCCGATCGATTGACCGTGCGATCACCGAACTCCTAGGGTGACCCCGGTGGCCGCCGCCGACCCGTCCGCGGCCACCCGCGCAGCCGTGCGCCCGGACCCACCCGGACCCACCCGAGGTCCCACGCCCCCTCACTCCCGCTCCCCTCCCGCGGAGGACCCGATGGCCGACCAGGCCCCCCACCCCGCCCTCACCACCGACGGCGACACCTTCCTGCGCGACGGACGTCCGCACCGGATCGTCTCCGCCGCCGTCCACTACTTCCGCATCCGCCCCGAACAGTGGACCGACCGCCTCACCCGGCTGCGGGCCATGGGCGTCAACACCGTCGAGACCTACGTCGCCTGGAACTTCCACCAGCCCACGCCCGACCGCGCCGACTTCACCGGCGACCGCGACCTCGCCGCCTTCGTCCGCGCCGCCGGCGACCTCGGCCTCGACGTCATCGTCCGCCCCGGCCCCTACATCTGCGCCGAGTGGGAGTTCGGCGGCCTGCCCGGCTGGCTGCTCGCCGACCCCGCGATGCGGCTGCGCCGCCTGGACCCGCCCTTCCTCGCCGCCGTGGAGGCCTGGTTCGACCACCTGGTGCCCGTGCTGCTCCCGCTGCTCTCCTCCCACGGCGGCCCGGTGGTCGCCGTCGCCGTGGAGAACGAGTACGGCAGCTACGGCAACGACACCGCCTACCTCGAACACCTGAGGGACGCCCTGGTCACCCGCGGCGTCGACGTCCTGCTGTTCACCGCCGACGGCGCCGAGGACGGCTTCCAGCTCGGCGGCCGGGTGCCCGGACTCCTCACCACCGGCACCTTCGGCTCCCGCCCCGAGGAGTCCCTCGCCTGCCTGCGCCGCCACCAGCCGGTCGGCCCGCTGGTCACCATGGAGTACTGGTGCGGCTGGTTCGACCACTGGGGCACGCCGCACCACGTGCGCGACGCCCGGGACGCCGCCGAGGTGCTCGACGCCCAGCTCGCCGCCGGCGCCTCGGTCAACATGTACATGGGCCACGGCGGCACCAACTTCGGCTGGTGGAACGGCGCCAACCACGACGGCACCACCTACCGGCCGGATGTCACCAGCTACGACTACGACGCCCCGGTCGGCGAGGCCGGCGAACTCACCGAGAAGTTCCGCCTCTTCCGCGCGGTGATCGAACGCCACCTCGGCCCCAACCCCCACCCGCTGCCGCCGCTGCCCGCACGCCTCGCCCCCCGCACCGCCCCCGTCACCGCGAGCCGCCCCCTGCTGGGCGACCGCGGCGCCCTCGGTGAGCTCTCCACCGCGCACCACCTCCCCGAGCCCCGCCCGATGGAGGAACTCGGCCAGAACCTCGGCCTCATCCACTACCGCACCCGCCTGCGCGGCCCGCTCGCCCACGGCGAGCTGCGGGTGGACGGCCTCGCCGACCGCGCCCAGGTCTTCCTCGACGGCGAACCCCTCGGCGTCCTCGACC
The DNA here is from genome assembly GCF_042885845.1 of Kitasatospora sp. NPDC058032. Lineage (NCBI taxonomy): Bacteria > Bacillati > Actinomycetota > Actinomycetes > Kitasatosporales > Streptomycetaceae > Kitasatospora > Kitasatospora sp. NPDC058032. The sequence continues at coordinate 38,832 of NZ_JBHVRK010000009.1, read as the reverse complement.
GCAACCACCCCGAGCAGGCCCTCCCGCTGCGGGTCCCCGAGGGCGGCGCCGTGCTCGACCTGCTCGTCGAGAACCTGGGCCGGATCAACTACGGCCCACTGCTGCACGACCCCAAGGGCATCACCGGCGGCGTCCGGGTCGACCGGCAGTACCAGTTCGGCTGGGAGGTGCGCCCGCTGCCCCTCGACGACCCGACGACCCTCGCCCTCGGCGCGCCCTCCACCGCCGACGGGCCCGCCTTCCACCGCGCCGAACTGACCGTCGACACCCCCGCCGACGGCTTCCTCGCCCTGCCCGGATTCACCAAGGGCATGGTCTGGTTGAACGGGTTCGCGCTCGGCCGCTACTGGGACCTCGGCCCGCAGCGCACCCTCTACGCCCCGGCGCCACTCTGGCGGGCCGGCGCCAACGAACTGCTGATCCTCGAACTCCACAGCCCCGGCGACCACGTCGCACTGGTCGAGGGCCCCGACCTCGGCCCCGTCGTCCCCGAGGAGCGCTACGGCTCCTGACCCCCTGTCGCCCCGCGGGCACGCGCCGGCCCCCGGCCCGTGCCCGCGGGGCCGTCCGCCTCCGCGGGGACCAGGCACGGGCCGCCCGTCCGCCCCTCCGGTGACCGAGTGGTAGGTTCCTGTCCACTTCGACAGACCGGTCCACCGACAGGGAGTGCCATGCCGATCCCGGCGGACGATCGTCGTGCCCGCATCCTCGACACGGTGCGCGGCCTGGGCACCGTCCGGGTGGTGGACCTCGCCGAGCGGCTGGGCCTGCCCGCCGTCACCGTCCGCCGGGACGTCGCGACCCTCGCCGACGCCGGTCTGCTGCGCCGCACGCACGGCTCCGTCTCGTTCGGCGGCCCCACGGCCACCCCCGCCCCCGAACCGGTCCGCCCCGCCGAGGCCCCCACCCTGGGCCTGCTCGTCCCTGCCGTCGTGCAGTACTTCGACGAGGTGATCGCCGGCGCGCGCACCGCCGCCGCCGAGGCCGGCGTCCACCTGGTCCTCGGCATCTCCTCGTACGAGGCCAGCGCCGACCGCGTCCAGGTCGACCAGCTCCTCGCCTCCGGTGTCCAGGGCCTGCTGCTCGCCCCGAACTGGACCGCCGCCGACCGTCCCGAGGACCACGTCTGGCTGGCCGAACTCCCGGTCCCCGCCGTCCTGCTGGAACGCCGCCCGGCCCCCGGCAGCCCCGCCGCCGCCCTCGACGCGGTCGGCTCCGACCACCGGCACGGCGTCCTGCTCGCCCTGTGCCATCTCGTCGCCCTCGGCCACCGCCGGGTGGCGCTGGCGGCCCGCACCGACACCTGGACGGCCCACCAGGTCCGCCTGGGCTACGCCGAGGCCTGCCGCACGCTCGACCTGCCCGCCGAACCCGTCGTCGACGTCCGCACCCCGGCCGCCGGCGTCGACGACGTCGCCCACCGGCTCGCCGAGGCGGTCGCCGACGGGGTCGGGGCCGCACTCGTGCACAACGACCAGGACGCCCTGCAGCTGCTGCCGCTGCTGCGGACCAGGGGGGTACGGGTCCCCGAGGACCTCGCCCTGGTCGCCTACGACGACGTGTTCGCCGCCCTCGGCGCCCCGCCGCTGACCGCCGTGGCCCCGCCCAAGCGCGCCGTCGGCGCCGCCGCGGTGGACCTCCTGGTACGACGGCTGACCGCCACCGGGAGCGCCCTGCCGGTGCACCACCTGGACCTGCTGCCGGACCTGACGGTGCGCGAGTCCTCCGGAGCCTGACCGCCGCATCGCGGGCGTTCGCTCACGATTCCCGATCGATGGCAGTTGTCGCGCACCTGTCGGCCCTTCACCTCCGTTGCTACAGTCCCTGCTTGCCATCACACCGCACGTGCCCGGACTCCCCTCGATCCACCAGAGAAAGTGGAGCACAGCCATGGGTTCGCTTCCCCGCCGCACAGCCGCCGTCGCCCTCACCACGGCGGCCCTGCTGGGCCTCGCCGGTACCGCCACCAGCGCGTCGGCCACCACGATCAGGTACTTCAAGGCCTACGGCCCCAACCCGGCCGTCGCCGCCCCCCGCGCCTGGGCCGCCGCCCACGCCGCCGGGTACACCGACGCCCAGTGCGGCCAGGAGAACGAGGTGATCTCGCCCGGCTACTGGCAGGTCATCGTCACCTGCGTGAGCTGACCCCGCACCCGGAGAGGGCGGTGCCGACGCCGGCCGCACATCCGACCGGCCCCGGCACCGCCCACGCCCCGGTGCGGGGCGGTCTGCCGTCGATGGAAACCCCGGTCGCCCCGGCGCGCCGTCCGGATAGAGTTGCGCCGTGCCCGAGCTGAAGCAGTTGAACGCCGGCCTTGCCCCGGCCGTGCTGGCCTTCGAGCTGGCGAACCGTGCCTACTTCGCCGTCTCCGTTCCCGACCGGGGCGACGAGTTCTACGAGCACTTCGCGGACCGGTACAGCGCCCTGCTGGCCGAGCAGGAGGCCGGCATCTGCGCCTTCTACGTGCTGGTCGCCGAGGACGGCGCGGTGCTCGGCCGGTTCAACCTGTACGACCTCGAGGACGGCGCCGCCGGCCTCGGCTACCGGGTCGCGCAGCACGTCGCCGGCCGTGGCGTGGCGACCGCGACCGTCCGGGAGTTGTGCCGGCTGGCGGCGGAACGGCACGGGCTGCGCACACTGCGGGCCGCCACCACCCACGCCAATGCCGCGTCCCGGAAGGTGCTGACCAAGGCCGGGTTCGTCCCGGCCGGCCCCGCGGACCCCGCCGACCTCGGCGGTGAGCCGGGCACCTGGTACCGGTGCGAGCTGGCACTCAAGCCGTAGCCCACGCGCCGTTCGAGGCCCGAGAATCTCGCTACCGGTCGCGAACGAACCGGAAGTCGGCTCCTTCGCCCTCCTCGTGGTACAGCATGCTCCGCAGCGACCGGATCTCCGGGTCCCTCGCGGCGAACCCGGGGAGGTCGTGGGACAGGGCGACGGGAAGCGGTTGGTGGGCCGTGCGGAACTCCGCTGCGGGATCTGCGCCGATGAGCTCCAGCGCCCGGTACAGGAGTGCCATGTAGGGGATGACCTCGCGGGCATCCTGGGTGGTGGCCATCGCCAGTTGCACGGCCGCCAGCCCGTCGCGGGCGGCCCGCACGTCCTGGGTGCGCACAGCCAGCGTGGCCATCCGCCCGGCGAACGCCCCGAGAATCTCCGAGGCGTCGGGATGCATGAGGGGGAGGACCTCCGCCAGTCGACCGGGGCCGGAAGCGGCCCGCATGACCTCTTGGAGGGCCCGGTCCCGAGCGTTCGGAATCAGCCTCGGTCCGTATCCGTCGGCCCTTCGCGGATTCAGCGCGCGGTCCTGTGCCTTCGTCAGCCGCATGCCGGTCACTTCACCGTCGTCGGAGGAATCAGCGGTCCCAGCGTAGCCCGCGTCGGCGGAGGCCCGGCATGGCGGGCCGGGCGGGGAGCACAGGCACGGAGCAGTCGTGCGCCCGGCGCGCGTCACGCCGTCCACGCGCGCCCTGGTGCGGTCCGGCGCGGGCGGTCAAGCTTCCCGGGGTGGCCCGGCGGCCGGCCGGGTTCGCCGTCAGAGGATGCGCACGCCGACCGGAGGGTGGCGGCCTGCTGTGACCAGGGTCTGCCCCGCCCGCCCCGCGCCGTCGTGCAGAGAGGTGGATGGCATGACAGTGGTCCCCAGTGGACGGACCGGATCCCCGGGCCGCCTTCGACGGTTACGGCGCCGGGCACTGGCCGCCTCGGTGGCCGGCGCGCTCGGCGCCCTGGGCGCGGTCGTACCGGTGTCGTCGGCCCACGCCGCCGACCAGGCCGACCGGGCGCACCTGGCCGACCCGGCCCCCGCGCACCGGCTGGTCTACATCGCCAACCTGCGGTCGAGCTCGGTGACGGCGTTCGACCCGTCGACCGGCACGGCCGTCGCGACCGTCCCGGTCGGCACCGGGCCCCAGGGGGTGGCGGTCTCCCCGGACGGCTCCCAGGCCTATGTCGTCAACAACGGCAGCAGCACGGTGTCCGTGATCGACACCGCCGCCAACACGGTCGCCGCGACCGTCCCCGTCGGCCGGCTGCCCGGACCGGTGGCGTTCTCGCCCGACGGCACCCGCGCCTACGTCGGCCACTACGTCAGCCCGGGCACCGGCGGCGTGGACGTCATCGACACCGCGACCCGGACGGTCACCGCGACCGTCCTGGTCGGCAGCCAGCCCTTCGGCATCGCCGTGACCCCCGACGGGACGCGCGCCTACGTCGCCAACCTGATCGGCGGCACGGTCTCGGTGATCGACACGGCCGCCCGTACGCTCAGCGCCACGATCGCGGGCGCGAACGCCCGGATGCCGATGGCGGTTGCGGTCTCCCCGGACGGCTCCCGCGCCTACGCCGCGAACTTCAACAGCGGCAACGTCTCGGTGATCGACACGGCCACCAACACCATCACCGGCACCATCCCCACCGGGTCCGGTCCCGGGGGAGTGTCGGTCGCCCCGGACGGCGCGCACGCCTATGTGACGAACCAGAACGCCAATACGGTGTCGGTGATCGACACCGTGGCCGGCACCGTCACGGGCACGGTCGACGTCGGTGGGACGCCCGTCGGTGTGATGGCCGATCCGGCCGGCGGCGCCGTCTATGTGACCAACAGCCGCTCCAACACGGTGTCGGTGATCGAAACCGCCGGTAACACCGTTACCGGCACCGCCGCCACCGGGAGCAGCCCCTACGCCGTGGCCACGGCCACCGTCGCGCCCACCGTCACCGGGGTGCGGGCCGGTCACGGTCCGGCGGCGGGCGGCGGCACCGTCACGATCACCGGTACCCACCTGGCGGGTGCGAGGTCGGTCCGGTTCGGCACCGTGCCGGCCACCGGCGTCACCGTCGTCGACGACTTCACCGTCAAGGCGACCGTACCCGCAGGCGTCGGCGGCACCGTGGACGTCACGGTGACCACCCCCGCCGGCAGCAGCGCCACCGGTGTCGCCGCCCGGTACACCTACGAGTACCCCTTCGGCGGGTTCCAACCGCCGGTCGCCGACCCGCCCGCCGTCAACCAGGGCCACGCCGGCCGGGCGTTCCCGATGAAGTTCAGCCTCGGCGGCGACCGCGGCCCGGACGTCATCGCCCGCGGCTACCCCACCGCACGGAACGTCGACTGCGTCACCGGCGCCCCGCTCGACCCGCCCGCGCCCGCCGTCACCGCGGGCGGCAGCGCCCTGCGCTACGACCCGGCCGGTGACACCTACACCTTCGTCTGGAAGACCTCGTCCTCCTACGCCGGGACCTGCCGGCTGTTCACCCTGGGTCTGACCGACGGCACCACCCACACCGCCCTCTTCCGGTTCAGCTGACCACCCGGGCGGGCCCCGCCCCGCCCGGGCCGCCGACGCCTCCCTGACCGAAGCGCAGGCCGCCCCCTACCCCCGACCCCGACGGCGCCCCGGCCACGCCGTCGGGGTCGACCCTTTCCTTCAGCCCCTTCCCGAACCACCTCCTCACCACCCCACCGTCGAGACGTCCGGGCCGTCCGGGCCGTGGGCGGGCTACCCCTCGGGGTAGAAGACGAAGAGCGTGCAGCCCTCCGTCGTCTGCGGGACGTGCGACGACCCGGCGGGTGCGTGGATGAATGATCCCGCGGGATAGTCCCGCTCGCCGTCGTTGAAGACGCCGGAGACCACGAAGACCTCCTCCGGCCCGGGGTCGTGGACGTCGACACCCTCCCAGCAGGTGTGCGGGTCCATCTCCAGCACGTGCGCCTTCGCGCCGCCGTCGCCGCTCCACAGCGGCCGCGCCCGGATGCCGGGGAAGAGCTCGCGCGTGGGCGCGTCCTGGACGGCCGCCCACGCGTAGCCGGGCACCTGCCCGCCCATGCGCGCGGTCACGTCCGCCGTCTGTGTCACCTGTGCCGTTCGCCGTGCGTCCGTTGACATGGGACAAGCCTCGTCGACGGCCGCCGCCCCGCCCAGTGTCGGGATTGACGTCCTGCGGTACTTTTCTGCCATGCACCGTGTCGCGGCACTCGTCCATGCGCCGCAGTCGACCTTCGAACTCGCCTGCGCCGCCGAGGTGTTCGGCATCGAACGGGGCGGGCTGGCCACCCGGTACGCGTTCGGCGTGTGCGCCGAGCAGCCGGGCCCGGTCGCCACGCGCGCCGGCTATGACCTGCTCGTCACCGAGGGGCTGGACGCCCTCGGCCGGGCGGACACCGTGGTCGTCCCGGGCTGGCTTCCCATCGGCGAGCCCCCGTCGCCCGCCGTCGTGGAGGCCCTGCGGAGCGCGCACCAGCGCGGCGCACGTGTGATCAGCATCTGCTCCGGTGCCTTCGCCCTGGCCCACGCCGGCCTGCTCGACGGCCGCTCGGCGACCACGCACTGGGCGCTGGCGAGCGACTTCGCCGCGCGCTTCCCGGCCGTCCGCCTCGACCCCGACGTGCTGTACGTGGACCACGGCGACGTGGCCACCAGTGCGGGTTCCGGAGCCGGGATCGATCTGTGCCTGCACCTGGTGCGCGTCGACCAGGGCGCCGGGTACGCCGCACAGGTGGCCCGGAACATGGTCATGCCGCCGCACCGCGAGGGCGGGCAACGGCAGTACGCCGCGCCGCCCCACCCCGCCCACATCGACGGTTCGCTCGCGCCGCTCCTCGAGTGGGCGACCACCAGGCTCGACGAACCGCTGGCCGTCGAGGACCTGGCCGCCCGGGCCGGCTGCTCCGCCCGCACCCTGGCCCGGCGCTTCGTCGAGCAGCTCGGCACCAGCCCGGGGCGTTGGCTGCTCGCCCAGCGCATCGCGGCGGCCCGGGAACTGCTGGAGTCCTCCGATCTCCCGGTGGACACCGTGGCCCGCCGCGTCGGACTGTCCTCCGCCACCAATCTCCGCAGGCGCTTCCTCGGCACCCTCGGCACCACACCAGGGGCCTACCGCCGGGCCTTCCGCTCCGGCCCGCGGTGATCCCTCGTCCCGGGCGGCCGTGCGCCCGGACGAGCCGGACACCCATGTGCACCGGGCTCCGGTGAACAACAACCTGAGCTGCTACCGGCGGCGAAGTCAGGCAGCCGCGGGTGCTGCGCGGCCGTCCGGCACTCGCGGCGCACCCGGCGGGTGCGGCTTCAGTGGGCCAGGGCACGAACGGGCGGCGGATACTCCTGGGCGGCGGGTGCACCACGGGGGTGGCCCCGCAGGGCCAGGCAGGGCTGCAGGGCGGCGTGCTGGCGGACAACACGCTGCTGCCCTGACCCGGACCGGCGCCGGGGCCCGCCGGCCGCGCCCGTTGGCCCCGCCCGCGCGGGGGCGGCCGGCCCTCGGCTAGCCTCCCCTCGTGAACGATGGTCCCGAGCCCCCGACCCTCCGTGTCTTCGTGGCACTGGCCCCGCCCGACGACGCCAAGGACGAACTGGCCCGGGCCCTGCAGCCCGCCTACGCCGCGTACCCGGGGCTGCGGTGGAACCGCATCGAGGACTGGCACATCACGCTGGCCTTCCTCGGCGAGCTGCCCTCCACGGCCGTGCCGCCGCTGCGGTCCGTGCTGGCCGGCACCGCCGCGTCGCACCCCGCCCCGGCCCTGCGCCTGCGGGGCGGCGGCCACTTCGACCAGCGTCTGCTGTGGAGCGGGATCGACGGGGACCTGGAGGGACTGCACACCCTCGCCGCCGACGTCCGGGAGCAGGTCAGGTCCTGCGGGATCGGCTTCAGGGACCGCGCGCTCCACCCCCACCTGACGCTGGCCCGCGCCCGCCGCGACGATCCCACCAGCGTGCCGGGCCTCGCGGCGGGCCTCGCCGCCTTCGCGGGCCGGACATGGTCGGCCGAACGCCTGCACCTCGTCGGCAGCAACATCGGCCGCGGTCCGGGGCCGATCCGGTACCGCGACATCGAGGCGTGGCGGCTGGGCGCCGCCGTCCGGACCCGCGGCGACAGCGCCCCCACCACGCCGTAACCGGCCGCCCCCACCACCTCGGCGGTGCGCGGTCAGGCCTCCTCCGGCCCCGGCCGATCCCAGTTCGCCTCGACGCGGGCCCGCTCGGCCTCGACGAGCCGTCGGACCACGTCGTCGTCGGTCTGGTGGGAGATCTCGGCGAAGCAGTGGAGCCATTCGGCGAGGTCGGTGGGCAGGTGGACGGTGACGCGGCATGTTGCGGGCTGTTCGCGCACGGGGTCTCCTGTGGGGCCTGCGGGCTGCCGGGCGGCGGTGGTGTCCGCTCAAGCTTCGCCGGGGCGAGCGGGGCGGTCATCCGTCTGCGGTGGGAACGGCGGCTCATCCCCGGGACGGACCGGCCGGGGTCCGTCCGCGCGTGCGCCGGTTGACCGTTGTTCATCTCGCGGTGGGTGCCGGACGGCCCCGGCCCGGTGCTGTCATGGGCACATCCCCGATATGCGGGGCCGGTCGCAGGCTCGAAGGGAAGACGCCCCATGATGACCCGTCAACGTCTCGTCTCCGCCACCGCGGCGGTCGCCCTGGCCGGCGCGGCGCTCGTCGCCGGCACGGGCAGTGCGCACGCCGCCACCTGCTCGCAGTCCTACCTGCCGCTGCCCGACCCGCGCTGTACGCCCGGTTCGTACAACGGCGCCGTCACCCAGGCCACCATCGGCTCGACGATATGTGTGGCGGGCTGGACCGCCACGGTCCGCCCGCCGACGTCCTACACCAACCCGCTCAAGGCCCAGGGCATCGTCGACTACGGCTACAGCGACACCAACATGGCCGACTACGAGGAGGACCACCTCGTCCCCCTCGAACTCGGCGGAGCCCCCCGCGACCCGGGCAACCTGTGGCCCGAGCCGCACTACGGCACCAAGAACTCCTCCACCAAGGACGGCGTGGAGACCAAGATGAAGAACGCCGTCTGCGGCGGCGTCATCACCCTGGCCGCCGCCCGCAACGCCATCCGCACCAACTGGACCACCGCCCTCTCGGCCACGGGCATCGGCTGACCCACCCACGGCGGGGCCCGCCCCCACCGGGCCCCGCTCCCGGCACGCGTCGGCCGGAAACTCCCTGACTGCCGCCGTTCTCCTCGACGACCTGGCGCCCACCTGGCGGTGGGCGTCCGCCACCGGACAAGGGCTGATCGGCGCCCAGGCCGTCCCCTGCTGACCGGCGGCGTTGCGGCGGGTGTCAGGTGGTCGCGGGCAGGCCGGCCTCGTGTTCGGCGGTGCTGATCAGGTCGATCACCTGGACCTGGCGGAGGGACAAAGCGTCGTTGGCGATCCGTCCGATGTCCACGGGGCGGGTCGCGTGGCCGAGGGGGTGGGCGAATCCGGTGACCACCCAGCGTCCGCCCAGCGGTGACGTGTCGTCGGGCAGCCATGCCCAGTGCGCGCCGTGGGTGTGGATGAGGAACTCGCCGGTGACGGCCATGAGCATGGCCCGGAACCGGTGCTGTTCGTCCTCGTCCATGGCCGTCGGGTCGAAGCCCTCGGCGATCTCCCGGTCGAGCAGTCCGATCGCCCAGTCGGGGTTGGTGCGCAGCCACTGCGGGTCGCCGCCGAGGCTGTTCACGATCCGTTCGGCGAAGCCCCGCAGGTCGGCGGCCCACGCGTCGGTGTCGGGGTTCGGATAGCCGGTCATCGGTGGGTGCCTCCTCGTGCGGGTCGTGCCGGGTGCAGACGATACCGACCTCCCCGCGCCGCTCGCCGGCCGCGGTGTGCCCGCAGGTCCCTGACCGGGCTTGTCGATTATCGATATGGTCGAGTAGCGTTGACCATATCGAAAATCGATGTGTGGAGGGTGGAGTTGGACACACGGCTGACGAAGGTGCTGGCGTCGGTGACGTTCGTGCTGGCGGTGCTGTGCGGGCTGGCGTTCCTCGGGACGGGGGCCGTGCGCATGCTCGACGACGGGGCGGTGTGCGTGCAGACGGGCTTCTGGGCCAATGCCTCACTGGCCGGTGACCTGCCGGTGCGTGAGGGTGTGGACGCGGCCAGCAGTGCCTCGCGTCTGTGCCAGGGGAATCCGTCGGTGGGGCAGCGCGCCGCCGACCTCGGGGGTGAACTGCCCTGGCTGCTGTTCGGCGCGATGGCGCTGCTGTTGTTCTCCCGGCTCATGAAGGCGGTACTGTCCCGTGGGCCGTTCACCGTCGAGGTTGCGCGGCTGTTGACCGTTGTGGGCTGGTTCGTCACGGTGGGTGCGGTGGTGGCCGGGCTCGTCGCGGGCTGGTCGCAGTCCTGGCTCGTGGGGAGCATGGCGCCGATCGTCGGGGCCGGGCCGGCGCTCTCCGGTCCGCTGGTGCTGGTCCTCGCGGGCCTGGCCGCGGTGGTCATGGGGCGGATCATGCGTGAGGGTGTGCGTATGCGGGAGGACCTCGAAGGGACGATCTGATGCCTGAAGAGGAACCCCATGCGATCCGTATCCACCTGGACCGTCTCCTGGCCGAGCGCGGCATGACGTTGACCGAGCTGTCCGCGCAGGTCGGTATCACGGTCGTCAACCTGTCCGTCCTCAAGAACGACAGGGCCAAGGCCATCCGTTTCTCGACCCTGTCGAAGCTCTGTGCGGCCCTGGACTGCCAGCCCGGAGACCTCATCACCCACGACCCCGCCGCCCCGGACACGGACGCGGGGCACTGACACACCACCCCCGGTCCGGGTTCTGACACGGTGTCGTGCCGGCTCTCGGACGGCCCGCGGGTCGGCCCCGGGCCGTCCTGGGGTTGGGGCAGGCCTGGGACACCCCTGCACCACCGACCCGTCTCAACGGAGTGTGACCGGCGTTGGCATCGCATAGATCGAGACGTACTGCTGAACACGCTGACGCTGCGGGCCGCCGATCGGAGTCATCTGCCAATCGGTCGAGATTACTTGTCGGGCGATAGCGAGTACAACGCCCACGAGAGCCGCCTTGCCGGTGCCGTGACCGGGCCGCAGGCGTGCCACGAGCGGTTCGGTGTTGAGGGCGGCACCGGCGTGGTCGGTTTCTGGCGACGGCCGGGCCGGCGGTGATCCACCGGCACGGCGACCGCCGGATCACCCGGCACACCTCACGGTCGAACGCGCCCGGCCTTCTCGGCGGCTTCACCACCGACGGCTGGACGGCACCCGCCGGGGCCGTCCGGCTCCCGTCATCCGGCTCCGGTGATCCGGCTTCCGTCATCCGGTGGTCCGGTTGCGGTGATGTCGCTCCGATGGCGTGGCGGGCTTCACCGCCTGGCCGGATCCGGAGCCGGGGGGCCGGACTCAGGGAGAACCCTGAGGGAGCCCGTGCTGTGTCAGGGTTCTTCCGGGGGTGGTGGCCATGGCGGCTCGTCGCCGGTCCGTGGTCCTATCGAGTCGAGGGGGACGAGCCAGGAACTCCGTCGTATCAGGAGAGGCCAGGCCATCGGATGAATCGTCGTACCGTGCACCGGACCAGCGGTGCCACCGCCACACCCACCGCCACACCCACCGCCACACCCACTGCCACGTCTGCCGTCGCGCCGCCTCGCCGCCGGCGCGCCGTGGTGCTCGCGGCGGCCGCCGCGCTCACGCTCGCCGCCGTCCCCGGCCCCGCCGCGGCGGCCGCCGCGGCCGCTGGTGGTGGCGTGTCGCGGGAGGGTGCGGATCCTCAACTCCAGTCGCGGTATGTCACCATGCCGGACGGTGTGCGTATCGCCGTCGATGTCTACGTCCCCGCCGGTACGGCCCCCGGCGCTGCTCTGCCGACCGTGCTGTCCGTGCAGCGTTACTGGCGTGCCCGCGCGCAGGCCGGCGACAGCGGCGGCATCACTGAAGCCGCTCGCCGCTGGACCGCCCGCGGTTACGCCTATGTCACCGCCGACCTGCGTGGTACGGGTGCCTCTTTCGGGACCCTGACCTCCGAGCCCAGCGACGAGGCCGCCGCCGACGCCGGCCCGCTCAGTGACTGGATCGCCGCCCAGCCGTGGTCCAACGGTCGGGTCGGCACCACCGGCGACTCCTACGGCGGCGACACCGCCATGCTCGCGGCCTCCCTCGGCAACCACCACATCGCCGCCGCCGCGCCGATCTCCTACGACTTCGACATCTACGAGGACCTGGTGCGCCCGGGCGGCGTGCTCATCGAACCCCGGCTCGGACCGTACGCGTTGCTGCTGCGCGTCCTCGACGGGACCGGTGGTACCACGTGCGAGAGCGACGAGCAGACCCGCGAGCTGTGCGACCTCGCGGGCCTGCGCGGTGTCACCCCGCGTCCGGTGGACGGCCCGGACGGTCCCGCGCTGCTGGCCGCCGCGCGGGCCGAGCATGTCGGCAACGTCAACCAGGTCGAGATGGCGCGCGCCGGTACCCACCGTGACTACCGGGACGGGCTCAAGGCGTGGAAGACTGGCAGTGTCGCCGAACGCACCGAGGCCATCGAGGCGGGCGGCGTGCCGGTGTTCACCATGGCGGGCTGGCTCGACGCGGGTACCGCCAACGGCGTGCTCTCCCAGTTCAGCGCCCTGTCCAACACCCAGGACGACTGGATCGGCCCGTGGAACCACAGCGCGACCTGGTTCGCCGACCCGTTCCGCCCGGCTCGCGAGCTCACCAGCGCCGAACGCCACGACAACGAACAGCGCGTCGTGGCCTTCTTCGACCACTACGTGCGCGACGGAGCCCGCCCGGACGGCCGCCGCCGGGTGCACTACTACACCTTCAACGAGGGCACCTGGCGCACCACCGACCGCTGGCCGGTGGCCGGCACCCGCACCCGCCGGCTCCACCTCGGCCAGGACCACACCCTCGACCGCCGCCGCCCGGACCGCGCCGGCACCGACCGGCTGGTCCTCGACCCGAGCGCCGGCACCGGGGCGTTCGACCGCTGGAACACCAACCTCGGCGGCGAGCAGGTCAGCTACCCCGACCGCGCCGCCGTGGACGCCAAGCTGCTCAGCTACACCACCGCCCCGCTGACCGAGGACACCCGGGTCACCGGCAACGGCAAGGTCACCCTCGACGTCACCGGCCTGGCCGGCTCCGAGCGCGGCGCGTTGCACGTCTATCTGGAGCACGTCGCCCCCGACGGCCGTATCACCTACCTCACCGAAGGCCAACTCGCCCTCACCGAACGGGCTGTGGCCGACCGGGACGACAACCCCGACTGGCGCCGGCTGCGCACGCCCCGCACCTACGCCGCCGCCGACTCCGCGCCCTTCCCGCAGGGCCGCGCCCAGCGGGTGCTGATCGACCTGCAGCCGGTCTCGGCGCTGTTCCGCGCGGGCGACCGGATCCGCCTGAGCGTCGCGGCCGCCAACCCCGACTCCTTCGAACTGCTCCCGGCCGACGGGCGGGCCGCCTACCTGATCGGCCACGGTGACGGGCGGGCCTCGACACTGGACCTGCCGGTGGTCGGCTGACCCCCCCACCGGACACCCGCCCCCGCCCGGCGCGGACCGTCGGGGGCGTCGGCAGCCTCGACGATGCCCGGCGCGCGCTGGAGCGGGCCTTCCCCGGTCGGGCGGTGGCGATCCGGGGCCAGGCCGGCCAGGACCTGGTGTGGGAACAGGGCCACGACTACCCGCTGGAGGGCGCTCTCCAAGCCCTGGACCGGCCCGACTTCCAGGTCTACGAGGCTGGTGCCGCGCGGGGGCGCACCGTCCTCGGTACCGCCGGCCGGGCCTGCCCCGACGCGGACGACCCCGGCCGCACGGTCGTCCGCGACAACAGCGGGTGCTGAGCGCCACGAGGTCGCGGTCGCGTGCGGTTTTCCACTGGCGCCGCGCCCGGGGGATTCGGCGGTCGCTCCTTCAGGCGGGCTGTGACGTCTTTCGGACGCTGCTCGGCCTGCTGCTCTCTGCTGGTGTCGGCGATGGCGGGAAATCCCCCGCACGGCTGTGGGGAGGACAGTTGACGGGCGGGTGCCAAGACCCGCCGAGGGACAGTCGTTGTCAGCGCGGGAGCGCCCGGAGGGCGGAGCCGAGGTCGCTGCCGGAAGGGCGCGTCGCGATGAACTCCGGTTCGGAGAGGTGGCCCGGATACCAGAGGCCGTCGGCTTCCACCACGGCGTGGTCGCCGAAGGAGATCGCCCGGGTGGCGGACAGCTGGTGGCTGAAGTCCGCGGAGATGGCGGTCAACTGGTCGGTGGGGAGGAGGGTGGCGTTCGTGCGGCCGGTGAAGGCGTTGATGTCGGTGATGGTCCAGGACTCGGGCAGAGGGCGGTCGGTGAGTTCGAGGACGGCGAAACCCAGACGCGGGCGGATCCAGTCGCCGTCGCGTTCGATGCCGAGTACTCCGCCGAGGAAGACCATCGAGCGGATCCCGTCCGGCCGCTGCCACCTGTACGGGACACGGGAGAGGTGGGACGGGAACCGGCCGTCGTGGATGACGTCGCCGATGGCCGGCTGTGGGCCGTCGGCGACGTAGTCGTGGGCGAAGAAGGCGGTGATCCAGCCGGTGACCCGCGCGCCGCCGGAGGCGGACCGCCACTTGTAGATCGACCGCCAGAAGTCCTGGTCGACCGGCTCGCCGGAGGCCGTGGCGGCGATGGTGGCGAGCACCGGTCGCAGGTTCCGCAGCCACGGCCGCAGACCCGCGAACCGTCCCTCCAGCTCGCGGACCCGGACGGTCAGCCGATGCCAGTCCTGGGCGGTGCCCTCCAGCCGAATCCGGGGAATGCCGCAGAGCGAATGCCAGCGGAAGTCGTAGTAGGGGCTGATCACGTCCATCAGCGCGACCAGGGTCGCGGAGGCGTCCACGGGCGTGGTGGTGGAGAACGTCGGCTGGAGAAGGTCCGCGACATCGTCGCCGATCCGCTCCCGGAGAGGCCGCTGGATCAAGTGGAGTGACTGTTGCCAGTCGGGTTCGTGCAGCAGCGAGTCGTCGCGGACGGTGATGAGCTGCTTCTCACCCGGGGTGTCGGTGAAGAGTTCGGCATAGGTGTCACTGTTCAGCCGGACATGGGTGGCGACCTCGTGGACCACCGTGTACCACAGCAGGTCGGGGGAGAGGCTCAGCGGCAGGTGGGCGCAGAAGCACAGGTGCAGCGCGCGCAGCAGGAGGCTGGAGCCGGATGCGTCCCGCTTGTCCGGCGGGGACCCGAGCAGGGCGCCGGTGGACCGGTGATGCACGGTGAAGCCCTCGCGGACCACCGTACGCAGGAAGCCGTCGTTGCCGAGGTCGGTGAGCGTGGCGGCGAGTTCGGCTGCCTCCTCGGTGTCGTCCAGCGGCAGGTCGAAGTCGACGGCCATCTCTCATCCCCCAGAAAACGTGATCGAGCCCGTCGCCCGGACTGTGGAAGGCGGGTCCGATAGTAGTACGGGGAGTATCGGCCAGCGGCGGGATGTCCTCCTCGCCGTCGATGCCTGGCGCGCCCTGCCCGCATCCCGCGCGGCGGATCAAAAACGCGTTGGCCGGTCCGTCGTGGAGCTGCGATGATCCCCGCGTCTCTGCAGCGGAGGACATGTGTTCGTCTTTGTGTGTGCTGGGTGTGGCGCCAGACTGACCGAGCCGCTGTCCCGGGTAGAGCTGCCGGCCCACGCCCATCAGAGGTACGGGAACGGGATTCAGCTCCCGGTTCTCATGGAGCGGGGCACGTTCGCCGTGGAACCAGAGCCCTGGGGGCACCCGTGGCGGAGGTGGGAGGAGACCGATCCGGACGAGGCGGCAGCGCGGGGCATCTACGGTCCGGTCCACGCCTTGTCCGAGGGCCCGTCCGGCACCATCGTCATCGCACCGGGGGACACCTGCGGCACCGTGCTCGTTCCGGAGCGAGCCGGCGGCTACTGCTGTGGCCTCGACTGGGGTGACGGCCCCAACATGGCTTGCGAGGCATGCGGCCTGCCCGTGGCGAACCGCATCGACGACTGCTCGCTCTGGCAGGCGGTCTGGCTCGCGCCGGACGCCGTGCACCGCGTGCCCGTCGACGCCGCCGACATCGCGATCCTCTCCTGGGCGGAACTATTGGTGGAGGGGAAGGCCACACCCCCGAGCGTGCCGATCACGAGATGGGGCTCGAGGCTCGGGCTGGACCACTGGTGGTCATGGAACCCGCTGTGGGAAGCGGCAGCCGGCCGGGCGCTGGCCCACCTGCTGGCCGCCTCGGACGGCCGGCCGGTGACCGTCCCGCACGGTCTGATCGCGGAAGTGTTCCAACGTGCCCTCGACGCCCTGCTGCCCGCGGTCCAGCCGGCGCGGCGCGCCGTCCTGGCCGGACCCGGACTGCCCGCCCCCGCTACGGATGCCGACATGGTCATCGTGCCGACCCACCCGCAGACGGGGGAACTCTGGAGCCCGGCCGGCCCGGTGGCATCGGCCTGCTCGGTGCCGCTGCCGTTCGGGGTGTGGATGTGGATGGCCTTCCCCGAGCCACACCTCCTCCTCCCCGTGTCAGGAACCATGCCTGACGGTGTTCTCCGCGACGACCCGCCCGTGCCGCGTCCCCATCACCTGTTCCGAGCCGACTGGGGAACCTTCCAGCACACGCTGGTCCGGTTGCCGGCCGCCCGCAGACCGTGGCTGCGCGAGGTCCTGGAGAACCTCACGCAACACATGCGCGCCGGCCTCTTCTAGCCGACTGGCAGGGAACACCGGTACCCCCTCTTCGGGACTGCCGTTGATCGGAATGGCGGCAGCCGGGAGTTGGTCACCCGGCGGGGTGACCAACTCCCGGCCTTCGCCAGGCCCCCGCAAGTCACTGCCCGGCAATGCCACCGGCCGCCCAGGCCGCTCCACTCCGTGCTCGGCGAGCTGCGCGGGCCGACCCCGGGCGGGTCGGGAGGATCCCGCCGGGAGGCCTCCGGCCCGGGGCCCGGCCCGCCCCGCGCGCCCGCCGGGGCATCCGGCGCCCGGTACCCGGCGCGGGCCGCGTCCGGTGCCCCTGCGCTGGGCTGTCGTACCGGATGGGTGCCCCTGTTCGCGGGAGCAGGGCTGCCTTCACGGCCCGCGCTCGCACCCGCACCCGCGGTCCGGCCGTGGCCCCGATGGGGGTGTCGACGGGGACAGCGGCGGGCAGTGGCACGCGTTCGCTACGCTGCCTCGTGCCGGGCTCCGCGTGTCCCGTCCGGCCGCACCGATCCGCTCGTGCGGCGGGCGCGGCCGGGACCGCGGCCGGGCCGGTCCTGGTCGTGGCGGTTGTCGGCCGCCCCCGGAGTCGACCGGCGGTGCACCCGGCCGACGGCCGGCCGACGCTGCGGCCCCGTCAGCGGCGCCCCGCCGCCTTCCCGACGACATTCCCTGCGTGAGGACGGGTGGATCCGCGGCGGTGGCCGGTTGCGTGGGAGGGGCGGGGGTGGTGGTCAGTGCGGGCGGGCGGTGGACTGGCGTTCGTGCAGGGTCGCGGGCACGATCCTCGGTGCTGCCGATCCCGGCTCGCCGGCGAGGCGTTGGAGCAGGAGTTCCATGGCGAGTCGGCCGGTGGCCTCGGGGGAGAGGTCGAGGGCGGTGATGGCGGGGGAGGCGAACCGGGTCTGTTCGCTGTCCGATCCCGCGGCGATGAGGAGGCGGCCGGGAATGTCCCAGCCGAGGGCGATCGCGGTGCGGGCGATGCTGGCGGCGTGGCGGCCGGTGCTGGCGAAGACGGCGTCCGGGGGGTTGGGGCGGGACAGCAGCAGTGTGCCGATCTCGGCGCCGGCCGTCTCGCCGCGTTTTTCGGGGACCCGTTCCAGGATCGGTTCCTGGCCGTGTTCGTGGGCCCATGACAGGTAGGCCTCGACCGTGTCGTGGTTCCAGGCGTTGTCGTCCGTGCCCGCGACGACGGCGATCCGGCGGGCGCCGCGTTCGAAGAGCAGGTCGAGTACGCGCCGGGTCTCGGCGCGGTTGTCCGTGTCGGTCCACCAGATGTGTTCGGGGCGGGCGGGGTCGCGGCCGGTGGAGACCACGGGCAGCCCCCGGTCGAGGAGTTCGGCCAGGACCGGGTCGCCGACGAACGGGTCGACGACGATACCGCCGTCCAGGTTCATGGCGGCGGGGACGGACCGGCGCGTGAGGTCGGGGACGAGCATGAGTCCGAAGCCGTGGTCGAGCGCCGAGGTCGCGGCGGCTCCGGCCAGCCGCACGAAGTAGTCCACGCCCTGCAGGGTGTAGCCGATGGCGTCCAGCGGGCGGATGGCCAGCGCGATCACCCCCGTGCGGCCGCCGCGCAGACTCTGGGCGATGGGGTTGGCCTGGTAGCGCAGTTCGGCGGCGGTGCGCAGGATGCGCTCGCGCGTCGCCGCCGCCACCGCGCCCTTTCCGTTGAGCACGTGCGAGACGGTGGTCGCCGACACACCGGCCGCCCGCGCCACGTCGCGGATCGTCACTCTCCCCGACGGAGCCATCACGCGTTGTCCAGCCTTTCCGGATGTTGGCAAAAAGATACCACCAAAACGATTGACCAAAACGTTTTGGTAGGTGAGTCTACCGGTCTGAGTTGTCCACTCCCGCTGGATGCGGACCCCCACGTGCGCCCATCGTGGCGCCGCCGCATGCCCGGGGACAGGCCAGGAAGGACCGGAAGTGCGCAAGAGAGCGTTTGTCGCCGTCGCGATCGCGAGCGTGATCTCGCTGGCCGGGTGCGGAAACCCGGCGCAGTCATCGAGCGCCGACCAGGGCGCGGGCGCGGGAACACGCGTCGACACCCCCTCCGCCAGGGCCGAGGTGGACCGGGTGACCTGGAACGTTCCCTACGGCGAGCCCACCTCGCTGGACCCCCTCAAGTCCTACAACTACCCGGAGAACGAGGTCCTCTCGAACCTCTGCGAAAGCCTGATGCGGATCAACCCCGACTTCTCGGTCACCCCGGGACTGGCCGAGTCGGCGGAGCACCCCACGCCCACCACCTGGGTGTACAACCTGCGCAAGGGCGTGCGGTTCTGGGACGGCCAGGAGATGACGGCCGACGACGTCGTCTTCAGCCTCAAGCGCCACCTGGACCCCGCCGAGGGCTCCTTCTGGGCCGCGGACATGCTCACCGGCAACATCGCGGGCGTCGAGAAGACCGGCGACCTCCAGGTCACCGTCACCCTCAAGACGCCGGACGTGGTCATCAACGACTACATGGCGACCCCGCTGGGCGCCGTCACCCAGGCCGCGTTCACCCAGCAGGCCGGCACCGGGTTCGGCACCCCGGACAAGGGCGTCATGTGTACGGGCCCCTTCCAGCTCAAGTCGTGGGAGAAGGGCTCCCAGATCAGGCTGACGCGCAACGACGCGTACTGGGACCAGACGCTCAAGGCGAAGGCCAAGGAGTTCGACTTCCGCTTCATCACGGACCCGGCCACCCTCACCAACGCGCTGAAGACCGGCGAGATCGACGGCACCTACGACGTGCCGACCGACGCCGTCGACCAGCTGTCCAACGCCACCAACGGCACCCTCTACCTGGGCAGGTCCATGCAGATGGTGGCCGTCATCGGCACCGGCGAAGGCCCCTTCGCCGACCCGCGGCTGCGCACCGCCCTGCTGATGGCCACCGACCGCGAGGCCATCGGCAGGACCGTCTTCGCCGGCACCGCCACGCCCCTGCGCTCCGTGGTGCCCCCGGGCAGCTACTCCTACGGGGCCGCCGCGTACGAGAGCGCCTACGACAAGCTGCCGCCCACCACGGTGGACATCGAGGGCGCCAAGAAGCTGGTCGAGGAGGCCGGAAGGCCCAGCGGGCCGATCACCATCGCCTATCCCAGCGAGCGGCGCGTCTACGAGGACCTCCTCGCCGAGGTGCAGAGCGCCGGTAAGAAGATCGGACTGGACGTCCAGCCCAAGGGCGTCCCGAGCGCACGGTACGGCGCCTTCTTCTCCGACGCCGAGGCCCGCAAGGGCTACTCGGGCTTCATGACCACGAACTACTTCGACGTCGCCGAGCCGCTGGCTTTCCTGCGCAACCGCATCGACCCCGGATCCCCCGAGAACTACGACAAGTTCTCCGACCCCGAGATCACCGCGCTGGTGGGCCAGGCCTCCTCGGAGAGCGACGACACCAAGCGGGCCGAGCTCACCGCCCGGATCGAGACGACGTACATGGCCAAGACGCCGTGGCTGCCCATGGTCGCCCCCTCGACCCGGCTGTTCATGAACAGCCGGATCACCGGAGCACCCGCGTCCTTCGTCTACCTGTACTACCCGTGGGCCGCGTCCGTGGGTTCGGCCAAGTGATCACGTAGCACGCGGCGCCCGCCACCCTCACCCCCCCCTCGCCCCCCACCCCTCGCCCCCCTCACCCGCTGCCCCTCCACCACGCTCCGCCCGGGGGCGCGGCCCACGCCCGGCCGCGCCCCCGCGACCCCCACACAGGAACAGCCCATGCTCGGATTCCTCGTCCGACGCCTGCTCGGGCTGGCCGCGACCCTGATCGTCGCCAGCTTCCTCGTCTTCGGTGCGCTCTACCTCGCACCGGGCAGGCCGGAGACCTTCCTCACCCAGGGGCGTTCGATCAGCCCCGAGACCCTCGCCTCGATCCGCGCCCAGTACCACCTCGACGACCCGCTCCCGGTGCGCTACTGGGACTGGATCACCGGAGTGCTCCACGGCGACCTCGGCCAGTCCCTGGTGTTCCGCCAGGACGTGGCCGGCCTGCTCGCCCCGCGGGTCGGCTCCACCCTGCTGCTCACGCTGTACGCCGCCGTGCTCATCGTCGTGTTCGGCGTGCTGGCCGGCGTGGTCTCCGGACTGCGCGGCGGCCGGCTCGACACGGTGGCGCTGATCGTCACCAGCACGGGCTTCGCCGTCCCCACCTTCTTCGCCGCCCTGCTGCTCATGGACCTGTTCGCGGTGCAACTCGGCTGGTTCCCCGTGTTCGGATCGGGCGAGGGCCTGACGGACCGGCTCTGGCACCTCACCCTGCCCGCGATCGCGCTCGCCATCCCCTCGGGCGCGGTGGTCGCCCGCATCACCCGCACCGCGATCACCGAGGAGAAGGATTCCGAACACGTCACCACCGCGGTCGGCCGCGGACTGCCGCGCTCCCTGGTGGTGCGTCGGCACGTGCTGCGCAACGCACTCCTGCCGGTGACCACGATCGTCGGCGTCAACATCGCCGCCCTGATCGCCGGCGCCACCGTGGTCGAGAAGGCCTTCGCCCTCGACGGCCTCGGCTCCGCGCTGGTCGACGCGGTCAACCAGAAGGACTTCGCCGTCGTCCAGGCCATCGCGCTCGCGCTGGTGGCCGCCTTCGGCCTGGTCAACCTGGCCGTCGACGTGCTCTACGCATGGCTGGACCCGCGGTTCAAGCTCGGAGGGAAGCGCTCATGAGCGACGACGTCAACACCCTTGGCGCCACCACCGCGACCCCCGCGGCCGAGGACGCCCCGACCGCGCGCACCACCGGCCGCCGCAACCCGCTCCGACGCCTCGTCGCGCGCGTCGGAATCGCCGGCACCATCGCCGCCGCCGTCATCGCCCTGCTGGCCGCCATCGCGGTCCTCGCCCCCTGGATCGCCCCCTACGACCCGTTGCAGGTCGACCTCGCCGCCACCTATCAGCCCCCCAGCGCGCAGCACCTGCTCGGTACCGACAACTCCGGCCGCGACCTGCTCTCGCGGCTGATCTGGGGCGCCCGGACCAGCCTCCTGGGCCCGTTCATCGTCGTCACCGTCACCGCGGTGCTCGGCACCGTCCTGGCCCTGACCGCCGCCTGGTTCGGCGGCCGCGTCGACGACCTCGTCTCCCGCCTGCTCGACCTGCTGTTCGCCTTCCCCAGCCTGCTGCTCGCCATCATCGTGATCGCGCTCTACGACCGCGGACTGCTCCAGGCGTCCCTGGCGCTCGCGGTGGGCTTCACCCCCTACACCGCACGCGTGCTGCGCAGCGTCTCCCTGCGCGAACGCATGCAGCCCTACATCGCCTCCGGAGAGATCCAGGGCTTCTCGGGCTTCGGCATCTGCGTGCGGCAGATCCTGCCCAACATCACCCCCCAGATCCTCACCGGAGCCACCATCAACTTCGGATCCGCCATGATCGAACTCGCCGCGATCTCCTTCCTCGGACTCGGCGTCCAACCGCCCACGGCCGACTGGGGCCTGATGGTCTCCAGCGGCCAGGCCTCCCTGGTCAAGGGCTTCCCCCAGCAGTCCCTCTACGCGGGCCTGATGATCGTCATCACCGTCGCGGCGTTCAGCGTGCTGGGCGAACGCCTCGGCGGACGCAAGGCAGGAGGACGCGCGTGAACCCGCTGCTGCGTCTGGACGCCCTCCACGTGACGCTCGACGTCGACGGTGAGCGCCGCCCCGTCCTGCACGACGTCTCGCTCGACGTCGCCGCGGGCGAGGCCGTCGGCCTGGTCGGCGAATCCGGCTCCGGCAAGTCGATGACGGTGCGCTCCATCCTGCGCGTGCTCCCGCGCGGCGCCGAGACCTCGGGGCGCATCGACTTCGACGGCACCGACGTCCTGTCCATGCCCGCCAAGGAGCTGCGCAGGCTGCGCTCCCACGATCTCGCGGTGATCCACCAGGACCCGCGCGCCGCCATCAACCCCGTGTCGAGCGTGGGCGACTTCCTCGTGGAGGCACTGGTCGCCAACCACCGGGAGAATCCCCGCCGGGCCCGCACCCGCGTCCAGGGCATCCTGTCCGACGTCGGCATCCCCGACGCCGCGCGCCGGATGCGCCAGTACCCGCACGAACTGTCCGGCGGGCTGCTGCAACGCGTCGTCATCGCGGCCGCGATCTCCGTCCGCCCCCGGATGATCCTCGCGGACGAGCCCACCACCGCCCTGGACGTGACCACCCAGTCCGAGGTGATGGGCATCCTCGACGAGATGCGCCGCGAACACGGCCTCGCCATGCTGTTCATCACCCACGACCTGGAACTGGCCGGCGCCGTGTGCGACCGCATCGCGGTCATGTACGCGGGCTCGATCGTCGAGGAGAGCGAGCCGCAGGCGCTCGAAGACCACCCCAGACACCCCTACAGCCGGCTCCTGCTGGACTCCCGGCCGCGCATCGACCAGGCCGCCGACCGCCTGGAAGTCATCCCCGGACGGCCGATCTCGGCCTTCGAGGTCGGCCCCGGCTGCGCCCTGGCCCCACGCTGCCCCCACGCCGAGCCGCGGTGCACGGCCACCGTCCCGGCCCTGCGGTCGACCGGCGGGGGACGGGTGAGGTGCCTGCGCAGCGAAGAGATCGAGCCCGTTCTGCGACGTTCCGGCACGGAGGTGCGCGATGCCTGACCACACCCCCGTCGTCGAAGCGGCCGACCTGCGCAAGGTCTTCCGGGTCCGGCGCCCCGAAGGCCGCGGCCACACCGACTTCACCGCCGTGGACGGCGTCGGCTTCCGGGTCCGGGCCGGAGGAGCGCTCGCCATCGTGGGGGAGTCGGGCTCCGGCAAGTCCACGGTCGCCCGGATGCTGGTCGGCCTGGAGACCCCGACCTCCGGCAGCATCACCGTCCTCGGCCGCCCCCGCACACCGGGACGCGCCGGCACGGCCGAACGACGCCGGCGCGGACGCGAGATCCAGATGGTCTTCCAGGACCCCTACGGATCCCTCAACCGGCGCAGGACGGTGCGCGACGCCCTGGGCGAGGTCATCGACCTGCACTTCAAACCCGCCCGCGGCGAACGCGAGGAGCGGATCACCCGCCTGCTGGAGGACGTCGGCCTCGACGAGCGGCAATCGCGCGCGCTGCCCTCCGCGCTGTCGGGCGGACAGCGCCAGCGGGTCGCCATCGCCCGCGCCCTGGCGGCGGAACCCCAGGTCCTGGTCCTGGACGAAGCGGTCGCCGCCCTCGACGTCTCGATCCAGGCCCAGATCCTCAACCTGCTGGCCGACATCCGCGAACGCACCGGCCTCACCTACCTGTTCATCAGCCACGACCTGTCCGTCGTACGGCAGATCAGCGAGGACGCGATCGTCATGCGCAAGGGCCGGATCGTGGAATCCGGCCCCACCGCCCGCATCCTCGACGACCCGCAGCACCCCTACACCCGGATGCTGCGCCGATCCGTGCCCGGTCCCGGCTGGAAGCCGCGGCGCATGAGCCAGGACGAGCGCCGGGCGCTCGCCATGGAGGAGACATCGTGACCACCCCTACGGTCTTCCGATCGGCCAAGGCGGCCCCCGGCGATCGCGGGCAGCGCCTGGGCAAGGCCTTCCCGGAGCGCATCGGACAGGTCAGCGCCTTCTACGACCGGCTGTTCGCCGCCTCGGGCGCCGCGCCCGAGGACGTCACCGACTGGAGCCTGCGGGCCCTCGATCACATCAGCGCCTGGGCCCCGGACCTGGCCGAGGAGATCGACGGCATGGCGAGCGGCGCGGGCCTTCCCCTGTGGCGGATCGCCGCGCTCAACGCCCGGACGGAGATCCTCGGCCGCCTCGGCCGCGCGCAGCACCCGGAGTGCTCCACGCTCGTGTACGCGCCGCACGACGGACGCCCGCCGGTCACCGCGCAGACCTGGGACTGGCACGACGGCATGCGCGACGGCTGGTTCGTCTGGACCATCGAGCACCCGGACGGCCGGGTCGTGCACACGGTGACGGAGTTCGGCATCGTCGGCAAGATCGGCGTCAACACGGCGGGTCTGGGCCTGCACTTCAACATCCTCGGCCACACCTCCGACAAGTCGCCCGCGCCGGCCGGCCCGTGGATACCGGTACACGTCCTGGCACGACACGTGCTCGACACCTGCACAAGCACCTCCGAGGCCGTCGAACTGGCCACCGCCACACCGGTGGCGGCCTCCAGCTCACTGACGTTCGCCGACCACGCGCACGGGCGGAGCACCGCCGCGGCGATCGAACTCAGCCCGGCCGGCTCGGCCCTGCTGCGCCCGCGGGAGGACGGCTTCCTGCTGCGGACCAACCACTTCGTGGAGCGGGCGCTGGCCGGTGGCGAGGCCATGGGAGTCGAGGACCCGGGCACGTACCGGCGGATGGAGGTCCTGCGGCAGCGCACGGCGACCCTCACCCGACCGAACGGTGAGGACCTCGTCGAGGCCCTCACCTGCCACGCGGACGAGGGCGCGGAACTGTGCTGCCACGCCCAGCCGGACGCGGCGCTCGGCAAACGCTGGGAGACGCTCGCCACCGTGTCCCTCGACATCGCCGGGGGAGGACTCGCCGCCCACGCGGGCGGACCCTGTACCTTCCACCTCGCGCCCCGGGCCGAGGTGGCCTGACACGACACCGGGGGCGGGCCCCGCCAGGTCCCGCCCCCACCGGCCGGACCGCGGCCCCCCTTCGGCCTGCCGAAGGGGGCTCTTCCCGTCCGATGACGACGTAGCGAACGCGGAGTCGGTCTCGGCTCACCTGACGACCACACAACCGCACGAGATGGGCATGGACGCCGGGGGTGTTCGCAGACTTCGCCGACCCTCTCGAAAAGTGCCTCGTTCACGGCCGCGCCGCCCCCGCGCCGACCCGCTCGCGCTTTCCACCGCGGACCTCGCTCCAGGGCTGCCCGCTCAAGGCAAGCGCACCCCGCGGAGCCGGCCCTCACCCGGCTCCACCGTCGGGAAGACGCAGGCGCTCGGCCCGATCGGGGGTGACGGCCTCCGGGCCGTTGCCGGAATATTCGGTGCGTGGCTTGGCATCAGGAGTGTGTCGGGCCTTGGGCGGCATCCACGCCGCCGGGTTGGCCCACCGGGACCTGAAGCCTTCGAACGTCATGGTGACCATCGACGGGCCGAAGGTGGTCGACCTCGGTATCGCGCGCGCTCCGGACTCCGTCGACGGCGGCCTGACGAGTACGGGTGTGGCGATCGGCTCGCCTCCCTTCATGTCACCGGAGCAGATCCGCGGTGAGAGCCTGACTGTGGCGAGCGACGTCTACTCTCTCGGTGCGGTGCTCGCCCTCCCC
Source organism: Kitasatospora sp. NPDC058032 (assembly GCF_042885845.1). Lineage (NCBI taxonomy): Bacteria > Bacillati > Actinomycetota > Actinomycetes > Kitasatosporales > Streptomycetaceae > Kitasatospora > Kitasatospora sp. NPDC058032. The sequence continues at coordinate 13,238 of NZ_JBHVRK010000009.1, read as the reverse complement.
TCCTCTGCGCCGTGGGCCGGCGCCAAGGGCTGCGCTGGAGCAACCCCTGCCGCTTGCCCCATGCCGTCGGGCCACTGTCAGGGC
>NZ_JBHVRK010000009.1:0-13144 GCF_042885845.1 Kitasatospora sp. NPDC058032 | reverse complement strand
GCGGGTGCGTCTCGTCGTGTGCGGCGCCTGCACCCCAGGGTGGGGGCGCCCCCCCCCCCCCCCCCCGCCCGCCCCGCCCGCCCCCCCCCCCCCCCCCCCACGGCGGGGACCTTCGCGAGCAGGGGCAGCAGCTGGGTGACGTCGTCGCGGTTGCCGCCGGTCAGTGACACCGCGAGCGGGATGCCGCGGCCGTCGACGAGGACGTGGTGCTTGCAGCCCGGTCGCGCGCGGTCGACCGCGCTCGGCCCGCTTTTGGGCCTCGTCGGGCGGCCCGGACGTGGGTGGAGTCGATCCGGGCGAAGCGAGGGACGCACGACCCGGAGGAGCGGGGAACACCGGGACACGCTCGGGCAGCGGGTGGGCCGGGTCGACCCCGGCCTGCATCGGCTGCCGCAACGGCCTCCCCTTCGCTCTTCCCCACCCCGGGACCGCGCGCCACTTGCCTTCCCAGAGCACCGGGCACGGGTGGCAACTGGGTCACCATCGCGGACCACCGGACTGGGCCTGGCTGGGCGTGGCGTGCTCCGCCCCCGCACCCGTGGGCCGGCGCCAAGGGCTGCGCTGGAGCAACCCCTGCCGCTTGCCCCATGCCGTCGGGCCACTGTCAGGGCCGTGGCCGGCCCCGTCGTCGGCCCGTCACCGCACCGGCCGGACCGTGGCCGGTCCGGTCGGTGCAGTTGCCCTCGGTGAAGGTGGCCGGTGCCTGTGCCGGGCTATGGTCACCTGCCGTCCTGGCCTGCCCCGATCGCCCTGGCCTCTCCACCCACTGAGCAGTTGCCGACGTCACCACCCACCTGACGAAGACTTTGGGGTCACCCCCGCCTGCGCGGGGAGGACGTTGCAGGGCTGACGGCGGTCTCGGCGTCGAGGGGCTGGCGGGCGGCGTCGATCGACGAGGAGACTCGGGCAGGCCAGGCCAGGTCAGCGGCCGGCGGTGGCGAGACGGTGCGGCCCGAGGTAGTAGGAGAGGGCGGCGTGCGAGGGCCCGTCGGACACCTCGCCGCCGACCAGGAGCTTGACCACCTCCGTCTCCGGCAGCCACTCCACCCGGGCGGCCTCGGAGATGTCCTGCGGTTCGCCGATCCGTGTGCACCCGGTGATGTGGTATGCGCGGAAGTGGGCGTCGCTGATTCCCGCCATGGCGTCGTACTCGGTCATCAGCTCGACGCGGCCGGGCCGCCAGCCGGTCTCTTCTTCGACCTCGCGGGCGATCGCGGCGGCCGGCGCCTCTCCGGGGTCGGCCCACCCGGCGGGCACCTCCCAGCCCCACCGGCCGGTGATGAACCGGTGCCGGTGGATCAGGAGGAAGTTCCCCTGTTCATCGGTGACGACGGCGGTGGTGGAGGCCCGGGGCATGCGGACGACGTGGTGCTCGACGCGGCCGGTCCCGGGGATGTCGACGTCATCGAGCCACAGCTCGACCCACGGCGAGCCGTAGACCTGCCGCCGCCCGTAGACCTGCCACTCCGATCCCGGCACCGGGTCCTCCTCACGCGCGTGCGAGCTGGTGCCCCGACTCTCTCACGCGCGCGGCCAGTTCCAGGACGGGCCGCTCGGCCGCCCACGGGGCGATGATCTGCTGGAGCGTACGGGCCCAGAGTATGAGCGGCTGAACGACTGCGGCCCCGGCGAGGTCGAGGGCAGTACGAGGGCACCGGCCGGTGAGCGCGGACCCGCTCGGCGTCGCGGTCGTCGACACCTCCGTCCTGCCGGCGGCGTTCAACCGCAAGGAAGACCTCCACGTTCAGGGCGCCGAGGCCCTCTCCCTCTCCGGGGCCCTGGGGCTGAGCGGCTCCCCCCCCGCGCCTGCGGGGAGGACCGCACCGCCGAGTGGCCGGACGCACAGATCGACGGCTGACCCAGCGCACCGACAAACGCGCGATGGCCTCCCTCGCCGCCCCCAATGGAGGCCAGCAGTGGACCACGGCCACCGAGGCCTTCGCCCGGCTCCGCGTTACCGGCGGCAACTGGTGACCGATCAGCCCGACCACGAGCAGCCGGCCCCGCTGCACGTCTTCCTCCCCGACGCCGCCGAACAGGTCGGGCTCCCGCACCGGCTCTGAGCGAAGTGACCGGGCTGGTGGCCCGCCTCCTCTCGGAGCGAGCCACCAGCCCGGCGTCCACCACATGGGTCAGCAGTAGATCCGTGCTGACCGTTCCGGATCGGCGGCCACGTTCGCCACGAAGAGACCGAGGTCGAAGTGCTCGGCTTCGGCGAACGGCGTCAAGTCGTCCTTCAGGCCGTACCACTCGGGCGGGGCCGGATAGCGGAGCTTGATGATCTGTCCTACGGCCAGGACACAATCGGCTCCGACGACATGGTGCTGGACGTCAACGGACCCGTCGAGCCGGACCACTTCCTCGCCCACCCGGAGTCGGAGCCCGCCTGCCTCCCGGTAGAGCACGACATCGGTGGCGGCCAGCTTGCCGTAGTGACCACATGCCGTCTCCGAAGGCTTGACGCTTCTCACGTGGTCCGTTGCACCGGTCGTGGGATCGAAGTGAGCGACGAGGCCGGCGGTCTTGAAGGATGCGACGAGCATGGCTACCTCTTACCCAAACCCAGGTCCTGGCCACCGGTCCGTGTTGCGCTTTCTCGGATCGGTGCTCAGGCCGAAGAATCCGCCCGTTCCGGTGACAGCGGATCGGACCGACCCGGGTGCGCGGGTGTTGAGCTCCGAGCGCCGACGGATTCGAGTTCTGGCGCCCTTCCGTTGCGGGGTGAGTGCATGAGAAGAGAACCGGCACCGGCTGGAGCGGCGACTCGCCGTACGCAGGGGTGTCGGGTCCCTGGAATGTCAGGAGAAACTCGTGTTTAAGAAGGCTGTCGGTGTCGCTGTCGCGGGACTGGTCATGGCGGCGTTGTTGCCCGTCGGGACGGCTGAGGCCGCGACGTGCAGGGGGGCCGGGTGCACGGGCAAGAACCCGATCTCGACCGGTTGCGGGGATGACGCCCGCACCATCGACACGATCTCGCCGGCTGGGGGAGGCCCTGTGGTCGAGCTGCGCAATTCCGCCACCTGCAGTGCAGCGTGGGCCCGTATCGAGAAGGCGAACAGCAACTGGCGGTTCAAGATTGAGATCAAGGGTGGGGCGTCGTATCTCGCCAACGCTTCGCTCGATCGCCAGGTACCCACAGCCATGGTCGGGAGCAGCAACGCCTACCAGGCCTGTGTGGAGCAGTACGACGGGGCAGGCGGCTCCTGGTCGTGCACCGGCTGGCACTGACCGCTCAGAGCGAGACTCCCGGGAACCGGAGCCCGCCGGCGGTGGCCCCGGCTGCAGGCGCGTCTCGTTGGGATGCGTGATGGCCGGGGTGTCAGTGCCAGGGAGGTCGGCCGGTGCCCTCGGCCCACAGGGCGAGGGCGCGGTGGTCGGTCATGCGGATGCCGACCTGCGTGCAGAACGCGGCGGCGGCCTTGGTGAACGTGCTGGTGGTGACGACGACGGCGAGGTCGCAGCCGTGGATGTCGCGGTAGGTGCCGTTGACCGTCTGGACGTCTTGCGAGCCGACCAGGGTCTTGGGCCCGTAGCGCTTGGCCTGGATGAGGATGCGCTGCCCGCTGGGGGTGGTGGCGAGTACGTCGGCGGCCAGGTCGCCTGATCCGCCGACGACGGTCACCCGCGTGCAGCCGTCGCGCCGGCACAGGTCGGCGAGCGCGTGCTCGAAGGCCTTCGGGCTCATGGTCATGAACGCGCCGATGTGGCGCAGCTGCGCGGTGCGTGCGTGGTGGGCGCGGCGGTCTGCGGCGGCGCGGGCGCGGACTGCGGCGACTGTGGTGGTGAGGGCGATCGCGATGATGCCGGTGAGGGCGAGGAGGTGGTGGGCCAGCCATTGGACGGCGACGGTGGCCAGGGAGAAGGCGACGAGGGCGCCCACGCCGAGCAGGACGGCCTGGTCGCGCGCCTGGCGGGCGCGGCGGCCTCGGCGGGCGATGGTGGTGCGTCGGCGTGCGGGCCTGCGGGCCACGGTGTTCCCCTCCTGGTCCACGGTGTGGCGGTGAGCCTAGGGGCGGACGGCGTCGTCACGTTGGGGAACCGGTAAATCACGGGGCCGGCTGTGGCGACTTGACCGGATCCGGATGGTGGGAGGCCGAACGGCCTGCGCCGGTGCGGCCTGTTTTCCCGATCCGGGCCCACCGTCAGTGATGTTCTGGCATCCTCACCCAGAGTTTCCGACATGTGACACGGGGTGGGCTTTGCAGTACACGATCAGCGCGAGCGCGTTCCTCGCGATCATCATCGTCGTCCGCCTGCGCAGGCGGACCGAGGCCCGGTCCCGCAACGACGAACTGGTGACCGTGCTGAGCGCCGTCACCCTCGGGGTGCTGATCGCCGCCACCCCACTGGGCCAGGGCATCCACCAGCTCGTCGAAGCGCTCGTCCGGGCCCTTCAGTGACCGCGCCGAGCCGGCGGCCCCCGCTCCGGCGACTTCACCACCGGGGCGTCGAGAAGAAACGCGCGCCGGCCGTAGTGCAGGCAGCGGACGACCTCGGTGTTCCACTCGACGACGGCCAGATCATCGTGACGCTTCCGGAGGAGTGACAGGAGGCGATCGAGGGCACCCGTGCGGGCCGAGCTCGCGGTGTCTCACATGTGGGCCACCACCGACCTGGTCCTGCCGGTGCGCGCCGGTCGTCGGCCTCAAGTGCCGCACCGTCGAGCTCACCGACCTGATCGCCGACCAGGCGAAGGTGGGGACCGTCATCGGGCACCCGTTCGGCGCCGACGACCGCCGGTTGGGCTGTCTCCAGCTCAGTGGCCGGCATGCTGTCGACGAAGCGCAGGCCCGAACGCTGACCGAGCAGCTGCGCGCGGCGATCGAAGACATCCGCGCCGCCCCCGAACGAGTGATGACAGTGGCCGGCTGGCGATGGCCGCCAGGTCGAGCGGCCGATGCCGAGTTCCGCGAGCACGTAGGCCGGCCAAGCGGAGGAGGGGTATGGGGCAGCCGATCACACCGGTGACACCGATACCGGTGAGCAGGTAGTTTGCGGAGGACAGAGAGAAGAGTTCGCATGGACTCCCGGATCGCCCGCATCCGACGCAAGCTCGCCAAGGTGCCCTATGCCGCGCTGCGGAGCTACTCCTTCGGTGAGGAGAAGCACGGGTTCCGCCTCGAACCCCCGTTGCCGGACGCGAAGGTCGCCGAGCTCGAGGCCGACCGCCACATCGAACTGCCCGCCCCCTACCGCAGCTTCCTGACCACACTGGGCGGGGGCGGCGCATCGCCTTTCTACGGCCTGCTGCCGCTGCATTCATGCCGGCTGTTCACGATGGACCCCCGCGGCGAGCCCGGCCGCCCTCGGGGGTTCACGTTCGCCGGTGGCCCGTCTCACCGAGGTGACCTGTTCCTGCACATCATCGAGGCGGGGTGTTCCGACCTGGTGCTTCTCGGCATCACGGGTCCCCTGGCGGGCAGCGTCGTCACCGGAAACGCCGACGGCTTCTGGGGCCCCAACGTCTCGTCGGCCACGGACTTCCTGGCCTGGTACGAACGCTGGCTCGACCACATGCTCGCCGGGCGCGACAACCGCGACCTGAACCTGACCTCACCCGCCCTGCGAGCGCCGGCCGACCGCATCGAGAGACAGCACCGCGACCGCAAGGATCTGTCACGGCTCTGAGAATCCGAAGCCGCGTCATCCGGTTGAGAATGGAGACGAAGCCACAGGTCGCATGGTTGCTCGTATGACATGGAAGCCGAGAACCTGCACCCCTGTAGGGCCCTTTGGGCGCGTATGCAGTTCTGATCAAGCGGTGGCTCGGGTGAGGTCCTTGAGCCAGATCATCGAGCCGCGGAGCTGGAGGCCGGCGAGATAGCTCGCGGGGTTCTTGTCGCACCTCGTGGCGGCGCCGCGCCACGCCTTGAGACTGTTGATCAGGCGTTCGACGGTGTTCCGCTCCTTGTAGAGGCCGCGTCGCCCACGGGCCGCCCGCCCCTGCTGCCGCGGCGTTTGCGGTGGGCGGCCCGGTCCCGCTTCTCCAGGATGACGGCCTTTCCGCGTGCGCAGGTGGGCGCGGTTGCCGTGGGACGAGTAGGCCTTGTCACCGGTGACAGCCCCGAGCCGGGTCCGCGGGCGGCCCACCGGCCCACCGGCCCGCGGACCCTGACCTTCATGAAGACAGGGCTGGCGATCGAGGTGTGTCCGGCCGTGGCCAGCCGCTGAGGGGGCGAGACCGGCGGCCCCGGGCTCGAGGTGTCCTTTTTCTGGGCCAGTCGGCCCGGAAGGCCGGTGGGGGCCGGCAGCTCAGTGTTTCGGTCCGGCCGGTATCGACCGCTGAGCGGCGGACAGCCGGGACTTGGCGATGTTGCGGATGCGTCGGGTGCGGCCACTCTCAGCCAGAACCTCCAGAACGGTCACGGCTGAGGACTTCTCGGCTGCGCGAAGCTGTAGCCAGTTGGAGGCCGCGAGCAGGCTCTTGGCGGCCCACGACTCGTCCAGGGTCATCGCCCGCAGCAAAGTCCACTCGTTGAGGCGTCGTGTGGAGAAGTCGTCCACCACAACGGCGCCGGCCATTTCCAGGTACCAGGAGGGATAGCCGGGATCCGCGAGCAGTTCAGCGGCCCGTCTGTCGAGGTACTCACAGACGGCACTGTTCGCCATCCCCTTGTCGGGAACGGTGAGTACTCGGGCGACAAGGGCAACGGCATCCACCGGGGCCACCTCGTCGAACGCCCTCCGGTAGCGAGCAAACCGCACATGCTCGTCCGGGTCCCAGCCCGAATCCGCAGAGACCGCGCCGCTCGACATCACCGTCGCCCCTCTCAACCAACTGGTGGATGGAAGCCTGCCACAACCGTGGCACCCCTGATGCGTGTCGAAGCCCCGCAGAGACCCGTTCGGGTTCGGCGAGACCGGGCACGTTCATCGGCTCTGTCGCTGATCTTGTGATGTGGGCGTCTCTCCTGTGAGCCTTGGCGAGTCAGCCCTGGCCGGCGCTGCGGAGCGCCACCGAGATGTGACTGAATCCGAGGAAAGACGATCCGACCGCCTTCACGTATCACGAAGACTCCCAGTAGAAGCGTCCCTCCAGCCGGTCGGGGCTGAGGAAGCCGAAGCCGTACCCATATCCGAAGTTGAGGAAGTACCTGTCACCATCGTCAGGGCTGTCCTGAAGCCGGATGAAGAAGAGCCACGGCTCCTCGACCTGCGCTGTTGTATGCGGGAACGACGCAGTCCCGCCGAGATACTCCACCAGGGCGGCGCCGAAGAAGTCGACGTCGTCAGGACTGTCGCCGCGCATGAACGCCTCCCACGCCACGTCGCAGGCCACCTGCCGCTCAAGGTGATCCGGCACTGTCGCGAAGTCCACATGGAACTCGACAGGGATCTCCTCTTCGTCGGGGCCCCAACGCCACAGGGTTCGACCGCGGGTGTCGGTATCCCCGATGGACGCGAACGGCGGGATCCGGCCGCCAGGCTGCACGAGCAGTAGGGCGTCACCATCCTGCGGGCCGAGGCCGCCCATAATGCGGCCGTCTTCTCCGACAAAGAGGTACGCGAGCCGGAGCTCGTCCCCAGGGACCGGAAACTGGCCGATGAACACCAGGGGGTGGCCAGTGACCGGATCAACTGGCCAGCAGGGCTCTTCGAGCCAGACCGGCTCGCCACCGAGCTTCGCGACCGGCGCGGTAATGGGCTCGTCCGCTGCCCGGAGTGTCAACGTCAGCCGCGGCAAGAACGCCGCGTCATAGGGGCCGCGCGCCCCCGCAGATGGTCGCGAAAACATGGCGAGAGCCTAAGAAGCTGTTGCCATTCCGGGCTTGAGGGCTGCGTTTTCGCTGGTCATGTATAGGGTCGGCGGTCTCGGGGAGTGGTGACGTGTCGAGTCGTCGCTCTGGTGGAGGTCGGGGATGCCGTCGGTCGTGGGGCTGTTGGAACAGCGTGAGCTCACCGATCGCCGTCGCATGGACGAGTTGCGGGAGGAGGCCGACCGCATTAACGCGGAGCTGGCCGTGGTCGAGCGGGAGTGGAACGAGTGGGTCATCGCCCGCTCACGTGTCGGTGAGGTGCTGTCCCCGGGCGGCGGCGCCGCCGACGGTCCTGACGCCGCCGAGGACCTGCCGGATCGCGGTGCCCCGCCGATGCCGACCTGGCCTTCGGAGGCGGCGAAGCCGAAGTCGATGGTTCCGGTGTGGCGTGCGGGGTTGGCCTGGTCGGCGCTGTCGGTGGACTACCAGCGGATCCTGCGGGCTCTCGCGGACCGGGACCGGCTCGGCCAGGGGCCGCTGACGTGCCAGGAGATGGCCGTCCGCTTCGGTCTGGATCCGGTGCCGGGGAAGGTGGAAGCGCTGCGGTCGAAGGCGAAGCGGCTGGTGGCGCGGGGGTGGCTGGCCGAGCCGGCATCGGGCCGGTTCACGCTCGCGTCGGGCGTGGCCGGGCCAGGCGGCGGGTCATGAGCTGCGTCATCGACCAGTAGATCACCGCCTCGGCGGTGCTGGTGGTGGATCGCTCGAAGTCGCGCACCAGGCGGCGGCTTCGCATCAGGTGGGCGAAGAACCGCTCCACGATCCAGCGCTTGGGCGGCACGACGAAGCCGCGCATGTCGTCGCTGCGTTTGACGATGGCGAGGGCCAGGGCGAGGGCGGCGAGGCAGTACTGGACGAGGCTGCCGGTGGAGCCGCCGTCAGCCCAGACCAGAGCCAGCAGGTGATGCGAGGCCGCGACCCGGGCGAGCAGGACCTGCGCGGCGGCGCGGTCGCCGACATCCGCGCTCGTGACCATCACGGCGAGCAGCAGGCCGAGCGTGTCGACCACGGCGTGCCGCTTGCGGCCGTTGACCAGCTTGCCGCCGTCGAAGCCGCGGCTGTCGGCGCCGACGACGGCGTCCGCTTTGACCGACTGGGAGTCGATCACGCCCGCGCTCGGCTCCGGATCCCGCCCGGTCTGTTCGCGGACCTTGCGGCGGAGCCGGTCGTGGAACTCCTTGACCAGGCCCAGGTCGCGCCAGCGGCGGAAGAAGGCGTAGACCCGGTCCCAGGGCGGGAAGTCGGCCGGCATGGCCCGCCACTTGATGCCGTTGTCGACCAGGTAGCGGATCGCGTCCAGCATCGCGCGGTGGCAGTACGCCTCCGGCTGCCCGCCCCGGCCCCGTAGCCAGCCCGGCATCGACAGCAGCGGCCGCACCACCGCCCACTCGGCGTCCGACATGTCCGTGGGGTAGCGGCGCTCGCGCACCCCGTGATCGCCAGCGTTCCCGAACCGGTGTGCCAGGCAGTCACACGTGAGAGTGACCGAAGTGGACCCCGCTCCCGCGATGCCGTAGAACTGCGACAACAGGGTCTCCTGGATTGCTCGTTGGCGTAGACACCCTTTGAGCTATCAAGAGGCCCTGCTTTCATGCGCGGTACCCGCCACGGTCACCCGATCGAGACTCCCGCTTGATCGGATCCCCCTCGAGATCGCAGCGGCAACAGTCGGTGAGTAAATCCGAAGCACCGTCTGCCCCGGTCGTGTCAGGATTCCTGGCATGTCTGCTCGTGCACTGAGCTTCGGCGCGATCGCGGGAGCCTACGAACGGTTCCGGCCCGGTTATCCCGAAGAGCTCGTTGACATGGTGATGAGGTATGCGGGCCAGCCCGTCCGGACCGCACTGGAGATCGGTGCAGGGACCGGCAAAGCAACCCGCCTCTTCGCCGCGCGCGGGGTCGCGGTCACGGCAACAGAGCCGGACGAAGGCATGCTCGCCGAGCTGCGCAAGACGATGCCGCCGTGTGTGAGGGCAGTCCGGGCTGCATTCGAAGATCTTCAGCCCGGCGAGACCTACGGCTTGGTCTACGCGGCGGCGGCCCTGCACTGGACACGCCCGGAGGGCCGGTGGCCGCGAGTGGCCGCGCTCCTGGAACCGGACGGGGTATTCGCCTCGTGCGGAGGTCCTTTTCAGCTGGCCGACCCGGCCCTCGCGGAGGCCGTGCGCGCGGCGCGGGCGCCCTTCCTGGAGAGCGACGACATTCCCTCGCCCGACGGAACCGATCCGAGCGAGGAAATGCAGTGGCCGGGTACGGAGCTCCAACGGTTTCAGTTGTTCTCTGACGTGCAGCAGTCCGTCATCAATCGGCGCTTGACTCTGAGCGCGCCCGACTACGTAGGGCACCTGTCGACTATCTCGGCCTACCTCCAACTGCCGCCCTCGAGGCAAGAGGAGGCGTACGCCGCGATCGCGCAGGTCCTGCCCGAGACCGTCGAGATCGCCGCTGACATCACCGTCCACCTCGCGCGTCGGCGACCCGAGTAGTGGAGCCAGCTCGCTCCGAGGACCATCGCCCTCGATCCTCAGCGTCGGGATGACCCGTACGCCGGATCCTCCGGCCCCGACATCCATCCCGATCGAGCAAACCCGTTCGAGCAGCACCGCTCACTATCGGAACGACAACAGTCACTAACTGATCATTTCAGAATGAGCGGGTTCCTCTCTTGCGCCCGGCGATCTTGATCGGCAGGCTGTCCGGGTGCGTGTAGATCTTGTTCCGGATGATCTGTGGGAGCGAGTGGCTCCGCTGCTTCCGCCCGCTCCCGAACGGCGTCACCGCCACCCCGGGCGACTGCGAGTCCCGGACCGGGCGGCCCTGGCCGGCATCATGTACGTGCTGCGGACCGGAGTCGCATGGCGCGATGTCCCCGCGCAGACAGTGGGCTGCTCCGGTGTCACGGCCTGGCGCCGGCTGCGGGACTGGACCGAGGCCGGCGTCTGGCCCAGCCTGCACACCGCACTGCTGGCCGAACTGCGCCACGCGGACCTGCTGGACCTGGACGACTGCGCTGTGGACGGCTCACACGTCCGGGCCCTCAAAGGGGGGACGCACTGGAGCCGGGGCCGGATGGTGCTGACCGGGGACGCGGCCCACGCGCCGTCCTCCAGCTCCGGTCAAGGGGCCTCACTGGCGATCGAGAGTTCGGTGGAACTCGCCCGCTGTCTGCGGGATCTGGCCCTGCCGGGCGCGCTGGACCGGTACGAGGAGCTGCGCCGCCCGCGGGTCGAGCGGATCATCAGGCAGACCGGGCGCATCAACAGCAACAAGGCGGCCGGCCCGGTCGGGCGGGTGCTGCGCGACGCGCTGATGCCGGTCGGCATGAAGCTGATGAACCAGGAGAAACTCTCCCGGCCGCTGCGGTACCGGATCGACTGGGCGGAGCCGGCTGCCTGACGGCCGGCCGGAGGAGATCCGGTGGCCGGACCCGTGGGTGGGCGGGGGTGGTATCGGCACGACGGCCGGCAGCATGTCGATCGACACGACACGCCGGTGGGCGGAGCGGTTCGGCCGCCGGCGGCCAGGCACCCGGTGGATGCAGCAGGTCGGGGGACTGCCGAGCGGGAATCGGCGCCGAAGCGACTCGGGGCCGTCCACAGTAAGACGTTCGCCGCCCCGGAAGGGCTGCGTGCCGCACGGGCCGAGGACGGGGCCGCCCGTGCCCGGCTGAGCCCCGTGCGCGGCGCCCCGCCGCCTTCCCGACCCGACGAGCCGGGGACCCGGCAGTCGGCACGTCCGCACGGCCCTTGGCGCATGCCGGTCGGGACGGCCTGTCGGAGGGCGTCAGCGCTGCTCGGCCGCGGGCCGGTTGGTGGCGTCGACGACTCGCGCCAGCTCGCCTGCCGATTCGGGGGTCAGGCGGTAGAACCCCTGGAGGCCGATGGAACGTTCGAGGCGGCCGTCCACCACGTACTTCAGGCCCCGGGTCCGGCCCCGGAGGTTGCGCCAGGTCAGCCGTTCCAGTAGGTCGCCGGGTACCGGGGTCTCGAAGTCCACGGGAGTGGCGTCCACGTGCACGGGTGTCGCGCCGCAGCCGGCGGCGCCGAGCATCGACCAGTCGTCGTGGCCCGGAAAAGCGGGATCGTTCCACGTCGCGGGCGCGGTGCCGCAGCAGTCGCGGCGCTCCCTGTCGAGCACGCGCATCCGGCTCACCACGAACACCTCGCGCCGGTTCACGTGCAGCGCGTACACCTCGTCGCCGACCCGGGCTCCCGACCAGGACGGCAGGGAGGTGTGCACCCCGCTGTAGGCGACCGGCGGCCGCTCGCCCGCACGTCCGGCCCGGCGCAACGCACGGCAGGTGTCATGAGTCCACAGGACGGTGAAAGCATCAGACATGCCGTGATCGTAGGAACGAGGTCCGACATTCCCCGGCCAGACCTTTCCGGGACTGGCCGAGCTCCGGCGGCACGGGGCAGATCGCCTGCCGGAGGACAGCCCGGTACTGATCGGGTGCGGCGGCGGCGAGCAACTGGGAGCGGACGGTGGTGGCGGCCTCCCGGGGCGCCGGGGTCCTCGTCCACCGGGGGTGGTCAGTTTGGTGGCCGTGTCGAGCGCCGGTACCCAAACGGCCGCCTCCCGTGCGAGGGGTGCCAGATCGTGTGGTGCTGCTGGCGGATCCGCAGTTCAGCTGACCGCCGTGGTCGGCCGGGACTCGTAGAAGGTCTTCGCATTGTGCGTCTGGTCCGTTCCCGCTAGTGCTCTGACCGCATCGGTTCGCCGGGTTGCGCAGCCGCTGGCTGCGTTTTGTCCTCATCGCCGGGGCGGAACCAGCAACCATCCGGTCACAGCACCAACGGCTCACGGCCCAGTAGAGTCAGGGTCGGCATGCAGGGACAGGACCGCGACGTCGCCGCCGAAGCCCACCACGAGCGAGCCTTCCGGGGTCACGGTCAGCGCATGGACTGGCGCGGGAAACACCAGCTCCCGGCCGATCTGCCGCCCGGTGGCCAGCTCCCACAGGCACACCGTTCCATCCGAACCACCGGTGACGACCCGGAGTTCTCCACCGATCACCGCGGTCACCACCGCGGACACGGTGCCTTCGTGGCCGACCAGCCTGCCGACTTCCCGTCCCATGACCAGGTCCCACACGCGCACGGTGGCGTCGTAACCTGCCGTGATCGCGTGGGCTCTGCCGCCGACGACCGCCGTCGCGACCGCCCACGCCTCGCCGTCGTGGCCCGGCAGGGGCTCCCCGACCGGTTGTCCGGTGGTCAGGTCCCACTGCCAGACCTTGCCACCGCTCATACAGCCCACCGCATGGGGCCTGTCATCGATCACCAGCGTGTCGATGGAGGTTTCCCCCGGAACGTGGACACCCTGGACACTTGGATCGTGATGATCCGGAGAACAGGAGTTCCCGTTGGGGACGTATAAGTACTCGGCTG
>NZ_JBHVRK010000008.1:263586-343172 GCF_042885845.1 Kitasatospora sp. NPDC058032 | reverse complement strand
GACCAGGTCGTCCAGCGCCTCGTCCGAGCGGCCGGCGACCACCGAACCGATCGGCACGTCGGTGCCGGCGCCGAGCCGGGTGAGCAGCGCGGCCAACGCGGCCTGGCAGGTCATGAAGAGGGTGACCCGGTGCTCGCGGGAGAGCGCTACCAGCGAGCGGTGCAGCTCGGCGTCGATCGGCAGGGCGACGCGCTCGCCGCGGTGGCCCGCCCGGGCGCCGCGCGGGCGGTCGGCGGGCAGCGCGATCTCCTCCGGGAGGTCGGCCAGGGTGTCGCGCCAGTAGGCGAGTTGGCGGGAGAGCAGGCTCTGCGGGTCGGTCTCGTCGCCGAGCAGCTCGCGCTGCCAGAGCGCGTAGTCGGCGTACTGGACGGCGAGCGGGGCGCGCACCGGCCGCTCGCCGCCGAGGCGCAGGGTGTAGGCCTCGGCGAGGTCGCGCAGCAGCGGGCCCATCGACCAGCCGTCGCCGGCGATGTGGTGCAGCGCGAGGACCAGGACGTGCTCGTGCTCGGCGACCCGGAGCAGGGTGGCCCGCACCGGTGGCTCGGCGGCCAGGTCGAACGGGCGGCGGGCCGCGCGGTCGACCTCGGCCTCGACGGACTCCGGTGCGCAGTCGAGGAGTTCGACCGGGACGGCGGCCTCGGCGAGGATGTGCTGGTAGGGCTCGCCGTCGTGCTCGGCGATGACGGTGCGCAGGCTCTCGTGCCGGGCGGCGAGGTCGGCCAGCGCGGCGCCGAGCGCGGCGTGGTCGAGTTCGCCGGTCAGGCGCAGCGCGAGCGGCATGTTGTAGAGGGCGCTGGGGCCCTCCATCCGGTCGATCAGCCAGAGCCGCCGCTGGGCGGAGGAGAGCGGCAGCCGCTCGGGGCGGCGGGCCGCGACGAGGGCGGGCCGGGCCGCGGCGCCGTCCAGGCGTTCGGCGAGGCCGGCGACGGTCGGCGCCTCGAAGACGTCCCGGATGCCGAGTTCGGCGCCGAGGGTGGCGCGGACCCGGCTGAGCAGCCTGGTGGCGAGCAGCGAGTGGCCGCCGAGGGCGAAGAAGTCGTCGTCGACGGTGACGGCGCCGGTCAGGCCGAGGACGTCGGCGAACAGGCCGCAGAGGATCTCCTCGCGGGGTGAACGGGGGGCCCGGCCGCCGGTGCTCGCGGTGAAGTCGGGGGCGGGCAGGGCGGCCCGGTCGAGCTTGCCGTTGACGTTGAGCGGCAGCGCCTCCAGGGTGACGAAGGCGGCCGGGACCATGTAGTCGGGCAGCGCGGCGGCCGCGTGGGCGCGCAGCTCGGCCGGGTCGGCGCCGGGGTCGGTGGCCAGGTAGGCGACCAGCCGGGTGCCGGCCGTGTCGTCCCGGTGCGGCAGCACGGCGGCCTGCCGCACGCCGGGGTGGGCGGCCAGGACGGCCTCGATCTCGCCGGGTTCGATCCGGAAGCCGCGGACCTTGACCTGGTGGTCGGTGCGGCCGAGGAACTCCACCGAGCCGTCGGGGCGGCGGCGGGCGAGGTCGCCGGTGCGGTACATCCGGGCGCCGTCCGCGGACGGGTCGGCGACGAAGCGCTCGGCGGTCAGCGCCGGGCGGCCGAGGTAGCCGCGGGCCAGGCCCGCGCCGCTCAGGTACAGCTCGCCGGGGACCCCGGCGGGCACCGGGCGCAGCCGCGCGTCCAGCAGGTGGGCGCGCAGGTTGGGCAGCGGGCGGCCGATCAGCGGGCGGGGCGCGGTGCCGTCGAGGCGGTGGTGCAGCGCGTCGACGGTGCACTCGGTGGGTCCGTACATGTTGAGCACGACGGTGCCGGGCGCGGCGTCCAGCGCGCTCCACAGCTGCTGGCCGAGGGCCTCGCCGCCGACCATCATCAGGGCGGGCGGGCAGGTGTCGAGCAGGCCCTCCTCGATCAGCCGCTCGGCGTGGCCGGGGGTGACGTCGAGCACGTCGGCGCCGGTGCGGGCGAGGTGGTGCACCAGCGCGGCGGTGTCGCGGCGCAGTTCGTCGCCGACGAGGTGGAGCTGATGGCCGGCGACCATCCAGAGGAGCGACTCCAGGGCGGTGTCGAAGGACAGCGAGCCGGTCTGGGCGAAGGTGAACCGCCGCCCGGGGTGGGCCTGTTCGGCAGCGGCGACGGTGCCGGTGCGGTGGAAGGCGAGCAGGTTGGCGAGGCCGCCGTGGCGGACCACGACGCCCTTGGGGCGGCCGGTGGAGCCGGAGGTGTAGATGACGTAGGCGGCGTTCTCCGGGCCGATCGGCGGGAGCGGCGCGTCGGCGGGCAGCCCGGCCCAGACGGCGGCGTCGGCGGGCAGCACGGTCTGGCCGTCCAGCACCTCGGGCAGCGGCCAGGCGTCCGTGCTGAGCACCGCGGCCGGGCGGGCGTCGGCGAGCATGTGGGCGAGCCGGTCGCGCGGGTACTCGGCGTCCAGCGGCAGGAAGGCGGCGCCGGCCTTGAGCACGGCCAGCACGGCGACGACGGACTCGGCCGAGCGGGGCAGCGCGAGCGCGACCAGCGACTCGGGTCCGACCCCGGCGCCGGCCAGGCCCCGGGCGAGCCGGTTGGCGCGGGCGTCCAGTTCGGCGTAGCTCAGCCGGACGTCGCCGAAGGTCAGCGCGGTGGCCCCGGGGGTGGCGGCGGCCTGCGCGGCGAAGGCGGCCGGGACGAGCACGTCGCCGCCGGGGCGGGCGGTGTCGTGCCAGCGGGCGAGCGCCGCGTGGCCCGCCGCGCCGAGCACGTCCAGCTCGGCGACCGGGCGGTGCGGCTGCTCGGCGGCCTGGGCGAGCAGGTGGACCAGGGCGGCGGCGAGCCGTTCGGCGGTGGCACGGTCGAACAGGTCGACGGCGAACTCCAGGCCGCCGGAGAGCCCGGCCGGGCTGCCGTCCGGGTGGTGGCGCTCGGAGAGGTTGAGGGTGAGGTCGAAGGCGGTGGTGGGCAGGCCGAGCGGCTCGTAGGCGGCGCGGGTGCCGGGGAAGGCGGGGCCGCCGCCGGCGGTGTTGTCGAAGGCGATCATCACCTGGAACAGCGGGTGCCGGGCCAGTGAGCGGGCCGGGTTCAGCTCCTCGACCAGCCGCTCGAACGGCACGTCCTGGTGGGCGTAGGCGGCCAGGTCGGCCTCCCGGACCCGGCCCAGCAGCTCGGCGAAGGTGGGCGCGCCGCCGAGGTCGGTGCGCAGCACCAGGGTGTTGGCGAAGAAGCCGACCAGCTCGTCCAGGGCGGTGTCCAGGCGGCCGGCCAGCGGGGTGCCGATCGGCAGGTCGTCGCCGGCCCCGAAGCGGTGCAGCAGGGTGGCGTAGGCGGCCTGGAGCACCATGAACAGGGTGGCGCCGTGCTCGGCGGCCAGGGCGGCGAGCCGGGCGTGCAGGGCGGCGTCGAGTTCCAGCTCGACGACGTCGCCGCGGTGGGTGGGCACCGGCGGGCGCGGGCGGTCCAGCGGCAGCGGCAGCTCGTCGGGCAGGCCGGCCAGGGCCTCGCGCCAGTGGGCGAGCTGGTCGGCGAGCAGCGAGTGCGGGTCGCTGTCCGCGCCGAGCAGCCGGTACTGCCAGAGGGTGTAGTCGGCGTACTGGACCGGCAGCGGCTGCCAGGACGGCGCGGTGCCGGCGAGCCGGGCGGTGTAGGCCTCGGCGAGGTCGCGGAACAGCGGGCGCAGCGACCAGCCGTCGCTGGCGATGTGGTGCATCACCAGGGTGAGGACGTGCTCCTGCGGGCCCTCGGGGCGCAGGTAGGCGTGCAGCGGGACGTCCGTCGCCAGGTCGAAGGTGTGGTGGACGAGGTCCTGCGCGGGGCGGTCGGTGACGGTGAGCAGCGGCGCGGGCGGCGCGGCCAGCACCCGCTGGTGGGGCACGCCGTCGTGTTCGGTGAAGACGGTGCGCAGCGACTCGTGGCGGGCGACGACGTCGCCGAGGGCGGCGTCCAGGGCGGCGGTGTCCAGCGGGCCGGTCAGCCGCAGCGCGAGGGTGACGTTGTAGGTGGCGCCGGGGCCCTCGGCCTTGCCGAGGAACCAGAGGCGGCGCTGGGCGAAGGAGACCGGCAGGTGCTCGGGGCGCGGCTCGGGGCGCAGCGCGGGGCGGGCCGGGGCGCCGGCGATCCGGGCGGCGAGCGCGGCGACGGTCGGGGCCTGGAAGAGGTCGCCGATGGCGAGTTCGGCGCCCAGCTCGGCGCGCACCCGGCCGACCAGGCGGGTGGCGAGCAGGGAGTGGCCGCCGAGGGCGAAGAAGTCGTCGTCGATGGTGAGTCCGTCGAGGCCGAGGATCTCGCCGAACAGCGTGCACAGGGCCCGCTCGCGCTCGTCGCGCGGGGCGCGGCCGTCGGCGTCGGCGCCGAGGTCGGGGGCGGGCAGGGCGCGGCGGTCGACCTTGCCGTTGGCGTTCAGCGGCAGGGCGGGCAGCACCACGACGGCGGACGGCACCATGTAGCCGGGCAGCGTGTCGGCGGCGAACCGCTTGAGCTCGGCGGCGAGTTCGGGCCCGTCGGCGGGGTCGAGGACGGCGCAGTAGCCGACCAGCCGGGTGTCGCCGGGGCGGTCCTCGCGGGGGACGACGATCACCTGGCGGACGGCGGGGTGGCGGGAGAGCGCGGCCTCGATCTCGCCGAGCTCGATCCGGAAGCCGCGCAGCTTGACCTGGCCGTCGATCCGGCCGAGGAACTCGATCGCGCCGTCGGCCCGGCGGCGCACCAGGTCGCCGGTGCGGTACATCCGGCCGCCCTTGTCGTACGGGTCGGCGACGAAGCGCTCGGCGGTCAGCGCGGCCCGGCGCCAGTAGCCGCGGGCCAGGCCCGCCCCGGCGATGTACAGCTCGCCGGGGACCCCGGGCGGCACCGGCTGGAGGCGGGCGTCCAGGACGTGGGCGCGCATGTTGTCCAGCGGCAGGCCGATCGGTGCCCGGGCGCCGTCCAGGTCGGCGGGCAGCAGGTGGTGGTGGGTGGCGAAGGTGGTGGCCTCGGTGGGCCCGTAGACGTGGGCGAGCAGCAGGTCGGGGCAGTGGTCCAGGACCCGGCGCAGCAGGGTGCCGGACGCCGCCTCGCCGCCGGTGCAGACCGTGCGCAGGGCGCGGAAGGTCTCCGGGGCCTGCTCGGCGACCAGGTCGAACAGGGCCTTGGTGAGGAAGACCGCGCTGACCCGGTGGCGGACGGCGAGGGCGTGCAGGGCGGCGGCGTCCAGGGTGCCGGGCGGGGCGACGACGACCGTGCCGCCGTGCAGCAGCGGCGCCCACAGCTCGTAGGTGGCGGCGTCGAAGGCGTGCGGGGAGTGCAGCAGGATCCGCCCGTGCCGGCCGTCGCGCCAGCGGCGGTCGTCGGCGAGGTCGACGACGTCGCGGTGGCGCACCGCGACGCCCTTGGGGGTGCCGGTCGAGCCGGAGGTGAACATCATGTAGGCCAGCCGGTCCGGGTGGACGGGCAGCGCGGGGTCGTGGGCGGGCGCGTCGGCCTCGTCGCCGGGGCGCACGACGGTGGCGGTGTGCGCGAAGCCGGGCTCGGCGCGGTCGGTGAGCAGGACGGGCGCGGCGGTGTCGGCGAGCAGCGCCGTCATCCGCTCGGGCGGCAGGCCGGCGTGCATCGGCACGTAGCAGCCGCCGGCCTTGAGCACGGCGAGGGTGGCGACCACCAGGTCCACCGAGCGCTCCATCAGCAGGGCGACCGGGGACTCGGGGCCGACGCCCACGCCGATCAGGTGGTGGGCGAGCCGGTTGGCGCGGGCGTCGAGTTCGGCGTAGCCGACCTCGCCGCCGTCGTGGGCGAGGGCTACCGCGTCCGGGGTGCGGGCCGCCTGGGCCGCGAACAGGGCGGGCAGCGAGCCGGTGCGGACGGGCGCGGCGGTGGCGTTCCACTCCTCGGCGAGGCGGGCGCGCTCCGCGGGGGCGAGGATGTCCAGGGTGCCGATCGGGGCCAGCGGGTCGGCGGCGGCGGCGGCGAGCAGCCGGCCGAAGCGCTCGAACAGGGTGCTGACGGTGGCGCGGTCGTAGAGGTCGGCCGCGTACTCGACCGAGCCCTCCAGACCGGCCGGGGCGCCGTCGGGGCCGCGGCGTTCGGTGACGCCGATGTTGAGGTCGAACTTGGCGACCCGCAGGCCGAGCGGCTCGGGCGCCGACTCGACGCCGGGCAGGCCGAGTTCGCCCTCCTCGTGGTTCTGCAGCACCAGCAGGGTCTGGAACAGCGGGTGGCGGCCGAGCGCGCGGGCCGGGTTGACCTCCTCGACCAGCCGCTCGAACGGCACGTCCTGGTGGGCGAAGGCGTCCAGCTGGGACTCCCGGACGCGGCCCAGGAGTTCGCTGAAGGACGGGTCGCCGGACGTGTCGGTGCGCAGCACCAGGGTGTTGACGAAGAAGCCGACCAGGTCGCTCAGCGCCTCGTCGGAGCGGCCGGCCACACCGGTGCCGAGCGGGATGTCGGTGCCGGCGCCGAGCCGGGTGAACAGCGCGGCCAGGCCGGCCTGGAGGACGGCGAACAGGGTGGCGCGGTGGCCGCGGGCCAGCTCGGCGAGCGCGGCGTGCAGCTCGGGGGCGAGGGTGAACGGGACGGCGTCGGCGGCGCCGGTCGGCACCGGCGGGCGGGGGCGGTCCGCCGGGAGCTCCAGCTCCTCCGGCAGGCCGGACAGCACGCCTCTCCAGTGGTCGAGCTGACGGCTCATCAGGCTGTAGGGGTCGGACTCGTCGCCGAGCAGCTCGCGCTGCCACAGGGCGTAGTCGGCGTACTGGACCGGCAGCGGCTCCCACAGCGGCTCGGTGGCCGCGAGCCGGGCGGTGTAGCCGGCGGCGAGGTCGCGCAGCAGCGGGCCGAGCGACCAGCCGTCGCCGGCGATGTGGTGCAGCACCACGAGCAGCACGTGCTCGGGGGTCGGACCGTCGGACGGGGTGAGCGAGAAGACCGTGACCCGGATGGGGAGTTCGGTGCTCAGGTCGAAGGTGTGGGCGGCTTCCGCGTCCCGCAGGGCCGGGTAGTCGGCCGGTGCGCACTCCACCGTCGCGAAGGCGATCTCCGCCTCCGCCGACGGCAGGATGTGCTGCACCGGCACGCCCTCCCCGTCCACCGGGAACACCGTGCGCAGGGCCTCGTGCCGGGCGACCACGTCCGCCGTCGCGGCGCGCAGCGCGGCGGTGTCGAGCGGGCCGCGCAGGCGGACCGCGAACGGCAGGTTGTAGAGCGCGGTCGGCCCTTCGATCTGGTCGATCAGCCACAGACGCTGTTGTGCGTACGAAACCGGGATCACGGTGCTTCCTCTGCTCACGTCACGGGCGGGTGGAGGGCGCCGTCACGCGGCGACGGCGGTGGTCGGCAGGACCGAGGGGCGGCAGTCGAGGACGTCGACCGGGCGGCCCATCGCGACGGCGATCCTCCGGTCGCCGCGGTACGGGTCGCGGCCGTGCGCGCAGAGCACGTTGTCCACCAGCATCACGTCGCCGACCTGCCAGGTCTCGCGCACGGTGGCGGCCTCGTAGGCGGCGTTCAGCGCGTCGACGTCCTCGCGGGTGAGCGGCTCGCCGTCCCCGAAACCGGTGTTGAACGGCAGGCCGTCCGGGCCGAACTCCTCGACCATGGCCTCCCGGATGTCCGGGTCCAGCGACCACTCGCTCCAGAAGGCCAGGTGGTTGAACCAGGCCTCCTCGCCGGTGTGCGGGTGGTGGATGGTGGCCGGCCGCAGCTGGCTGGTGCGCAGGTTGCCGTCCGCCGTCCACTCCCAGGAGATGCCGTTCTCCCGGCAGTAGCGCTCGACCTCGGCGCGGTCCTCGGTGGCGAAGGCGGTCCGCCAGCCGAGCGAGACGTAGTCCGAGTAGCTGCGGTTCAGCGTCCAGCCGGAGGTCCGGCCGCGCTCGGCCAGGTGCGGCGGCAGCGCGGCGAGCACCTTGCGGACGTCCGCCGTCGGGGTGGCGCCGCCGGCCTCCGGGGCGACCAGGCAGGCGAACAGCAGCCGGCCGGGGAAGGTCAGCGTGTAGCTGTTCTCGTTGTGCATCCGGATCGGCAGCGCGGGCGGCAGGTCGGTGGACGAGAAGACGCCGTTGCCGAAGTCGCTGCGCGGGGTGGCCTTCTCGCGGTACGGGGTGGGCTCGGGGATCAGCACGTCGCGCACGGCGGCGACGTCCTCGGTGGCGGCGACCGGCAGGCCGCGCAGGAAGATCGTGCCGTGCTCGTGCAGCGCGGCGGTCAGCTCGGCCTCGTGCGCGCGCAGCCAGGCGGTGCCCTCGGCGAGGTCGGCGACGGCCGGCAGGTGGGCGAGCGCCGGACGGCCGGGGTTCAGCTCCCAGGTGACCATGGCGGCGCTCACCGGCCGTCGAGGCTTGCGACCAGCGAGGCCGGGCGGATGTCGGTCCAGTTGGCCTCGATCCAGTCCAGGCACTCCTGGCGGGGGGCCTCGCCGTGGACGGTGGTCCAGCCGGCCGGCACGTCGATCCAGACCGGCCAGAGCGAGTGCTGGTTCTCGTCGTTGACCAGGACGAGGTAGCCGGCGTTGTCGTCCTCGAACGGGTTGCTCACGGTGGTCTCCTCGGTGAGGTGTGGCGGTCGTGGTGCGGTGATTCGAAGGTAGGGGCGCGGCGGGCCCGGAAGCGGCACGAGGCCCGGCAGGAGAGCGGCAGTTACGGGACTGCCGTCCTCCTGCGCGGGCCTCGATGCAGGGGTCGAACCGGGGGGTCGGGTGGGGCTTCGACGGGGGCTTCGGCGGGGGCTGCGGGCAGGACTTCGGCGGGGGCTTCAGCGCGGGGTGAGCCGGACCGGGAAGCGGTCCAGGCCGAAGTTGATGATCGAGCGGTTGAACTCCGCCGGACCGGCCGGCTCGATCGCCGACGCCTTCTCCAGCGCCGCCGTGAACAGCGCGCTCAGCTCGGTCTTCGCCAGCGGCGCGCCGATGCAGTAGTGGGCGCCCAGGCCCAGCGCCAGGTGCTTGTTGGGCGAGCGGTCCAGCCGGATCTCCTCGGGCGCCTCGAAGGCCTCCGGGTCGCGGTTGGCCGACCACACCCAGACCGCGACCCGGTCGCCGCGGCGGATCTGCCGCCCGGCCAGCTCGATGTCCCGGGTGGCGGTGCGCAGCGTGTGCAGCCCGACCGAGGTCCAGCGCAGCAGCTCGTCGACGGCGGAGTCCATGGACACCTCGCCGCGCTGCAGCCGCCGCCACAGATCGGGGCGGTTGACCAGGGTGTGCAGCCCCATCGCGGCGGTGTGGCGGACCGTCTGGACGCCGCCGACCACGATGTTGTCCAGGTTGAGCACGACGTCCTCGACCGGCAGCAGCCGGCCCTTCACCTTGTAGGTGGCCATCATCGAGATGAGGTCGTCGCGCGGGTCGCTGCGGCGCAGCATCACCTGGTGCAGCAGGTAGGGGATCAACTGCTGGTGCCCGGCCCGGCGTTCCTCCGGGGTGGCGCCGAGGAACGCCACGTCGCAGACCCGGACCACCATGTCGCGGTCCTCCTCGGGGACGTCCAGCAGGTCGCACATGACGGCCAGCGGCAGCGCGGAGACCACGTCGACGAGGTCCGCCTCACCCTGCTCGACCGCCCGGTCGAAGAGCTCGGCGGCCCGATCGGCGATCGAGCGGGAGGCGCCGCGCACCCCGCCCTTGGAGAAGAACGGGTTCGCGGGGGCCCGCAGTTCACGGTGCCGGGGCGGGTCGGTGAGGGCCATCATCCGGCCCGATCCGACCGGGACGTTGCCGACGCCCGCGCCGAGCAGCGAACCCGACTCCGAGCTGAACACGGCCGCGTTGCGCAGCACCTCGGCCGACTCCCGGTAGGTCATCACCGACCAGATCGGCCCGTCGTCGACGGTGTCGGTGCGGTGCACGGGCGCCGCGGCGCGCAGTTCGGCGACCAGTTCCGGGGTGTCGGGGCGGGCCCAGAGCGCGGGGTCGGTGAGGTCGACGGAAGTGGTGGTCACCATGACGGCTGCTCCTCGGTGGTGGTGGGGTCGGCCGGGCGGCGGCCGTTCGGGAGGGAGGTCGGGAGGGAAGTCGGGAGGGAAGCGGAGAGCGGGATCGGGAGGGGACCGGCGGAGACGGTGGTCACCACGACGGCCCCGGCCCGGAGGCCAGCAGGAAGGCCAGGAGATCGACCGGGCCGGGCCGGTCCACGGTGGCGAGCAGGTGTCCGCCGGGCAGGACCCGGTGACCGAAGGCGCCCCCGGTGTGGGCGGCCCAGCCGGTGAGGCCGGTGGTGGCGAGCATCGGGTCGTCCGCGCCGGCCAGCGCGTACAGCGCGGAGCCGATCGGCGGGTGCGGCCGGTACCGGTAGGTGGCGCTGACCGCGAGGTCGGTGCGGATGCCGCCGAGGGCGAGCTCGACCAGCTCCGGATCGGCCCGGACCAGCTCCTCCAGGCCGGTCAGGCGCAGGAGTTCGGCGGCGTCGAGGTCCTTGGACTCGCGTTCGGTCCACTCGGCGGGGCTGGGCGCCCCGGCCACCACCACCAGTTCGGGGCGGCGGTCGGCGGGCAGCGCCCGGGCCACCTCGTAGGCGAGCAGGGCACCGAAGCTCTGCCCGTAGAAGGCGGCCCGGCGACCGGACCCGAGGTGCGGGGCGAGGGCCCCGGCGACGGCCTCGACCAGGGCCGCGAAGTCGGCGGGCATCGGATCACGGCTCCGGCCACCGCGCGCCGGCGGGCGCAGCGCCCAGACCTCGGCGGCGGGCGCGAGCGCCCGGGCCAGCGGGGTGAAGGCGGTGGCGTCGCCGCCGGCGTGCGGGAAGCAGAACAGCCGTACGGGGCCGGCGGGTTGGGGGGCGGGAAGGAGGAACCAGTCCCCCTCGGTCCGGGGCCGCGTGGCGGGCACGGCCCGGGCACGCGCCGGGGCCGGCCGGTACGGCACGGCACCGGTGTCCGGCCGCGGCCGGGGCCTGATCGGCGGCCGGGCCGCGACGGGCGGACGGGAGGCGGGGTCGGTGGTCGGGGTGGTCATCGGACGGCCGGGCGGCGGGGGGTGAGGGTGGGGCGGGCGGGGGCCGGGGCGGCGGTGGTGGCGTGCTGGACGGCGGCGGTGAAGGCGGCCAGGTCGGCGGCGTCCAGCAGGTGCCGCAGCTGGAGCTCGACGTTGAGCTTGCGGCGCAGCAGGTGGACGACGCGCAGCGCGGCGAGCGAGTGGCCGCCGAGGGTGAGGAAGTCGTCGGTCGGCAGCACCTCGGGGACGCCGAGCACCGTGCGCCACACCTCGGCGACCTGCTCCGCCACTCCCCCGCCGGTGCTCGCCGCGGCCGGCTCGGCGACGGGCGCGGGCAGGGCGCGGTGGTCGACCTTGCCGTTCGGGGTGAGCGGCAGCGCGTCGAGCACGGTCACGGTGGCCGGCACCAGGTGCGCGGGCAGGGCGGCGCGCAGCGCGGCGAGCAGGGCGGCGGGGTCCGCCGACGGGCCGGTGACGTAGGCGGCGAGGCGGGTGTCCCCGGGCGCGGGCTCGTGCACGGTGACGGCGGCGGCGGTGACGCCGTCCAGCGCCGCGACCGCGTGCTCGACCTCGCCGAGTTCGATCCGGAAGCCGCGCAGCTTGACCTGCCGGTCCACCCGGCCGACGTACTCCAGCAGGCCGTCGGCGGAGCGGCGGGCCTGGTCGCCGGTGCGGTACACGCGCTCGCCGGGGGCGAACGGGTCGGCGACGAAGCGTCCGGCGGTCAGCCCCGGCTGCCCGGCGTAGCCGTGCGCCAGGCCGGGCCCGCCGAGGTACAGCTCGCCGACCGCGCCGGGCTCGGTGACCGGCAGCAGCCGCTCGTCCAGCAGGTGCACCCGGACGCCGGGCAGCGGCTCGCCCAGGTGCGGGCCGGGGCCGGTGATCCGGGCGGCGATCGCGTCGACGGTGCACTCGGTGGGCCCGTACAGGTTGAACGCCTCGACGCCGCCGTCGGCCAGCTCGCGCCAGGTGCGCTCGGGGACGGGCTCGCCGCCCATGAACAGGCGCGGGACGGCCGCGTCGCCGCCGAGCAGCGGCTCGCGCAGCAGCTGCCAGTGGGACGGGGTCAGGTCGAGGTCCGTGACGGCGTGCTCGGCGAGCAGCTCGGCCAGCCGGGCCGGGTCGGCGCGCCGGGCGTCGTCGACGACGACCAGGGTGTCGCCCCGGCAGATCCGGATCCACTGCTGGACGGAGGCGTCGAAGGAGACGCTGGCGTTCCAGGCGACGACGGACGGCTCGGGCCGGTAGGCGCCGATCCCCTCCAGGCCGGCGGCGAGGTCGGCGACGGCGGCGTGCGGCACCTCGACGCCCTTGGGGCGGCCGGTGGAGCCGGAGGTGTAGATGACGTAGGCGGGGTCCAGCGGGTGCGGGGCGTCCAGGGCGACGGCGGGTGCCTCGGCGTCCGGGCGCAGCACCGCCACCCCGGCCGGGACCGGCGGCGCCGCGTCGGCGCTGACCACGGCGGTGAGCCGGGCGTCGGCGGCCATGAAGGCGATCCGCTCGGCCGGGTAGGCCGGGTCCAGCGGGACGTACGCGGCGCCGGCCCGCCAGACGGCGAGCAGCGCGACCGGCAGGTCGAGGGTGCGGGCGAGGTGGACGCCGACCCGGTCGCCGCGCCGGACGCCGGCGGCGCGCAGGGCGGCGGCCAGGCCGGCCGTACGGCGGTCCAGGGCGGCGAAGTCGAGGCTGCCGTCGGCGGCGTGCACGGCGGGGCGGCCGGGGTGGGCGGCGACGGCGGCCCGCAGCCGGCTCAGCAGGTCGGTGGCGGTGGCGGCGACGGTGGCGGTAACGGCGACGGTGGACGGGGCGACGGTGGCCGGCTCCGCGAACGTGGTCATGGCGGGGTACTCCTCGGTGAAGGGCGGAAGGAAGGGGGAACGGCGGTGCTCGACGTCGGGGGGTGGGAGGGGCGGCCGGGCCCGGAAGGCTGCCCGCGATCGGGCCCGGCGCCGCCCCGTCAGATCCCGGCGGCCAGGCCGGCCAGGGCCGCCGCGTAGGCGTCCATGAACTCCTCCGCCGTGGCGTCGTCGACCAGCGCCCGCTGGTGGTCCACGGCGAGCAGCACCCGTTGGGTGACCGGGTCCTGGATCAGCGAGGCGCCGAAGGTGAAGCTGTTGGGCTCGTGCCGGTAGGTGGGTTCGGTGCCGATCCGGCCGTCCTCGATCCGGGCCGAGCTGAGCCGGCCGAGGGCGTGGAAGCGCAGGTAGCCGAACTGGCTGTCGAGCGCGGTGTCGGCCATCATCCGGGCCAGCCGGGCGAACGGCACCCGGCGGTGCGGCATCATGTCCAGCTCTTCGCGGTGCACGTGGCGCACCAGCGCGGCCAGGTCCTCGCCCGGTTCGGCGACCAGCGGGACGGTGTTGAGGAAGAGCCCGTACACCTCGGTGCCGCCGAGCCGTTCGAGGCGGCCGTTCATCGCCAGCCCGGTGGTGACCCGGCGCCGTCCGGTGATGCGGGCGAGGGCGTGCAGATGGGCGGCGAGCGCGACGGACTTGACCGGGACGACCAGCGCGTCGGCGACGGCCCGCAGCTGCCCGGGCGCGTCCGGCAGCACCCGCTCGACGGTGCGCGGCAGCTCGTGGACGTCCTCGCTGCCCGGCCAGAGCTGGCCGGTGGCGCCGTCGAGCCGCTGGTGCCAGTAGGCGAGCGAGTCCCGGTCGGCCGCCGCGGCCCGTTCGACGGCCACGAAGTCGCGGAAGGCGGTGCGCGGCGGCGGGGTGGGCGCGGAGACCGGGTCGGCGGCGAGCGCGGCGTGCCGTTCGAGGATCTCGGTCAGCAGGGAGGTGAAGCTCCAGCCGTCGAGGATCGCGTGGTGCTCGGAGATGGTGAGCTGGAAGGCGTCGGCGGCCAGGCGCTGCACGGTGATCCGGAACAGCGGGGGCGCGGTGAGGTCGAACGGCCGGTCGCGGTGGTGCGCGAAGACGGCCCGGATCGCGGCGTCCTGCTCCTGCTCGCTGCGCCCGCGCAGATCGGCGAACTCCACCGGGGCGGGCAGGGTGCCGTGCACCAGCTGCAGCGGTTCGCCGTAGCCGGAGAGGTCGAGTCCGGTGCGCAGCACGGCGTGCCGGGCCATCGCCTCGTTGACGGAGCGGCGCAGCGCGGTCTCGTCGAGTTCGCCGCCGAAGCGGTAGGAGTTGACGTTGTGGTAGCTGTCGGTGCCGCCGGCGACCTCCATGTGGAAGACCATCGACAGCTGCATGGAGACCATCGGGTAGGCGTCGACGATGCCGGGCGGCAGCTCGGCGCGGTCGTCCTCGTCGATCAGGGCGAACGGCCGGCCGGCGTCGGGGCCGGCCTCGACGGGCCGGGCGAGCGGCAGCAGGGCGGCGACGGTCGGCGCGTTGAAGACGTCGCGCAGCGAGAGCTGCCAGCCGCGGTCGTGCAGGGCGCCGGCCAGCTGGACGGCGCGGATGGAGTCGCCGCCGAGGTGGAAGAAGTCGTCGTGGACGCCGATCCCGGGCACCCCGAGCACCTCCGTCCAGACCGCGGCGAACAGCTCCTCCTCGGGGGTGCGCGGTTCGACGTGTCGGCCGGCCCGTTCGGGCGCGGCGCGGCCGGGGGCGGGCAGCGCGGCCCGGTCGACCTTGCCGTTGACGGTGAGCGGCAGCGCGTCCAGCACGGTGACGCTCGCCGGGACCATGTACGCGGGCAGCGAGCGGCCGAGGAAGCCGCGCAGGTCCTCGGGGGCGCGGCCGGTGACGTAGGCGGCGAGCCGGTCGTCGTGGACGGTCACCACGCAGGCGTCGACGTCGGGATGGGCGGCGAGGGCGCTCTCGATCTCGCCGAGCTCGATCCGGAAGCCGCGCAGCTTGACCTGGAAGTCGGCGCGGCCGACGTACTCCAGGCCGCCGTCCGGCAGCCGCTTGGCGACGTCGCCGGTGCGGTAGAGGCGGGCGCCGGGCGGGCCGGTGGGGTCGGCGACGAAGCGGCCGGCGGTGAGGCCGGGGCGGCCCCAGTAGCCGTGGGCGAGGCTGCCGCCGCCGATGTACAGCTCGCCGGGGACGCCGGGCGGGCAGGGGCGCAGCCAGTCGTCCAGGACGGCCGCGGTGAGGTGCGGCATGGGCTCGCCGATGAGGCTGCGTTCGAAGCCCGCGCCGCCCTCGGCGACGTCGTGGATCGTGACGTGGACGGTGGTCTCGGTGATGCCGTAGAGGTTGCAGAGCCGGGCGGGCGGCAGCGGGTCGAGGTCGTGCCAGCGCTGGACGACGCCGGGGTCCAGGGCCTCGCCGCCGAGCATGATCCAGCGCAGTGCGGGAAGTTCGCGGGGGCGGCGGCGCAGGGCCGGTTCGAGCTGGCGCAGCGCGGACGGGGTGAGGCACAGGTGGGTGACGCTCCGCTCGTCGAGGAGTGCGGCGAACTCCTCGGGCGAGCGGCTGGTCAGGTAGGGCACGACGACCAGGCGGGCGCCGTGCAGCAGCGCGCCCCACAGCTCCCAGACGGTCCAGTCGAAGGCGTAGCTGTGGAAGAGCGTCCAGGTGGTGCCGGGGCCGAAGCCGAAGTGGTCGCGGCCGGAGTCGAGCAGGCGGCTGACGTGCTCGTGGGCGACGCCGACGCCCTTGGGGCGGCCGGTGGAGCCGGAGGTGAAGATCAGGTAGGCGAGGTCGCCGGGTCGGCCGGCGGCGGGCGGACGGGTGTCGGGGTGGGCGGCGATCTCGGCGGCCCGCGCGGTGAGGTCGAGGGTCTGCCAGGGACCGTCGGGGGCTCGGTCGGGGCGGTCGGTGAGGACGGCGGTGACGGCGGTGTCGCCGAAGACCAGGGCGGCCCGGTCGGCGGGGGCGGCGAGGTCCACGGGCACGTAGGCGGCGCCGGTCTTGAGGACGGCGAGGATCGCCACGGGGACGGCGACGGTGCGTTCCAGCAGCAGGCCGACCCGGTCGCCGGGGCGCACCCCCAGGGCGCGCAGGGCGTGCGCCAACCGGTTGGCGCGGCGGTCGAGTTCGGCGTAG
This sequence comes from Kitasatospora sp. NPDC058032, assembly GCF_042885845.1. Classification (NCBI taxonomy): domain Bacteria; kingdom Bacillati; phylum Actinomycetota; class Actinomycetes; order Kitasatosporales; family Streptomycetaceae; genus Kitasatospora; species Kitasatospora sp. NPDC058032. The sequence goes on along the minus strand of NZ_JBHVRK010000008.1, from coordinate 327,405 downwards.
TCCAGACTCTCGTCGCCGTCGTCGACGGCCGGCCGCGTACCGTGCTCGTCGACGGCCCGCTCGAAGAGGTGGTGCAGGCAGTGTCCGGGCTCGAGCCGGGCGGGGCGGGGCCGCTGCCCGGCCGCGGGGGCGGCGGTGAGCCGCAGCACGGTGGCGTCGGGGTCGGCGAGGGCGGCGTCCAGCAGGGCCGCGTAGTCGGCGGCGAGCCGGCGGACGGTGGCCGCGTCGAAGAGGTCGGTGCTGTACTCGGCCTCGCCGCGCAGCCCGCCGCCGCCCTCCTCGGCGGGTTCGAAGACGGACCAGGTCAGGTCGAACTTGCTGGTGCCGTTGGAGCGGACGGTGCGCCGGGCGGTGGCGGCGCCGAGGGCGAGCGGGGCGTCGTCCTCGCCGTGGGCGCCGAACACCACCTGGACCAGCGGCGGGTGCTGCGGGGTGCGGGCGATGCCGAGGTGGTCGACCAGCTGGTCGAACGGCACGTCGAGGTAACCGAAGGCGTCGAAGGCGCCGTCCTGGAGGTCGGTGACCAGCGTACGGAAGGTGGCGTCCGGGGCGAGCCGGATGCGCAGCGGCAGCAGGTTGACGAAGTAGCCGAGCAGGTCGGCGAGTTCGGGGCGGTTGCGGGTGGTGACCGGGGTGCCGACGAGCAGGTCGTCGGCGCCGGTCCAGCGGTTCAGCAGCAGCGCGAAGGCGGCCAGCTGGACGGTGAACGGGGTGGCTCCCTCCTGTTCGGCCAGCGCCCGGACGCGGGCGGCGGTGCCGGGGGCGAGGCCGAAGTGCTCGGTGGCGCCGCGCTCGCCGCGCTGGGCGGGCCGGGGGCGGTCGCCGGGCAGGTCGAGCAGGGCGGGGGCGCCGTCGAGGCGGTCCTTCCAGTAGGCGAGGTGCTCCTCGTAGGAGGTGTGCCGCTCCTCCTCGGCCCAGTCGGCGTACCCGGTGGTGAGAGCCGGCAGGTCCGGGGTCCGCTGCTCGGCCAACGCCCGGTAGGACTCGGCGAGTTCGCGCTCGAAGAGCTCGGCGGACCAGCCGTCCCAGATGATGTGGTGGACGACGAACAGCAGGGTGGTGCGCTCCTCGGCCAGCCGGACCGCCTCGGCGCGCAGCAGCGGGCCGGCCGTGAGGTCGAACGGTTCGGCGGCCCGTTCGGCGATCAACTCCTCGGCTCGGGCAGCCCGTTCGGCCTCGGGGAGGGACCGCAGATCGGAAACGGCGAGCGGCACGGCGAGGGTGTCGTGGACGGTCTGGCGCGGCCCGTCGGGGTGCAGGGCGAAGGTGGTGCGCAGCACCTCCTGGCGGGCGGTGACGGCGTCCAGGGCCCGGGCGAGCAGGGCGAGGTCGAGCGGACCGGTGACGTCGTACGTCCAGGGGGTGGTGTAGGTGACGGCCCGCGGGTTCAGGCGGTCGAGGAACCAGAGGCCGCGCTGGAGGCCCGAGACGGGCGCGGTGCGGGCCGGCGCGGTGCGGGCCGGCGCGGTCCCGGGGTCGGCGGACGGGCTCACGGCCTCGCTCCTTCCGGTCGGACGGGTGTCGGGACGGGTGTCGGGGCGGGTGTCGGGACGGGTATCGGGGACGGTCGGGGGGCGGGTGTCGGGGCGGGCCGTCATCACGAGGCCAGCCGTTCGGCGATGGCGCCCACGGTGCGGCCGCGGAACACCACCTGCGGCGGGACCCGGGTCCCGGTCTGCTGCGAGAGCTTCATCGCGACCCGCACGGCGGCCAGCGAATTGCCGCCGATGCGGAAGAAGTTGGCGTCCGGCCCGAGGTCCTCCGGCAGGGCCAGGACGGCCCGGACGGCGTCGGCGACCAGCCGCTGGTGCGGGGTGAGCGGGTCGGCCGGGGCGGCGGCGCGGCGCTCGGCGGGGGCCGGCAGGGCCCTGCGGTCGACCTTGCCGTTGGGGTTGAGCGGCAGCGCGTCCAGCACGTCGAGGGTGGCGGGCACCATGTGCTCGGGCAGCAGCCCGGCCAGGTGGTCCAGCAGCGCCTCCGGACCGGCCCCGCCGGCGCCCGGGTCGAGCGTGACGTAGGCGGCGAGCCGGTGGTCGCCGGGGGCGGGCTCGTGCACGGTGACGGCGGCCTCCCGGACGGCGGGGTGGCGGGTCAGCGCGTCCTCGATCTCGCCGGGCTCGACCCGGAAGCCGCGGACCTTGACCTGGTCGTCGATCCGGCCGGTGATCTCCAGCAGCCCGTCCGGGCGCCGGTGGCCGAGGTCGCCGGTGCGGTAGAGCCGCTCGCCGGGGACGCCGAACGGGGAGGCGACGAAGCGCTGGGCGGTCAGCCCGGGCCGGCCGACGTAGCCGTGGGCGAGGCCGCCGCCGGCCGCGTAGAGCTCGCCGGTGGTGCCGTCGGGGACGGGCTCCAGCCGCTCGTCCAGGACGTGCACGGCCTTGCCGTGCAGCGGGCGGCCGATCGGGATGGCGGCGCCGGCGGCGTCCTCGGCGGTGGCCCGGTGGCAGGTGGTCAGGCCCAGGCTCTCCACCGGGCCGTAGCCGTTGGCGACCACCAGGTCCGGGTACTGGCCGAGCGCCTTGCCGACGTGGGTGACGGAGGCCCGCTCGCCGGCCGTGAAGGCCACCTTGAGGTCGTCGTAGGTCTCCGGGAACTCCTCCAGCAGGAAGTTGAACAGGCTGGCGGAGAGCTGGAGCTGGGTGACGCCGTGGCGCCGGGTCAGCTCGGCGATGGCCTGCGGGTCGGGCCGCTGGCCGGGCTGCAGCACGCAGACGCCGCCGAAGGCGAGCGCGCCGTACAGCTCCAGGGCGAAGGCGTCCCAGGAGACCGGGGAGCACTGCAGCCAGACCTCGTCGGGGCCGAAGCGGGCGTAGTCCTGGCCGAGGTAGGTGGTGGTGAGCGCGCGGTGCGGCACGGCGGCGCCCTTGGGGCGGCCGGTGGAGCCGGAGGTGAACATCACGCAGGCGAGGTCGTCGCCGGTGACCGGCACGCCCTGGTCGTGGCCGGGACGGGCCGCGACGGCGGCGGCCTCGGCGTCCAGGTCGAGGTGGCGGGCGATGGGGAACGGCGGGCTCGCGCGGCGGTGGGTGACCAGCAGCGAGGCCCCGCAGTCGGCGACCGCGCCGGCCAGCCGCTCGGCCGGGAAGTCCGGGTCGAGCAGGGTGTAGGCGGCGCCGGTCTTGAGCGCGGCGAGCAGCGCGACCACCAGGTCCGGTCCGCGCTCGACCAGCACGGCGACGGTGTCGCCGCGGCCGGTCCCGGCCTCGGCCAGGTGGTGGGCGAGCCGGTTGGCCCGGGTGTTCAGCTCGCCGTAGCCGAGCCGCTGGTCGCCGGAGACGAGGGCGAGCGCGTCCGGGGCGGCGGCGGCCCGGGCCTCGAACAGGGCGTGCACGGGCGACTCGACGGCGGTGGCCAGGGTGCCGAGCCAGGCCTCGCACAGCTCGGCCATGGTGGCGGGATCGAACAGGTCGGAGTCGTACTCGAAGCGGCCGGTGAAGTCGGTGCCCCGGTCGTCGACGGAGATCGACAGGTCGAAGCGGGAGACCGGGTTGGAGTACAGCTCCCGGGTCACCTCGAAGCCGCCGACTGTCAGCGGGCGGGTGTCCAGCGGGTGCAGTTCCAGCAGCACCTGGCAGAGCGGGTTGCGGTTCTCGGCGCGGTCGTCCTCGCGGCCTTCCAGGACGCTCGCCGCGATGTCGTCGAACGGCGCCTCCTGGTGGCGGTAGCCGGCGATCGCCACCTCGCGGACGTGCCGGACCAGCTCGCGGAAGTCCATGGACTCGTCGATCCGCACCCGCAGCGGCAGCAGGTTGACGAAGTAGCCGACCAGGGCGTCGAGTTCGGCCCGGCCGCGGACGCTCACCGGGGAGCCGAGCACCAGGTCGCGCTGCCCGGTGCGGCGGTGCAGGGTGAGTGCGAGGCCGGCCAGCAGCACCATGAACGGGGTGGCGTCCTCGCTGCGGGCCAGCGCGCGGACGGCCTCGGCGACCGGGCGCGGCATCGCGAAGCGGTGGAAGTCGCCGCGGAAGCCCTGCACTTCGGGCCGGGGGTGGTCGGTGGGCAGCGCGGGCTCGGTCGGGGCGTCGGCCAGGTGCTCGCGCCAGTGGGCGAGTTGGCGTTCGGCGTGCTCCGGGTCCTCGTACAGCCAGGCGCTGTAGTCGGCGTACTGGACGGCGGGCCCGGGCAGCTCGGCCGGGCGGCCGGCGGCCAGTGCCTCGTACAGGGCGGCGAGTTCGCCCTCCAGGACGGGCAGCGAGCCCTCGTCCCAGACGATGTGGTGGCAGAGCAGCAGCAGGGTGGCGGTGGCACCGGTGCGGTAGAGGTGGGCGCGCAGCAGCGGCCCGCGCTCCAGGTCGAAGGGGACCAGGGCGGCCTCGGCGACCAGGGCGTCGACCCGTCCGGCCTCGGTGTCGGTCACCGTGAACGGCACCTCCACGGCGGGGTGGATCAGCTGGCGCGGGCCGTCGTCGGCCAACTCGAAGGTGGTGCGCAGCGCCTCGTGCCGTGCCACCACGCCCTCCAGCGCCCGCCGCAGCAGCTCCGGGTCGACCGGGCCGGCGAAGCGGAACACCCAGGGCACGATGTAGGTCGGCGCCTCCGGGTTCCACTGGTCGAGGAACCAGAGGCCGCGCTGGTACGGGGACAGCGGCGCCGAGACGGCCCCGGCCCGGGCCAGCGGCGGGCGCTCGCCACCGGCGGAGGCAGTGACGGCGGCGGCGAACTCGGCCAGCGTCGGCGCGTCGAAGATGGTGTACGGGGAGATCATGCCGAAGACGTCGAAGACCCGGCCGACCACACGCACGGCGGTGAGCGAATCGCCGCCCAGGTGGAAGAAGTTGTCGTCGGCGCCGACCTCGGGCACACCCAGCACGTCCGCCCAGACGGCGGCGATCAGCTGCTCGGCGGGAGTGCGCAGCGGGCGGCCGGCCGGGGCGGCGGCGGGCGTGGAGCGCGGTTCGGGCAGGGCGGCGCGGTCGATCTTGCCCCCGGCGGTCAGCGGGAAGGCGTCCAGCACGGTGACGGTGGCGGGGACCATGTGCTCGGGCAGCCGCTCGGCCAGGTGGGCGCGGAGCGCGGCGGGGTCCGGGGCGCCGCCGGTGACGTAGCCGGCGAGCCGGCCCTCGTGGGCGACGACCACGGCGGCGGCGACGCCGGGGTGGGCGGCGAGCAGCTGCTCGATCTCGCCGGGCTCGACCCGGAAGCCGCGGATCTTCAGCTGGTGGTCGGCCCGGCCGACGAACTCCAGCGGGGCGTCCGGGCCCTCACGGCGCACGACGTCGCCGGTGCGGTACATCCGGGCGCCCGGCTCGGGCGCGAACGGGTCGGCGACGAACCGGCCCGCCGTCAGGCCCGGGCGGCCGTGGTAGCCGGAGGCGAGCAGCGGCCCGCCGAGGTACAGCTCGCCGGCCTCGCCGGGGGCGGTGACCGGGCGCAGCCGGTCGTCCAGCACATAGGCGCGGCGCTCGCCGAGCGGGGTGCCGATCGGGACGACGTCGGTGGTGTCCGCGGCCCGGGTGGCACCGGACAGCTCGTGGACGGTGGCGGTGATCACGGTCTCGGTGGGCCCGTAGGCGTTGAGCAGCGGCACGCCGGTGGCGGCCCACCAGCCGGCGGCGGTGTCCGGGTAGAGCCGGTCGCTGCCGGAGATCATCAGGCGCAGGGTGCGCGGGGCGCGGCCCCGGGCGCGCAGCGCCGTCACCACCTCCTGGAAGTAGCCGGCGGCGAGGTTGGCCACGGTGACGCCCTCGGCGTCCAGCAGGTCCAGCAGGGCGTCCGGGCCGAGCAGCTGCTGCTCGGGCACGAGCAGGCAGGCGCCGGCGGACAGGCTGGTGAGCGTCTGTTCCACGGCCACGTCGACGGTGGGGCGGGCGAGGTGCAGCACGATGTCGTCGGCGGTCAGGCCGAAGCGGTCGACGGCCGCCGCCAGGTGCCCGGTCAGCGCGGCGAGCGGCACGTGCACGCCCTTGGGGCGGCCGGTGGTGCCGGAGGTGTAGATGAGGTAGCCGGGGGCGGGTACGGCCGCGGCGTCGCCGGACGGTGCGTCGCCGGACGGTGCGTCGCCGGACGGTGCGTCGCCGGACGGTGCGAGCTCGATGAGTTCGCCGTCGACCAGGGCGAGGGTGGCGCCGGCGTCCTCGCGGATCCAGCGGTTGCGCTCCTCCGGGGCCTCCCGGTCCAGCGGCAGGCAGGTGGCCCCGGCGCGCAGGGCGGCGAGCATGCCGACCAGGTGGTCCAGCCGGTCGCGGCCGGTGACGGCCACCGTCCGCCCGGGGGCGATCCGGGCCGCGAGGGCGCCGCTCAGTTCGTCCAGCTCGCGGTAGCGGACGGTCCGGCCGCCGAGCCGTACGGCCGGCCGGTCCGGGAACCGGCGCGCGACGGATATGAAGGGGAAACCGCTAGATTCCATCATCCAACCCCGATGAATTGACGACGCTGCGGGCAGTGATCTCGACGATAGGGCGGCTTTCCGGCGCCGATCGGCAGAACTCCCGGAAGACCATCGGCAGTTTCAACTGCCGCTTGCTAGACGGGAGTTGGCGAAACGCGACCGGCCCGCCGGGGCGCACGGGGGCGCCTCGGCGGGCTCTGCGGAAATTCGCTCTCTTCGGTTTTCGGGCGGCCCGGAACTACCCGGGGAATTCCGGGGACCACACGTCGGCGCGGTCCACCGCGGCCGGCGAGTACTTCCCGAGCGCGCTGATCAGCAGCCGCAGTTCGAGCGCGAGGCAGTCGGTGAAGCGGATCAGCCCGGCCTGCGGATCCTCGGCGGCGGCCAGCAGGGCCGCCCGGCCCAGGCCCACCGCACGGGCGCCCAGCGCCAGGCTCTTGACCGCCCGGCCGCCCTCCCACATCCGCCCCGAGACCAGCAGGCAGGGCGGCGGCCCGGCGGCCGCCAGCCGGCGCAGGCACTCCGCCAGCGGCAGCCCGACCTGCGCCGGGAAGGCGCCCGGCGCCCAGCCGGTACCGCCCTCCGCGCCGTCCACGGTGACGGCGTCCGCGCCCGCCTCGGCGGCCACCCGGGCGGCCTCGGCGACGTCCCGGCCCGGGTGGAGCTTCACCCAGACCCGGGCGCGGGGGAAGTTGTTGCGCATCAGCCGGACCTGCTGGCGCAGGATCTCGGCCGTGAAGGTGCCCGGCGTACTGGCCCGCAGCACCCGGCCGTCCTCGCCGAAGACCGGGTCGAGGCCGTAGCGGTCGCCGAGCCGGGCGGCGGCCTCGGCGTCCAGCACGGTCATCCCGCCGAGTCCCGGCTTCGCTCCCTGTCCGACCTTCAACTCGAAGGCCAGGCGCCCGGATTCGAGCAGCGGCAGGGCCGCCGGGTCGCTGTAGAGGAGGTTCCACACCTCGGCGTCGGCGTCCTCGGTGGACTGCTGGACGGCCACCCCGCCCAGCCCGTCGGGGAGTTGCTCCGCATAGGCGCGCAGCCGGCCGAGCAGCGCCCGGTCGGCGGCCTCGCCGAGCCGGCCGTAGCCGTTCACCGGGACGACGTTCTCCCCGATCACCATCGGCAGGCCGAGCGCGCCCGCCTGCCGGCTGAGCGCCAGACCGAGGTCCCCGCCGGCCGCCCGGGTGGAACCGGTCGCGGACACGTAGACCGGCAGGGCTGAGGTGAACCCGCCGATGGCGGTGGTGAGTTCGACGTCCCGGTAGTCGGGTTCGCGGCCCAGGTCGATCAGCTTGGCCAGCCGCTGCGGCACGAACACCGGCGGCACGATCCGCAGCGCGTCCAGGGCGTCCGGCGCGTCCGCCGACCCGGCGCCGCCGGCCGGGCGCTCGGCGCCGAACAGCACCTGCCCGTAGCTGCCGGGCGGCGGGAAGGCCGCCGCCGTCCCGGCCCGGGCCCGCTGCCGGACCTCCTCCTCCGGGAAACCGGGTGCGCTCAGGTCGCTCACGGCGACACCACCCCGGCCACCTTGGGGAAGGCGCTGGCCTGCCAGACCGCGTCCAGCCCGGCGACGTAGCGGGTCAGCCGCTCGACGCCGATGCCGAAACCGGCGCTGCCGGGCACGCCCTCGCGGACCAGGTCCAGGTACCAGCGGTACTTCTGCGGGTTCTCCCCCGTCTCGCGCATCCGGGTGACGATCTCGGCGTAGTCGTTGGTGCGCTGGCTGCCGCTGCACAGCTCGCCGTAGCCCTCGGCCGCGATGAGGTCGAAGTTCCGCAGCAGGCCCGGGTCCTCGGGGTTCTCGCGGTCGTAGAAGCCGCGCGAGCCCTTGGGGTAGTCGGTGACGAAGAACGGCCGGTCCCGCCGCGCCGAGAGCAACGCCTCACCGGCCCAGTCGAGTTCGGCGTCCGGGCTCTGCGGGTGGCCCAGGCCGCGCAGCTCGGTGACCGCCTCGGCGTGCCGCATCCGGCCGAAGGAGCCCTTCAGCAGCTCGGCGAACGCGCCGGTGTCGCGGCCGAGTTCGGCGAACTCCTTGGGCAGCTCGCGCACCGCGCTGCCGACCATGTGCACCACCAGCTCCTCCACCAGCTGGACGGCGTCGTCCCGGCTCGCCCCGGCGATCTCGACGTCCAGCTGGTGGAACTCGGCCAGGTGGCGGCTGGTCCCGGCGGTCTCCAGCGGCTCCAGCCGGACGTTCGGCGCGATGCAGAAGATCTTGTCGAAGGCCAGCAGCGAGGCCTGCTTGTAGAGGATCGCGCTGGTCATCAGCTTGTAGCGGTGGCCATAGAAGTCGACGTCGACCTGCTTGGAGCCGCGCGAACCGGGGTCGGTGACCGGGCCGATGATCGGCGGGAGCAGTTCGGTGAAGCCCCGGCCGCGCAGGTACTCGCGGGCGGCGGAGAGCAGGTGGTGCTGGAGCCGGAGCGCGGCGCGGGTGGTCGGAGAGGTCAGGTGGCGGCCGGGGTCCGGGAGCGTCGCGGCGGCGGTCGCGGGGGTGGGCCCGTCGGTGGTCATGGCGTGGTGAGTCCCAACTCTCGTGGTGCGGCGGGTGTTCGGGCGGGTTCCGGGGTGTCGGCGGCGCGGCTGTCGTAGCTCCACTGGAGGTGGGAGAGCGCGCCGAGCAGGTCGGAGGAGCCGAGGATCGGCGGACGCGGGCCGCCGGACAGGCCGGCGATCGGCATCGAGCCGACGTCCGACCAGTGCAGCCGCCCGTCCGGGCCGAGCGAGCTGCGGGCCCGGCCGGCGTTGTCGGGGTGCAGGCAGTAGGGCACGTCCAGGTAGCCGGCCGCGAAGGCGCGCACCAGGGCCCGGCCGATGTCGGCGTCCAGCTCCAGCACGGCGCCGATCAGGGCCCGCGCCTCCGCCTCGATGCCGGTGTCGGGCACGGCGAGCGGCGGGCGCGACGGCTCGGCGTTGGCGGCCACGGCGGCCGTCTCCAGCGCCCGGACGTTCTCGGCGACGGTCGGGATCCGGTGCGCCTCGGCGGTCGTCTTCACGATCAGCCGGGCCGCCCCGGTGCGCACCGCCAGCCGGGCGGCGTCCTCCAGCAGCAGCCGGGCGCCGCCGGGCGTGCGCGGGAAGACGCCCATGTAGGCGTAGAGCACGAGGTGGTGGTCGACGTCGGGCAGCAGCTCGCCGGCGAGGCGGCCGAGCACGGTGAGCGCCTCCTCGTCCTGACGCGGGTCGGGCTGCTGGGCGTAGCTGAGCGAGACGCTGCGCAGTCCGTGCTGCCGGAAGAACAGCGCCTCCAGCAGGCTCGTCGCGATCAGCAGGCTCGGCGGGCAGAGCTGGCCCATCAGGCAGCCGCCGAACGTCTCCAGGTGCGGTTCGGCGCCGAACTCGCGGATCGAGGCGAGCAGTTCGCAGCTGCGCCGCCAGCTCTCCACCGCCTCGCGCAGCGGGGTGCGGCTGTAGGGCAGGCAGTAGGAGACCGGGCCGCCCTCGGTGGCGTCCAGGCCGACCGCGAGCAGCGCGCGGACGATGTGCTCGGGCAGCGCCGAGCCGTGCCGGACCTGCACCGGGAAGCCCTCGCCGGCGACCCCCCGCAGCACCGCCCGGGTGACGTCCACCGGGTGGCCGGCGATCGGGTAGCCGTTCAGCCCGATCCCGTCGGCCAAGGCGCGGCGGGCGGCGGCGAGGTCACCGGTGCGGGTGTAGCTGTCCAGGGTGATGGTGCCGACGGTGACGGCGTCCGCGCCCCGGGTGGCGAGCAGGCCGTCGCGCATCCGCAACGGGTCGGCCATGCCCATCCGGGGCTGGACCACCAGCGCGCCGGCGGCCCTGGCCCGGGCGACGAAGGCGCCGAAGCCGGCTCTGGCGGGGCGGGAGCCGCCGGGCGCGGCGGCGGCGAGGGCGCTCACCGCAGCACCCGGGAGACGCTCGCCACGGGCAGGGACAGGGGCAGGGGCAGGACGGGGCCGGGCGACCCGGCGGTGGGCAGCGAGCCGACGAAGGCGCGGAAGTCGGCGACCGACCGGCCCTCCTCGAAGACCCCGTCGAACCCGGCGGCGAGCAGCGACCGCTGCCGGTCCGGGTCACCGGGGCCGGCGATGGAGAGCTTGCCGCCGATCACCGTGGGCGTGCGGCCCAGTTCGGGACAGGCCCGCAGCGCGCGGATCACCCGCAGGCCGTCGTGGTGGCCGTGCCCGTTGACGCTGCTGAGCACGATGAGGTCCGGCGCGGCCCGCCGGCACTCGGCCACCAGCAGTTCGTCCGGTACGCAGGCGCCCAGGTTGGTGACCCGGTGGCCGAGCTCCTCCAGCAGCAGTTGCAGGAAGACCAGGTTCCAGGTGTGCGAGTCCGAGGCCATGGTCGACACGACGACCTCCAGCCCGGCCGGTTCGGCCGCTGCGCGCTGCTGCTCCAACTGGTCCACGGCGCAAACCCTCTGTGTCGGTGAGTGATGGACAGAACGCTAGGGAGGATCCGGCGGGCGGACCGGCAGCTCACCCGGCAAGAGACGGGCAGTATCGGCGGCACCCGGGCACCCGGGCACCCGGACGCACCCGGGCGGCGCGCGGGACGGGGGTGCGCGGAACGGGGGGCGCCTCGAAGAACGGGTGTCAGCTCGCCGTCGCGAGCACCGGGTACGCCCCGGCGGCACCGAACAGACGGCGGCACAGGTTCAGCACGGTGAACCGCACGCCGTCGCGGGCGGGGACGCTGCGGATCAGCCCGCTCGCCAGCAGCTCGTGCACCGCGGCCAGCGACTCCTGCGGGGGCCGCCCGCTCAGCTCGACGGCGTCCTCCCCCGACCAGTCCCCCGGTTCGGCGGCCAGCCGCGCCAGCAGGTCGCGCTGGCCCATCGTCAGTCGGTCGAGCGCCGCGTCCAGGGCCTCGCCGACCCCACCGCGTCCGCCGAACCCGGCCGGCGGAGGGGCGAGCTGGAACGGCCCTTCGGCCAGCCGGGCCACCAGCTGGCGCGGGGAGAGCACCGTCGACCAGCCGGCGGCCAGCTCCAGCGCGCCCGGCAGGCCGTCGAGCTGGCGGCAGAGCGCGGCCACCGCCGGTGCCTCCTCGGGCTCCAGCCGGTAGCCGGGGCGCAGCCGGCGCAGATGGGACAGCAGCAGCCGGACGGCGCCCACTTCGGCGAGCGCCAGCGGATCGTGGTCGAGTTCCGGCGCCGGGGTGGGCAGCGGGGCGAGCGGGATCACCTGGCCGCCGGGCAGCGGCTGCGCGACCCGGGCGGTGATCAGCACCCGCAGGCCCGGGCAGCGCTGGAACAGCTCGTCCAGCAGGGCGGGCTCCACGCCGGTGTCGGCGCCGTCCAGGACCAGCAGGGTGGGGCGGGTGCCGATCGCCCGGGCCAGCTCGGCACGGCGCTCGGGGCCCATGCCGGGCCGGCTGGCCCAGTCCGTCCAGCGCACCGACCAGCGGGCCGTGCGGTGCAGCCGGCAGGCCGCCTCCAGGACGAGTCTGGTCTTGCCGACCCCGCCGAGGCCGGTCACCGTGACCAGCCGGTCGCCGTGCACGGCGAGGGCGTCGGTCAGCGCGTCGACCTCCGGCTCCCGGCCGACGATCGCGCCGCGGGCCACCGGCGGGGCGGCCGGTTCGTCGCGCGGCTCCTCGGCGAGCGTCTGGCGGCGCGCGGCCGCCTCGAACACCGTGCGGCTGCGGCCCTCCAGTCGCAGCGCGTCGGCCAGCAGCCGGACCGTCTCCTGCCGGGGGCGCTGCACCCGTCCGCTCTCCATGTCGCGGATCGCCCGGACGCTCAGGGTCGCGTGATCGGCGAGCACCTGCTGGGTCAGGCCGATGCGCTCGCGCCGGATCCTGAGCAGCTCTCCGAAGCCCGCCGTCGAGTGCAGGGTGTGAACGCCGTCCATGCTCCGTCCGCCTTCCGTGGGTTGGCCAACTACCGGGGACCAGGGGCTCGGTCCGCCGTCCGGCGCGCCGAGGGCGGCGCCGAGCGGTGGTGACCGTCGACCCGGGGTTCCCCTGCCGCAGATGGTCCACGGCCCTGCTCTACGGCCGATCAACGGCCGATCACCGCAGGTTCACGACACCTCCGCATCGTCCACGAACCCTCCCGAGAAGGGCGCGACGGTTCCGGGGGCAGGCATGGATCCGGCCCGGGCGTACCGCATCGGGGAACGGTACGACCGGGCCGGTGATCGGGGGCGGGGCGTCAGACGCGCTGCATGCCCGGGTTGTAGGCCTCGGTGACGAAGGAGGCGGCGGTGCTGACGGTGCCGCCCGGGCGGGTGATGTGCGAGATCACCCGGTAGTCGGCCCGGGCGTGCTCCTCGTTGAGCGTGATCGTGGTGTAGCCGCGCCGCCCGTCGTAGAACTTCATGTGCGGGTTGGCCGCCGTCAGGGTGCCCCAGTTGCCCGGGTGCTCCTCGCCGTCGCCGTCACTGGCGATCGAGGTGCCGACGATCTCGACGCCGACGGTCCGCGAGTTCGGGTCGTCGAAGTTGCGCTTGACGTCCATCGCGTAGGCGACGTGCACGTCACCGGTGAGGATGACGAGGTTCTCGACGCCGATGTCCTCGACGCCGGCCAGCAGCCGCTCACGGGCGGCCGGGTAGCCGTCCCAGGCGTCCATGGACAGCTTGGAGGTCGCCGCGGTGGTGTTCTTCCGGCGGGAGAAGACCACCTGCTGCGGGACGACGTTCCACACCGCCTTGGACTTGCGGAAGCCGTCCAGCAGCCAGCGCTCCTGGGTGGCGCCCATCAGGGTGCGGGTCGGGTCCTCCGACTCCGGGGTGGGGAACTGCCAGCCGTCGCCGTTGGCCTGGTCGGAGCGGTACTGGCGGGTGTCGAGGATGTCGAACTGCGCCAGCTTGCCGTAGTGGTGGCGGCGGTACAGCTTGAGGTCGGTGGCGTCGGGCTTGGGCATGCGCAGCGGCATGTTCTCCCAGTACGCGCGGGTGGCGGCGGCGCGGCGGGCGACGAAGGCCTCCACCGACTGGTTCTTCTCCGGGATGCCCGCGGCGTAGTTGTTCTCGACCTCGTGGTCGTCCCAGGTGACGTACCAGGCGTGCGCGGCGTGCGCGGCCTGCAGGTCCGGGTCGAGCTTGTAGAGGGCGTACCGCAGGCGGTAGTCCTCCAGGTTGGTGGTCTCGTGGTTGAACAGCGCCGGCAGGGTGCGGTCGGTGTACTTGCGGTCGCCGCCGACGGCGTCGATGCCGTATTCGTAGATGTAGTCGCCGACGTGGAAGACGGCGTCCAGGTCTTCGTCGGCCAGGTGCTTGTAGGCGGTGAAGTAGCCGTCCTCGTAGGCCTGGCAGGAGACGAGGCCGAAGCGGACCTCGTCGATCTTCCGGCCGCGCGCCGGGGAGGTGCGGGTGCGGCCGACCGGGCTGACCCAGCCGCCGACCTTGAAGCGGTACCAGTAGACGCGGTCCGCGTCGAGGCCGTCGACGTCGACGTGCACGGCGTAGTTGAACTCGGCGTAGGCCTTGGCGGTGCCGCGCCGGGTGACCTTGCGGAAGGCCTCGTCGCGGGCGATCTCCCAGTCGACCTTGACCACGCCGGTGGGCGGCAGGCCGTTGCCGGGCTCCAGGGGGCGAGGGGCCAGACGGGTCCAGAGCACGACGGCGTCGCTGAGCGGGTCCCCGGAGGCGATGCCGAGGGTGAACGGGTTCTCGGTCAGGGCGCGGGGCGCGATCTCGGCGTCGGCGGCGTGCGCGCTCGGCAGGTTGGTGGTGAACGCCAGCGCGGCGGCGGCCGAGGTGACGGTCAGGAAGCGGCGGCGGCCGATCCCCAGCCGGGTCGCGGCCTCCCGGAACTGCTGGTCGTGCGAGGCCTGGTCGTCTGTGCGGGCCATGGGTCTGGACTGCCTTCCGTACGCTGGGCGTGACCGGCGGGTGACACCGGCTGTGTACGGAGGGTATTGGAGTGGACCCTGCGGTACGGCGAGCATCGCGGCACCGGCGCAGAAGTGATCATCAGGTGATGACGGCAGCCGAATCGGGCAATCGGACGATAATGCCCCCTCGCCGCCGACGGGCCGTCGGCGCCGCCGCACCGTCGGGCCGACACGGGGTCTGCAACCGAATGGGGCGGCCGGCGCGGACCCGCCCGCCCCACTCGGCCTGCCGGCCCTGCCCGCTCGCGGATGGGCGGGCGCCGCCCGTCCCTCCACCGCGAGCGGGTGGCCGTCCGCGAACACGGCCTCCCGGCCTGTGCGGACGCCGACCAGCAGGTCTTCGATCGGGCTCCGGTGACCAGCGCTCGAAAGCGCCCCGGAACGCCCCGAGCACGCCCGCCCACCGTAGCGCTCCCCGACCGGCGTGTCAGGGCAATCACCTTGAGCGGAAGGCGAGTTCGGCGGGAGTCCCGAGCGTGATCACGACCGCGAACGAGCCGCAGCCAATCACGCCGCGGCGCCCGGCCGCAAATCGGGCACCGGGAACCGACGCACCGTCATGAACCTGACCCACCAGCCGGGTTCGGCGGTTCCGCCGACGCGGTCCCGCCCGCCCCGGTCCGTGTCCGCCCGGTGAAATCCCCGGACGGACACATTTCCGGTCCGCCAATATTCCGGCAAACGGCCGGTATCGTTCCGCTTCTTCAGAACGACTTCATACAGCCGAAACAGCCCACGCTTTCTTCGCCGCCGACCGGGTGCTAGCCTCGCTTCAATCTCGCGCCGCTTGAACCGCCCTTTACCCGGGTGATTCACCGCCGGAAATCCTGGACAGCCATGCACGCCACCCCGTTTCGGTAATCCTGAAAGGGTTCAGCATGTCCGCTCCCGCCAGTACCCCCGCCACCCCCGCCGGCCCCGGCCTGCTCACGCCCCGACCGATCGTCGGGCTGCTCACCGACTTCGGGCTCGTCGACGACGCCGTCGGCATCTGCAAGGGCATGGTGCTCAGCATCGCCCCGCACGCCAACATCGTCGACGTCACGCACGACGTCACGCCGTTCGACATCTACGAGGCCGGCCTGTACATCCGCGACTCGTTCCGCTACTTCCCGCCCGAGGCGGTCTTCGCCTGCGTCACCTTCCCGCACACCGGCGTCCAGGACAACGCGATCGGGGTGCGTACGCCCCAGGGGCACACCTACTTCGCCCCCGACAACGGACTGCTCACCCGGATCGTCAAGGAGGCGGGCGTCGCCGAGGTCCGCCGGATCACCGCCGAGAAGGTTCGCCGACCCGTCATCGACCCGACGTTCTACGGCCGCGACATCGTCATTTCGGCCGCCGCGCACATCGCCAACGGAGTGCCGTTCAGTGAGATCGGCGAGGAAATCGACGCCGCCGGGATCACCCTTCTGGAGATCGCCGAACCGGTCGTCGAGGGCGACTGGATAATCGGCGAGGTGGCGATTCTCGACAAGAACTACGGGAACGTCTGGACGAGCATCACCCGGGAATTCCTGGACACCCGGGGCATCGACTTCGACACCGAGCTGGAGATCGAGATCGGCGGCGCCCGGCTCACCACCCCGCTGCGCCGCACCTTCGGCGAGACCGGCGAGGGCGAGCCGCTCGCCTACATCGCCAGCCGCGACCAGCTCGGACTCGCCCTCAACCAGGGCGACTTCGCCGCCCGGTACGGGGTCGAGCGCGGGCACGCGGTCCGCGTGAAGGTGCGCTGATCCCACCGTGCGCGCGCAGGGGTACGCATTCGCGCTGCTGACCGCCGCCTTCTTCGGCGCCGGCGCCGTGCTGGCCAACCGGGTCACCCGCGAGATCGACCCGCTGCTCACCACCGGGCTCAACCTGTCGATCGGCGCCGTGCTGCTGGCCACCCAGCTGGCGGTACGGCGCCGACCGCTGGTCCCGCGTGGCCTGACCGGGCGGGACTGGATCCGGCTGGGCTTCGTCTCGGTGGTCGGCACCGGCCTCTCGCTGGCCCTGGTGATCGGCGGACTGAGCCGGACCAGCCCGGTCAACGGCGGCTTCCTCATCCAGCTCCAGGGCCCGACGGCCGTCCTGGCCTCCGTGCTGCTGCTCGGCGACCGGCTGCGCGGGTGGCAGTCGGCCGGGCTCGCGGTCACGCTGGCCGGCGGGGTGCTGGTGGTGCTGCGCGACCCCGGCGCGGGCTTCACCTCCGTCGGCACCGGCGACCTGCTGGTACTGGCGGGCGCGGTGCTGGCCGGGCTCGCCTTCCTGCCCGCCAAGACGCTGATGGCCAAGGTGCCGGCGCTGCAACTGGGCCTGTGGCGGCTGGTCCCGGCGGCGGTGGTGCTGCTGCCGGTCCTGCTGCTCACCCCGGGTCCGCTGCGCTGGCACCCGACGGCGGGCACGCTCGGGCTCCAACTCCTGCTCGCCGTCACCAACTTCTGCCTCGCCTACGTCACCCTGCACCTGGCGCTGGAGCGGCTGCGCCCCTGGGAGACGGCGAGCGTGCTGCAACTGGAGCCGGCGTTCACGGTGCTCGTCGCCCTGCTGGCGCTCGGGCTCGCGCCGACGCCGCTGCAACTGCTGGGCGGGGTGCTGATGATCGGCGGCGGACTGCTCGCCAACCGGCCCGCACCGACCCGCGGCCCCGCACCCGCGACCCCGCCCGCGCCGGCGACCCCCTCCGCACCGGCCGCCACCCCCGCACCGGCGTCCCGGCCGGCCCACGACCCGGGCGACGGCGACCCGCCGCCGCCCGTTCCCACCCGACCCGCCTACCAGAACAGCCGAGGTACCACCCCATGAAGGCGATCCGCGTCCACGCCCCCGGCGGCCCCGAGCAGCTCCAGGTCGACGACGTCCCGGTGACCGAGCCCGCCGCCGGCGAGATCCGCATCCGCACCGAGGTCATCGGCGTCAACTACGTCGACGTCTACCACCGCCAGGGCGTCTTCCCCGTCGCCCTGCCGTTCGTCCCGGGCATGGACGCCGTCGGCACGGTCGACGCCGTCGGCCCCGGTGTCACCGAGCTGTCCGTCGGCGACCGCGTCGCCTACGGTGAACTCCCCGGCGCCTACGCCGAGTTCGTCACGGTCCCGGTGCGGCTGGCGACCACCGTGCCGGACGGCCTCGACTCCGGGACGGCCGCCGCCGCGATGCTCCAGGGGCTCACGGCGCACTACTTGGCGCACGACTCGCACCCGATCGCCAAGGGCCAGGTGGTCGTGGTGCACGCCGCCGCCGGCGGGGTCGGGCAGTTCCTGGTCCAGTTCGCCAAGCGCGCCGGGGCGCACGTCATCGGCACCGTCTCCACCGACGAGAAGGCCGCGCTGGTCACCGAACTCGGCGCCGACCACGTCGTGCGCTACGACCGGGAGAACTTCCGCGAGGCCGTCCACCGGATCACCGACGGCGCGGGCGTCGACGCGGTCTACGACTCGGTCGGCAAGGACACCTTCCTCGACGGCCTCGACTCGCTGCGCCCGCGCGGCACCCTCGTCGTCTACGGCCGGGCCAGCGGCACGCCCGACCCGATCGACCCGTTCACGCTGGTGCAGAAGGGCTCGCTGAAGCTCACCTGGCCCAGCCTCACCCACCACGTGCTCACCCGCGAGGACTTCACCGCCCGCACCGGCGACCTCTTCGCCGGACTCCTCGACGGCACCCTGCGGGCCCGGATCGACCGCACCTTCGACTTCGCCGACGCCCCCGCCGCGCACGCCCGGCTGGAGCGCCGGGAGAGCCTCGGCAAGATCCTGCTGCGCCACCCGTAGGCGCCCGCAGGCGCCCGCAGGCCCCCGCAGGCACCCGTAGGCACCCGTAGGCACCAAGACCGACGCCCCGCCGGACGCCGCCCGCGCCCGGCGGGGCGTCACCTGCCCCGACAACCGGTCCGAACGGCCCCAAGCACGGGAGGACACTCACCCATGGCTCCCCACTCCCCCGGCCCGACCGCCGCCCGCCACCGCCGGATCGCCGTGGTCGGCGCCGGCCCGCGCGGCCTGTCCGTCCTCGAACGTCTGCTGGCCAACGAGCGCTCCCGCCCGTCGGCCGCCGCCCTCACCGTCCACCTCGTCGACCCCTACCCGCCCGGCGCCGGCCGGGTCTGGCGCACCAACCAGTCCCGGCTGCTGCTGATGAACACCGTGGCCTCGCAAGTCACCGCCTACACCGACCCGAGCGTCGCGATCGACGGCCCGGTCGAGGAGGGCCCCAGCCTCTACACCTGGGCCAAGTCCGCCGTCCCGCAGGGCGCTCCGGGCGAGTACGACGACCAGGTGCGGGCCGAGGCCCGCGCGCTCACCCCCGACGCCTACCCGACCCGCGCCTTCTACGGCCGCTACCTGCGCGACGTCCACCGCCGGGTGCGCGCCGGCGCCCCGGCGCACTGCCGGATCGTCGAGCACCGCACCCGCGCCGTCCGGCTGACCGACGCCGACCCGGTGCCCGGCGCCGCCCAGGTGCTGGTCCTCGCCAACGGCCGCCGGATCGCCGACCTGGACGCGGTGGTGCTGGCCCTCGGCCACCTGGCGACCGGCCCCACCGGCGCGGAACGCACCCTGACCCGGGCCGCCGCCACCCACGGCCTCGTCCACCTGCCGCCCGCCAACCCGGCCGACCTCGACCTCGCCGCCCTGCTGCCCGGCCGCCCGGTCCTGTTCCGCGGCCTGGGCCTCAACTTCTTCGACCACCTCGCCCTGCTCACCCGCGGCCGCGGCGGCCGGTTCGCCGAACGCGACGGCCGGCTCGTCTACCACCCCTCCGGGCAGGAGCCGCTGATCCTGGCCGGCTCGCGGCGCGGCGTCCCCTACCACGCGCGCGGCGAGAACGAGAAGGGCGCGCACGGCCGCCACCACCCCCGGCTGCTCACCGAGGACCACGCGGCCCGGCTGCGCGAACGGGCCGCCGCCGGCAAGCCGGTGCGCTTCGCCCGCGACCTGTGGCCGCTGGTCGCCCGCGAGGTCGAGGCCGTCTACTACGCCACCCTGCTCGCCGCCGCCGGCCGCCCGGAGGACGGCGAACGGCTCGCCGAGGAGTACCTGGCCGCCGCCGGCCCCACCCGCACCGCCGCGCTGCTCGACCGCCACGGGATCCCCGCCGCGCAGCGCTGGGACTGGCACACGCTCGCCCACCCGTACGCGGGCCTGCGCTTCGCCTCCCGCGCCGAGCACCGCGCCTGGATCGTCGAGCGCCTGGAGCGCGACGTGCGCGAGGCCCGGGCCGGCAACCTCAGCGGCCCGCTCAAGGCCGCCCTGGACGTGCTGCGCGACCTGCGCAACGAGATCCGGCTGGCCGTCGACCACGGCGGCATCGAGGGCTCCTCCTACCGCGACGACCTGGAGTCCTGGTACACCCCGCTGAACGCCTTCCTCTCGATCGGCCCGCCGGCCTCCCGGATCGACGAGCTGCGCGCCCTGATCGAGGCCGGGGTGGTCGACCTGCTCGGCCCGGACGTCCGGATCGCCCTCGACCCGCGCGGCACCCCGCCCGCCTTCACCGCCCACTCCCCCGCGATCGACGCACCGCCGCTGCGCGCCGCCGTCCTCGTCGAGGCCCGGCTGCCCGAACCCGACCTGCGGCGCACCGGCGACCGCCTGCTGCGCGGACTGCTGGACGACGGCCAGGCCGGCGTCTACCGGATCCCCGACGCGACCGGCCCCGGGTACGAGACGGGCGGGCTGGCGGTCAGCGAGCGGCCGTACCACCTGCTCGACGCGAAGGGGCGGGCGCACCCGCGCCGCTTCGCCTACGGTGTCCCCACCGAGGCGGTGCACTGGGTCACCGCGGCCGGCATCCGACCCGGCGTCAACTCGGTGACGCTGGGCGACTCCGACGCCATCGCGCGCGCCGTCCTCGCGCTGCGCCCGCTGCGCCCGGCCGTCGCCGTGGTCCCCGCCCAGCGCCGCCCCGCCCCGCGCACGCCCGTCCACCCCGGCTGACGCCGGCCACCGCCGCCCCGGTCCCCTCCGTCCCGCCGGACGGAGGGGGCCGGGGCTTTCGCGGTGCCCCGCCGGACGCCGGGAGCGGGGGTGCGCTGGCGGGACGGCGGCCGTGCGCTGTGGGCCGATTCGGCACCGGACCAGCGAACTAGCGTCTCAGCGTCGGTGGGAGGAACGGGCCCGGCCCCCGGGCCCGTTCGGCCGCCGCACCCCTCTCCGCCGCCCACGCCGGGCAGCGGTCGCACCCCAGCACAGGAGGCTTTCGAGGTGTCTGTCATGCCGGTCGGCGGGATCGTCCCCCGCACGGAGGAGGATGTCGCCGGGAACGCCGCCGACCTCGTCGTCCGCAACGCCAGGATCCACACCGGGGACGCCCGCCGCCCGCAGGCCGGTGCCCTCGCCGTCCGGGACGGCGTGATCACCGGCGTCGGGGACGACGCGGACGTCGCCCCGTTCGTCGGACCGTCCACCACCGTGGTGGGCGCGCTCGGCCGGCGCGTCGTGCCCGGCCTCAACGACGCGCACCTGCACGTCATCCGGGGCGGCCTCAGCTACGTGCTGGAGCTGCGCTGGGACGGCGTGCGCTCGCTGCGCCAGGCGCTCGCGATGCTGCGCGAGCAGGCCGCCCGCACGCCCTCGGGCCAGTGGGTGCGCGTGGTCGGCGGCTGGTCGGCCGAGCAGTTCGCCGAGCGCCGGCCGCCGACCCCCGCCGAGCTGAACGAGGCCGCGCCGGACACCCCGGTGTTCGTGCTGCACCTCTACCAGTCGGCGATCCTCAACCGCGCCGCGCTGAAGGCCGTCGGCTACGACGCGACCACCCCCGACCCCAAGGGCGGCCAGATCGTCCGGGGCCGCGGCGGCGAGCCCACCGGCATGCTGCTGGCCGCCCCCGGCGCCCTGGTCCTCTACTCCACGCTGGCCAAGGCGCCCGCCCTGCCGCCGGAGGACCGCAAGGCCTCCACCCGGCACTTCCTGCGCGAGCTGAACCGCTTCGGCCTGACCTCCGCGATCGACGCCGCCGGCGGCTTCCAGAACTTCCCGGAGAACTACGCGACGGTGACCGAGCTCGCCCGGGAGGGCCTGCTCTCGCTGCGCATCGCCTACCACCTGTTCCCGCAGACCGGCGGGCAGGAGCTGGACGACCTCAGGCGCTGGATCGAGGCGGTCCGCCCGGAGGACGGCGACGAGTGGCTGCGACTCAACGGCGCCGGCGAGAACCTCACCTGGGCCGCCGCCGACTTCGAGAACTTCGCCGAGCCCCGCCCCGAACTCGGTTCCTACGAAGCCGAGTTCGAGAAGGCCGTCCGGCTGCTCATGGAGAACGGCTGGGGCTTCCGGCTGCACGCCACCTACGACGAGACCATCCGACGCGACCTCGCCGTCTTCGAGAAGCTCGCCGCCGAGGGCCTCTTCCCGCAGGGCAACCGCTGGCTGTTCGACCACGCGGAGACCGTGTCCCGGGAGAGCCTGGACCGGATCGCCCGGCTCGGCGGCGCGCTCTCCGTGCAGAACCGCCTCTCCTTCCAGGGCGAGACGTTCACCCGCCGCTACGGTGCCGGCGCCGCCGCCGAGGCCCCGCCGATCCGGGCGATGCTGGACCGCGGCCTGAACGTCGCCGCCGGCACCGACGCCACCCGGGTCTCCTCCTACAACCCGTGGGTCGCCCTGCACTGGCTGGTCTCCGGCCGCACGGTCGGCGGCCTGGCGATGCGCCCGGCGCAGAACCGGGTGGACCGGGCGACGGCGCTCGCGATGTACACCGCCGCGGGCGCGGCCCTCACCGGCGAGCAGGACGTCAAGGGCGTGCTGCGGCCCGGCTGCTACGGCGACCTCGCGGTGCTGTCCGACGACTTCTTCACCGTGCCCGAGCACGAGATCCCGGACATCGAGTCCGTGCTGACCGTGGTCGGCGGCGTCCAGACCGTCCTCACGGCCGCG
This sequence comes from Kitasatospora sp. NPDC058032, assembly GCF_042885845.1. Taxonomy (NCBI): domain Bacteria; kingdom Bacillati; phylum Actinomycetota; class Actinomycetes; order Kitasatosporales; family Streptomycetaceae; genus Kitasatospora; species Kitasatospora sp. NPDC058032. The sequence continues at coordinate 305,405 of NZ_JBHVRK010000008.1, read as the reverse complement.
GCGGCCGTCACCGCCGCGGTCGGCGGCGGCGGCGACGCCCGGTACCCGCTGATCGTGCTGCTGGGCCTGGCCATGGGTCTGCAGAACGCGGTGGCCCGCCGGCTCGGCGTGCCCGACCTCACCACCACCGTGCTCACCCTCACCCTGACCGGCCTGGCCGCCGACTCCCCGGCGGCGGGCGGTGCCGGGCCCCGCCCGGGTCGCCGGATCCTGTCGGCGCTCGCGATGCTGCTCGGCGGCCTGGTGGGCGCGGTCCTGGTCCGGCACGGGCAGCCGTCCGTCGCGCTGGCCCTGGCCGCACTGCTGCTGCTGGCCACCGCCGTCACCGCCCGCCGGCTCTCGGCCGCGGACGCCCCCTGGGCGCCGCCGGTCTCCTGAGCGGCGCACGTCGCCCTGGACCGCCGCTCCTCACCAGGGGCGGCGGTGCAGGGCGACGTGCACGGTGTCGACGACCTGGATCATCGCGGCCCGCGCGGTGCCGGTCGGGCAGCTCCCGGCCAGCAGCAGGAAGCCGTGCACCGTCCCCTGGTAGCGGGTCGCCACCACCGGGACACCGGCCGCCCGGAGCCGGGCCGCGTAGGCCTCGCCCTCGTCGCGCAGGACGTCGGCCTCGGCGGTGACCACCAGGGCCGGGGGCAGCCCGGCGAGCTGGTCCAGGGTGGCGCGCAGCGGCGCGGCGGTCGCCTCCCGGCGCCGCCGTTCGTCGGGCAGGTAGGCGTCCCAGTAGCGGCGCATGTGGTCGCGGTGCAGGAAGTAGCCCTTGGCGAAGCGGTGGTAGGACGGGGTGTCGAAGTCGGCGTCGGTGACCGGGCAGACCAGCACCTGCTGGACCAGCCGGACGTCCCCGCGCTCGCCGGCCAGCAGGGTCAGGGCGGCCACCAGGTTGGCGCCCGCCGAGTCGCCGACGGCGGCGACCCGCTCCCCCGCCAGCCCGATCTCGTGGCCGTGCTCCCGGATCCACCGCAGGACGGCGTAGCACTGCTCGATCGCCACCGGGTAGCGCGCGCCGGGCGCCCGCGCGTAGTCGACGTGGACCACGGCGGCGTCGGTGCCCAGGGCGAGCTCCCGGACCAGCCGGCGGTGGCCGGTGGCGTCGCCGGGCGTCCAGCCGAGGCCGGGCAGGAACAGCACTACGGGGCACGGATCGGCGGCGCCGGCCGGCCTGGTCACCTGGACGGGCACCCGCCCGGTGGGACCGCAGGGCAGCGCGAGCCACTCCTCGGTGGTGGCGCCCGGATCGTCCGGACCGGTCCCGTCGCCGGGAGCCGCCGCGGGCGCGTCGGCGGGCGGCGGTGCGAAGAGGTGCGGCGGTTCCGCCGCGGTCCGGTCGGCCGCCCGGGCGGCCAGGAACTCCCGGAGCGCCCGGTCGAGCACCGGTCCGTGGTCGGGGAAGGGGATGGGGTCGGGCAACTCTTCGCTCCTGGCTTTCGGTCGGTCGTGCGCTGCGGAGCCGCCCGGGGTTGCGGGGCCGCGGGGCGCGGTCCGGGGGGCGCGCCGGCCCGTCAGCCGGGCAGGTCCGTCAGCCGGGCAGGTCCGTCAGCCGGGCAGGTCCGCTCCCGCCCCGCGCCCGGCGCGCCAGTCCCGCGGCGGCACCCCGTAGGCGGCGCGGAAGGCCCGGCTGAAGTGCGCCGGATTGACGAACCCCCAGCGCTGGGCGACCGCCGAGACCGTCGGCGCGGTCCGTCCGCGCCGGGCCAGCTCACGGGCGCACTCCTCCAGGCGGCGCCGCTGGACGAGCTTGCCCACCGTCACCCCTTCGCCCTCGAACAGCCGGTGCAGGTAGCGGACGGAGATGTGGTGGGCCTGGGCGATCGGCTCGGGCGCGAGTTCGGGGTCGCCCAGGTGCCGGTCGATGTACCAGCGCACCCGGCGGACCAGCTGCGCGTTGGGTGTGTCCGGCCCGTCCGCCGCCCGGGTCAGGGTGAGCTGGGCGACCAGCGCGCTCAGCAGGTCGGCGAGGCTGCCGGCCAGCCGGTCGCCGACCGGCACGGGGTAGGAGTGCGCGGAGGCGGCCAGGCCGTCCAGGAACGGCAGCAGCACCGGTCCGCACCCGTCCGCCGGGCCGACGGCCGTCGCCGACGCCCGCCGCAGGTCCTGCTCCGGCACGCCCAGCAGCCGGCGCGGCAGGTGGAACAGGTGGGTGCGGAAGCGCTCCGGGTAGTCGAAGGCGTACGGGCGGGCCGTGTCGTACAGCACGAGCCCGCCGGCCGCCACCTCGGCCCGGCGGCCGTCCTGCACCAGCACGGCCCGGCCGGAGACCTGTACGCCGACGCCGACCTGCGGTTCGCTGCGCGGGGCCCGGGCGATCAGGGCCGCCGTGCGGGAGAAGCGGGCGGCGTCCGCCTCCAGGGTGGAGACCCGCACGTGGCCGAGCCGGTGCGAGACCAGCAGCCCGTCGAACGGCCGCCCGGTGAGCGGGCGCAGTTCGAGCGGTACCAGCGTCCGCGACAGGGCCCCGCCCAGGTACGCCGCCTTCTCGCCGTCCGGGACCGAGGTGGTCGTCACCCGCACGCCCATCTGACCGCCTTCCGTCGAAATCCCTGCACGATCAGCCTGACCGAAAGGGCAAACGCCGCGTTAGGTCATCTGACTGTCGTACTGAGTACGCGTCGGCGGTCGGCTCAGCGGGCGACCGGGTGGCCGAGGGCGTGGGCGAGCGCGGCGCGGGAGGTGATCCCGAGCTTGGGGAAGATCTTGTAGAGATGCGCCGCGACCGTGCGCGGCGACAGCCGCAGCCGCTGGCCGATCTCCTTGTTGGTCAGGCCGGTCGCGGCCAGCCGGGCGATCCGCAGCTCCTGGCCGGTCAGCAGGGCCGGCACGGACGGGGCCTCGGACGGTCCGCGCTGCGGCGGGACCAGCGCGTCGCCCGCCGCCCGCAGCTCCTCCTCGCACTGCGCCGCCCAGGGCGCGGCCTCCAGCCGGCGGAACACGTGGTGGGCCGTGCGCAGCACCTCCCGGGCCCCCGAGCGGTGGCGGCGGCGCAGCCAGGAGCCGTGGGCGAGCCGCAGCCGGGCGAGGTCGAAGGCCCACCGCTCGGCGCCCGGCACCTCGTAGGCGGCGCGGTAGGCGTCGTCGGCGTCCTCGTCCGCGGCGGCCACCGCGGTGGCCGCCGCGACCAGGAAGGCGTGCCGGCCGGAGATCTCCGCGGAGCGGGCCCGCCGGACGGCCGCGAGGTGGGCGAGCGCCTCCTCGCGCCGGCCGGCGTGCACGGCCGCGGCCACCAGGTCGAACACCAGCGCGTGGTGCCGGGGCGGGGAGCCCGCCGGCCGCCCCGCCGGGAGGAGCCCGCAGAAGTGCCCGTACGCCTCCTCGTGGCGCTGGTGGGCGAGCGCGGCCAGCCCGCGCAGATGCGTCAGGCGGTCGAGCACGAACCGCATCCGGGCCCGGACGGCGGTCGGCCGCACGGCCCGCTCGACGGCGTCCAGCCCGGCCTCGTCGCCGCGCCCGGCCAGGAAGGCGGCGTGGTACTGGCGGAACAGCAGGGCGTTGGTGCGGTAGCCGAGTTCCTCGGCGATCTCCGCCTCGCGCAGGCAGTCGTCGGCCCGCTCCCAGTCGCCGAGCAGGAAGTCCTGGTGGCTCTTGGCCTTCGCCACCGAGCCCTGGCCCGCGTAGCCGTGCAGCCGGGTGAAGCGCTGCCACAGGTCGGCCTCGGGGCAGTCGAGGGCCGAGGTGGTCCAGAGCAGCAGCCAGGCGGCGCCGGCCTCCTGCTCCGCGGTGAGGTCCCCGGCCACCGCCAGCAGGGCGTCGGCGACGCCCGGGCCCGGCTCCGTCCAGGCGCGCAGGCAGAGCCGGCCCACCTCGGAGACGGCGTCCCGGTGGCGCTGCAGCGCCTGCCAGGCCCAGGGGTCGTCGGTGTAGCTGGCGGCCAGCAGCAGTTTGAAGAAGGCCTGCTCGACCAGCCCGCCGAAGGTGTCCGCGCCCGGCGCGGTCATGGTGTCGAGGGCGGCCGGCAGCAGGGCGGCCGAGGACGCGAAGTCGACGTGGTGGCTCTGGTCGGCGTAGACCACCGCGTAGGCGAACACCGGCGCGACGTCCGGCGGGACGGTGCCGGCCTTCAGCTCCTCCACCAGGGCGGCGGTGTGGCGCAGCTGCCCGCCGCGGGCGGCCATCACGGCGGCCCAGCTGAGCCGGCGGACGCGGTCGCCGGAGCCGGGGCTGAGCACGGCGGCGCGTTCGAGCAGCAGCGCGCCCTCGGCGTCGCCGCCGCGCCGGGCGAGGTCGCGGCCGGCCTCGGCCAGGCGGCCCGCGAGGTCCTCGTCCGGCAGCAGCGCGGCGGCGGCCTCGTGGACCAGCCGGCCGGGGTCGTCGGGCGCGAGGGTGTCCGCCAGGGTCCGGTGGGCCTCGCGGCGCGCGGCGTCGGAGGCCGCCGAGACCACGGCGGTACGGGCCAGCGGGTGACGGAACACCAGCTGCCCGGCGGCGTCGAGCCGGGCCAGGCCGTCCGCCTCGATCCGCTCCAGGGTCTGCCGCACCTCGCCGTCCGGGACGGCGCGCAGCCACACGCCGCTGCTGAGGTCCGGGCCGGTGGCCAGGGCGCCGAGCAGCAGCAGGCGGCCGGCCTCCGGGGTCATCGCGTCCAGCCGTTCGGCGAACATCCGCTCCAGCCGGCGCCCGAGCGGCAGCCGCTCGGGCAGCGGGGCGACCCCGCGCTGCTGGGCGGCGGCCAGCTGGCGGGGCAGCTCGACCAGGGCCAGCGGATTGCCGGCCGCCTCGGCGAGCACCCGGTCGCGGGTGCCGCCGGCCAGCTCCGGGTAGCAGGTGCCGAGCAGCGCGGCGGCGTCCGCCCGGGGCAGCGCCCGGACGTCGACGGGCTCGGCCGACCAGGTCCGGGTGGCCGCCCCGTCCGGGCGGGTGGCGCCGACGATCACCAGCGGCAGCTCGGCGCAGCGCCGGTGCAGGAAACCGAGGACGGTGGCGCTGGAGGAGTCGATCCAGTGCAGGTCGTCCAGCAACAGCAGGACCGGGGCGGTGCGCACGGCCTCGTCGAGCAGCGCGAGGGCGGCGGCGCCGACGGCGAAGCCGCTCGGGGTGCCGGAGCGGGCGCCGAACGCGCTCTCCAGGGCGTCCCGCTGGTGGGCGGAGAGCGCGTCGGAGCGCTGGAGCAGCGACCAGAGGGCCTGGTGCAGGGCGCCGAACGCGAGGTCGGTCTCGGCCTCGGCGCCGACGGCGCGCAGCACGGTGAAGCCGCGGTCGCGCGCGGTGCGCTCGGTCCAGGCGAGCAGGGTGCTCTTGCCGACACCCGCGTCGCCGCGCAGCAGCACGGTGGCGCCGCCCGTGCCGCCCCCGGCCCGGTCCAGGGCGGCGGTGAGCAGTTCGGTCTCCCGCTGCCGCCCGACCAGGGCCGGATCCTGCCTGTCGTGCGCCACGCGTCTTTCCTCTGAGGTCGGTCGGCCCCCCTGCGGGGCACCCCAGGCTATCGCCTGTCGGGGTCCCTCCTGCCCGCCGTGGGCGCGGGGGCGCTCCAGCCGCCGCTGACCTCCTTGACCGGCTTGTGCGGGAAGCGGCGCTCGGCGTACTCCCGGGCGCGCGAGCCGGGCAGGACGTAGAGGGTCTCGGTCTTCTCCTGGAGCGGGCGCAGCACGGTGTCCATGAAGTGCCGCCGGTCGTCGAGGTAGGGACCGAGGACGTCCTCGCCGGCCGGGCAGACGGCGAGGCAGTAGGCCGCCTTGTAGCTCGGCTTGAAGGCGAGGCTCTGCCACATCGAGGCGTTCTCGGCGTCGGTGACCCGGCCGCGGAAGTCGGCGGCGTCCTCGCTGTCGGCCACGGTCTGCACCCAGTCGGTGAAGCCGGCCATGAACTCGCGGTAGTTGTGGGTGGCGCAGGCCAGGAAGTCGAAGTCGCCGTCCTTGGTGATCGCGCCGACCGGGCAGGCGGCGACGCACAGCTTGCAGTCGACGCAGGGGTTGTAGTCGAGCGGTTCGCCGTACGCGCTCACCTCGGCGTCGAGCAGGAGGGTGGCGAGCAGCACGAAGCTGCCGTAGCGGGGGTGGATGACGTTGCGGTGCAGCCCCATGACGCCGAGGCCGGCGGCCACCGCGACCGTCTTGTGCGCGACCACCCAGATCCGGCCGGGGAAGTGCTCCATCTCCATGGGGAAGGTCGCCGAGGGGTTGACGGCGCGGTGGCCGGCGTCCTCCAGCGCGCGGACCACCGTGCGGGCCGCGTCGTTGACGAGTTCGCCGGCCCGGTGGAACTCCTGGTTGGCGACGCTGCGCGCGGCCGAGCGGACGTCGTCCCGGTTCATCCGGACGACGAGCGACACCAGCGTGCGCGCGCCGGGCAGGGCGTGCAGCACATGCTCGCGCTCCCCGGCGAGGTCCGGGTGGTCCAGGCCGACGGCCGCCGCGTCGTCGGCCCCGGCGCGCAGGCACAGCTCCCGCAGCCAGGCGGCGTCGATCGGCGGCGGCGGGGCGGCTTCGGCGCCGGCCTCGGTGCCGGCCTCGGTGCCGGACACGGCACGGGCGGCCAGCACCGCCCGCACCGAGGGGTGCTCGGCGAGCCTGCGCGGCAGCTTGGGTCCCATGGGCGGCCTCCGAATGCCTGTCAGTTCGGTTTTCCAACCAGCTCGGCGCCAGTCTGACGCATGGATAGTTTGAAAACAAGACTGACAAGACCGGCGCATCGGGACCGTCGTTCCCCCCGATCGGGACCAACGGCCCGCAGACCCGCCGCCGCCGGACCGGCAGGCTGTATCCCAGCAGGACAGCACGGCACCGAGGAAGACCCCAACACCGCACCGATGCACAGCAGTTGAACCGCACTACGGCACAGTCGCACGGTCCGGTCCGACAACCGTCGGTCCACCGAGGTCCCGCCCGGGACCCCCCACCGAGGAGCCCGCCATGGCCGTTCAGCACCTCTCCGCCGCCCGCACCTCCGGCAACCCCTTCCGTCGCGCCGCCGCCCACCGCACCGCCTCCGCCACCGCCTCCGCCCCGCTCACCGCGGGCGGCGCCGCCCTCGCCACCGCCCGGATCGCCCTCGGCGCGGTGTTCCTCTGGGCCTTCGCCGACAAGACCTTCGGACTCGGCTACTCCACCGCCGACGGCCGCGCCTGGATCGACGGCACCTCGCCCACCAAGGGCTTCCTGAGCCACGTCGCCGCCGGCCCGTTCCGCGAGACCTTCCACTCCATGGCCGGCCAGGCTTGGGCGGACTGGCTGTTCATGCTCGGCCTGCTCGGCATCGGGCTCGCCCTGGTCGGCGGTGTCGCCCTGCGGATCACCGCCGTCGGCGGAACCGCGCTGCTCGCCCTGATGTGGGCCGCCGAGTGGCCGCCCGCCCGCCACCTCGCCGACGGCAGCGCCAGCGGTTCGACCAACCCACTGCTCGACGACCACGTGCTCTACGCCGTCCTGCTCTTCGCCCTCGCCGCCACCGGCGCCGGCCGCACCTGGGGCCTCGCCCGCCGCTGGGCCGCCCTCCCGATCGTCCGCGACCACGCCTGGCTCCGCTGACCCACCACCCCCGACAGCCGGGGCCGGTCGCGATCTCCCCCGCGACCGGCCCCGGCTCGTTCCGCTTTTCGGGCCTCCTGAGAAGCTGGCGCCATGCCCAGGAAGCGCCCGCGCACCGCCGCCATGGCCGAACTGACGGCCGGCCTGCCGCCGGTCCAGTACACCTACGGCGCGGGCGTACCGTCGCCCGGCGGTGCCACCGAGTTCGTCGACGACCGGGGGCAGCGCTGGCGCAAGGTCCGCGGGCCGCTCGACCCCCGGCTGGTGAAGCGCCTGCTCACCACGGCCGACGCGGTGATCACCGGCCACGGTGCGGGTTCCTCGTTCCGGCACATCGCCGCAGCCGACCGCGCCGACACCTGGCAGGCCGTCAAGAACCGGCTGTCCGATACCGGCGAGTCCCCGACCTGTCGCCCCTTCGAGTTCGTCTCGGCCGACGGCCGGACCCTCCTCTACCTGGAGGAGTGGTGCTGAGGCGCTCCCCCGTCGCCCTCACCTTGCACGGTGGCACTTGCCGGGCACCTGCGGAACGTATCCGGAGTGGTCAATTCACCTGCGAAGGTGCGGTAGTGGCGCTAGAGTCGCGCCCGTAACGACCGCCGCCCCGACCGCCGGCGGAGCACACGGAGCACCCCGTACCACCGCACGCACCAGCGGCCCGGTCCGCCGCACCGGCGCCGGACCGGGCCGACATGCCGCCGAGCAGACAGGGACCCCGTGCCATGACCGTCCGACCCGGCCGACGAACGGCGACCGCCGTCGCCGCCGCCGCCCTCAGCACCGGAGCACTGCTGGGAGCCGCCCCCGCCGCACCCGCCGCCCCGGCCACCTCCACCGCCTCCACCACCACCCCCGCCATGACCGCGCTGCCGACCGGCGTGCCCGGGAAGTCCTACAGCGACCCCACCGGGGTCAACGGCGCCGGCGTCGTCGTCGGCTACGCCTACGCCTCCGGGCAGGGCGTCGAGGCCAGCGCCGTCCGCTGGGCCGCCGACGGCACCCCCGCCACCCTCCCGCCGCTGCCCGGCGAGAAATTCGCGCAGGCCCTGGGGGTGAACGACGCGAACCTCGCCATCGGCATCTCCTGGCCCACCGGCCGCACTTCCTGGCAGTCGACCGCCGTCCGCTGGGCCGCCGACGGCACGCCCACCGCCCTGCCCCCGCTGCCCGGCGACCTGTACAGCAGGGCGGCGGCGATCAGCGGCAGCGGCATCGTGGTCGGCACGTCCTACACCGGTTCCGCCGGCACCCATGCGGTGGCCTGGCGCCCGGACGGCACCACCGTCACCCTCGCCCCGCTGCCCGGCGACACCGCCAGCGAGGTCACCGGCGTCAACGCCGCCGGCCTCGCCATCGGCCGCTCCTACACCACCGTCGGCTCGTTCCACGGCATCGTCTGGAGCCCGGACGGCACCCCGGTCCGGTTCCAGAGCGGCCCGACCTCCGGCAGCGGCGACTGGCCGGTGGGGATCAACGACGCCGGCACGGTGATCGGCGTCGCCGACCGGCCGCAGGGGATCGGCACCAGCCGCCACGGCCTGGTCCGCTCGCCCGGCGGTGCCCTGCGCGACCTGGGCCCGTACACCTCGCCGACCGCGATCAACGCCTCCGGCACCGTCGTCGGCCAGTACCAGCCGGACCTGGGACAGCTCACCACGCACGCCGCCCGCTGGAGCCCGGACGGCACCCTCACCCCGCTGCCCCGGGAGCCCCTGACCGGCGGCAACTCGGTCGCCGTCGGGATCAACGGCGCCGGCACCGCGATCGGCTACGCCTGGGACGGCATCCCGGCCCGCCAGTACCAGTCGGGCCGGATCTGGGCGCCCGACGGCACCCTCACCAACCTCGCCCCCAACAGCTCCGACAACACCACCCTGTTCGTCAACGACGCCGGTCTGGTCGTCGGCCTCTTCCTGCTCCGCTCGCCGGGCAGCCTCTACCCCTCCCACCTGACGGTGGTCTGGCGCCCCTGACGCCCGGCCGCCCCGCCGCCCGGCCACCCCGCCGGCCGGTTCACACGCTCATGCCGTAGCCGATCTCCTCCGCGGCGACGCACCAGAACGAGTTCTCGTCGGCGACGGCCGCGGCGTCGAGCTCTCCGAACCCCTCCAGCAGCCGTTCGGTGAGCGCCTCGGCCGCCTCCTCCGCCGCCTCCCAGGCGGCATCGTCACCCGCGCCGTCACCCGGGCCGTCGTACGCGGCGGCCTCGGTGGCGGCCGCGTCGTAGGCGCGGGTGAACGCGACGAAGGCCGCGACACCGCTGTTCACCAGATCGCGCCCACCGTCCTCCGGCAGGCACCACAGCGAACCGTCGTCACGCCGGACCGCGAGCGCGCTCAGCCCCGGGTCGACCGCGACCAGGGCGAAGCGGACGCCGTCGACCACGCGTTCCGCGAACGGGGCGTCCTGCCAGGCGCCGGGGTACGGGCAGCCGGCGCGGCCGGCCAGGAGGGAGGCGAGTTCGGCGTCGTCCATGCCGGCAAGCTACCCCGCGCCACCGACATCGCCCTCCCCGGCCGCCTCCACCAGGACCAACGTCCCGGTGCTGCCCGCCCGGACGGCGTGCCGGGCACCCGCCGGCACCCGGTACAGCTCCCCCGGTCCTACCGTCACCCCGGCCCCGTCCACCAGCAGTTCGAGCCGGCCGTCGAGCACCAGCAGCAGCTCGGCGTCCTCGTGCACCTCGACCGGCAGCGGCCGCCCGTCCATCCGCAGCACCTTCACCGCGGCCGTCCCCACCCGCCCGAGCACGGTGGAGTCCCACGGCGTCGGCAGCTCGGACGCCGTCGCGTACAGGTCGAGCGGGTTCATGGCGGCCTCCTCGGCGGCCCCGCCCGCCGGGGAGGCGGACGGGGCTCACGGTGGTGTTCGGAAGGGACGGCTCCGGACGCTACCCGACCACCCGCTCCGGTCGGTCGACCGTTCGGTAAAACCTCTCCGCCGCCTCCGGCCCGGACCCGGTGCCGAGTCGGCGCCGCAGCAGCACGGCGGCCAGCGCCGCCAGCGCGAATCCCGCCCCGACCCACGGGAGTTGGCGCACTCCCGGGCCGGCGACGACGAGTCCGCCGACCGCGGTGCCGAGGGTGATGCCCAGGTTGGAGAAGGAGATGAACAGGCTGTTGCCGAACTCCGGCGCGTCCTTCGCGTCCCGGGCCAGCCAGGTCTGGCTCACCACCAGCCCGCCCGAGTGCACCGCGCCCCAGAGCAGCACCGCGAGCACCATCGGCGCGGGCCACGGACCGACCGCCCGGACCACGGCGTAGACGAGCACGAACAGGACGGGGAAGGCGGTCACCGTCCGGACCGGGTGGCGTTCCAGCAGCCGCCCGAAGACGAGGTTGCCGAGCACCATCACGATCCCGAAGGCCATCAGCAGGGCGCCGACCGTGGACCCGCCGAAGTGCGTGACGCGCTCCAGGTACTCGGCGAAGTAGCCGTAGACGGAGAACATCGCGGCGAACACGGACACCACGGCCGCCAGCGCGAGCCAGAGCCGGGGGCGGCGCAGGATCCCCAGCTGGGTGCCGTAGGAGAGCCGCCGCTCGGCGGGCATCGCCGGGAAGAGCGCCAGGATCCCGATCAGGGCGAGCAGGTTGGCGCCCGCGCCGAACCAGAAGGCCGCCGCGAGGGAGACGTGCTCGGCGAGCGCGGAGGTGACCGGCACGCCGAAGGCGAAGCCGAGCGTCACCCCGGCGAAGACGGTGGTGGCGGCCCGGGTCGCCTTCTCCGGGGGCACCAGCCGGGCGGCGGCGGTGAGCGCCACCGCGAAGAACACCGGGTGGAAGACCGCCGGCACGATCCGGAAGACCAGCATCACCGCGAACCGGTCGGTGAGCGCGTAGACGGCGTTGGACAGGGCGAACACCGCGAGGGCGACCGCCAGGACGGTCTTGCGCCGCACCCCGGAGGCCAGCAGCGTCGCGAACGGGCCGGCGACGGCCACCACCAGCGCGAACACGCCGACCAGCCACCCGGCGGTGGAGGGCGGCACGGAGAGTTCCTCGGAGACCCGGGGCAGGACGCCGACGACGCCCATCTCCGTGGTGATGATCCCGAACACCCCCAGCGAGAGGGTCAGGACGACCGGACCGGTCTTTCCCATGGCAGACCAACCTACAAATCTAGATAGTTAGATGAATTTTGCGGGCAGAAAGCCCGCAGGAGGGCGCAGCGGGGCACGGCGCGGCCTTCTCCGGGCGTCAGAGCTCGTCGCGGACGTACGCCGCGAAGGCGGCGATCGTCTCCTCGTCGCGGCGGTAGAAGGTCCACTTGCCGATCCGCTCCGAGACCAGCAGTCCGGCGTCCCGCAGGATCTGCAGGTAGCCGGAGACCACCGACTGGGCCAGCCCCGAGCGTTCGCGGATGTCCGTCACGCAGACGCCGATGTGGAAGCCGACGCCGCGCTCGCGGTAGTACGCCTCGTCGAAGTAGCGCTCCGGCGTCTTCAGCCAGTGCAGGAACTCCGCCCGCGCGGGGTTCGCGAGCGCCTTGTGAACGGCCAGCGGGTCCACCGTGCACTCCTTTCGCGAGCCCCTCAAGACGCATCCAATATTCTCGATACGAAGAAACCTGTCAACCCGCCCGGCGGTCAGCGGGAGAGGCCCGCGTGGTGGGCGAGGATGGCCAGGCGGACCCGGTCGCGGGCGGCGAGCTTGTGCAGCAGGCGGCCGATGTGGGTCTTGGTGGTGCCCTCGGTGATGTGCAGCCGGGCGGCGATCTCGGGATTGGTGAGGCCGTCGCCGACCAGGGCGAGGACTTCGCGTTCGCGGGCCGTGAGGGCGGCGACGGCCTGGCGGGCCCGGGCCCGCGCCGGGTCCTCGGGGGCGCCGGCCGGCCCGTCGGCGAGCAGTCCGGCGATCAGCCGGCGGGTGACCCGGGGCGCGAGCGCGGCCTCGCCGGCGGCCACCGCCCGGGTGGCGGCGAGCAGTTCGGCCGGCTCGGCGTCCTTGAGCAGGAAGCCGCCGGCGCCGGCGCGCAGCGCACCGCGCACGTACTCGTCCAGTTCGAAGGTGGTGAGGATCAGCACCCGGCTGCCCGACGGCCCGGCGGTGATCCGGCGGGTGGCCTCGATGCCGTCCAGGCCGGGCATCCGGATGTCCATCAGCACGACGTCCGGCCGTTCGCGGTGGGCGAGTTCGACGGCCTGCGCGCCGTCGGCCGCCTCGCCGGCCACCGTGAAGCCGGGGGCGAGGCGCAGGATGCCGGCGAACCCGGCCCGCACCAGGGCCTGGTCGTCGGCGACCACGACACGGATCGTCACGACCCGGCCCCCGTCGCGGCGGCCGGCGGCAGCCCCGCGTCCAGCGGCAGGCCCGCCGTGACGCGGAACCCGCCGGACGGCGTCGGCCCGGCGAGGCACCAACCGCCGTACGGGGCCACCCGTTCGCGCATTCCGGCCAGGCCGCTGCCGCCGGACGGCGCGGCGGCGCGGGCGCGGCCCTCCGCCCGGCCCTCCGCTCGGCCCTCGGCGGGGCCGTCGTCGGTGACCTCCAGCCACAGCTCGCCGTCCCGGTACTCCACCTCCACCCGGGCCGCCGCCGCACCGGAGTGGCGGACCACGTTGGCGAGCGCCTCCTGCACGATCCGGTAGCCGGACAGGCCGACGCCGGGGGCCAGTTCGCGCTCCCGGCCGCGGATCCGCACCCGCACCGCGACGCCCGCCGCGCCGGTGCGCTCCGCCAGCCGCTCCAGGTCCGCCGCCACCAGACCGGGCGCGGGGGCGGACGGCGGCTCGCCCGGCCCGGCGTCCTCGCGCAACACGGCCAGCAGCGCCCGGATCTCGCGCAGCGCCTCCGCGCTCACCGTCCGGATCGCCGCGAGCGCCGCCCCGGCCGCCCCGTCCTGCTGCCCGGACCGCTCCAGCGCGTACCGGCCGTAACCCGCCTGCACGCTCACCACGCCCAGGCTGTGCGCCACCACATCGTGCAACTCCCGTGCCAGCCGCAGCCGTTCCTCCGAGGCCGCGGCGCGTTCCAGGGCCACCGCCCGGGCGGCCAACGCGGCGGTGTGCGCGCGGTGGCGGCGCACCGCGTCCCCCAGCACCCAGCCGGCCGACTGCCCGATCACCGCGAGCAGCACATTGCTGCCCACCTCGGCGGGCGCCGCCAGGGTGACCGCCCAGCCGACGGCCTGCGCGCCGAGCGCCACCCGCGCGGCCCGCCGGTCCCGGGCCGCCGCCGTGTACGCCACCAGCATCCCGACCAGCACCGCCCAGAACCCGACGACCAGCGCGATCGCGGGCTGCCGGCAGGCCACCACCGTTCCCGCCCAGGCGAACAGGGCGAGCCCGCAGGCCCCGACCGGGTCCCGCCGCCGGGCGGCCAGGGCCATGCCGAGCACCACGGTGGCGAGCAGGGCGACGGCCACGGTGGCCGGGCTGTCCGGCGGCGGGTTGCCGCGCCCGTGCGGGTCGAAGTGCCGGGCGGCTTCGAGCACCCGGGCGGCGGTCACGGCCGTGCCGGCCAGCGCGGTCAGCGGGTCGGTCCACACCCGGTGCGCGGGCGTCAGCCGCTTGGTCCACGGGACGGGCGCGACCCGCTCGTCGTTCTCCACCCGGCCAGGCTAGCCACGGGCGGGCGGGCCGGCATCCGACCACGGTCGTATGCCCACGGCCGGACGCGCCGGACGATCCCGGGGCGCCACCGTGGGGGCCGCAGAGACCAGCCCGCCCCTCGGAGGAACAGCCCCATGGCGCACCACCCGTCGCACCACCGTTCACGCCCGGCCGTCGCCGCGCTCACCGTCCTGCTGGCCACCGGCGCGCTGGCCACCACGGCCGTCCCCGCCGCCCGGGCCACCCAGGCCGCCGGGGCCGCCGTCACGCGCACGGGCACCGGTACGGGCGCCACCGTCCCGATCCCGATCACCCTGCCCGCGCCCACCGGCCCGCTGCCCGTCGGCACCACCACGCTCCACCTCGTCGACCCGCAGCGCCCCGACCGCTGGGCCCCCACCCCGCGTCCGCGTGAGCTGATGGCCCAGCTCTGGTACCCGGCCGCCGCCTGCGGAGCGCCCGGACACCGGCTCGCGCCGTGGACGGGGCCGGCCGAGCAGGCCCACCTGGAGTCCGACTACCTCGGCGCCGCCCCCGGCCGGCTCGCCTGGCCGGTCACCCACTCCCGCGAGAACGCGCCCGCCGACCGCACCACCCGCCACCCGGTGGTCCTCTACTCCCCCGGCTCGCGCTCCGACCGCTCCTTCGGCACCCTCGCCGCCGAGGACCTCGCCTCCCGCGGTTATGTGGTGGTCTCGCTCGACCACACCTTCGACGCCGGTGAAGTCGCCTTCCCGGACGGCCGGCTGGAGGTCCGCAACAAGCCGGCCGTGTTCGCCATGACCGACGAGGAGATCGTCGCCTACCGCACCGCCGACACCCGCTTCGTCCTCGACCGCCTCACCGACCTCGCCGCCGGCACCAACCCCGACGCCGAGCAGCGCCCCCTCCCGCCGGGCCTCGGCGCGGCCCTGGACCTGGGCGCCGTCGGCGTGGCCGGGCACTCGATGGGCGGCGCCACCGCCGTCCAGACCCTGCACGACGACCCGCGCGTGCTCGCCGGGGCCTCCCTGGACGGGCCGGTCTTCGGCACCGTCGCCACCGACGGCCTGGACCGCCCGCTGCTCCTGTTCGGCGCCGCGGACGACCGGCCGACCCGCGACGCCATGTGGGACTCGCTCTGGCCGCGCCTCACCTCCTGGCGCCGCCAGCTCCTGATGGACGGCTCCGGGCACGGCAGCTTCGCCGACCTGGAGGTGCTGTTCTCCGCCGCCCGCTCCGCCATGTCCTGGACCGACGAGGAGGTCGACCACCTCATCGGCACGGTCCCGCCGCTGCGCGCCGTCGCGGCCCAACGCGCCTATCTGGCCGCCTTCTTCGACCTCCACCTCCGCCACCGGCCGACGCCGCTGTTCACCGTCCCGTCCCCCGCGAACCCGGAGGTCCACCTGGTCCGCTGACGGCGGCGGCCGGGGCGGCGTCCCGGGTGGCCGGGGCGGCGTCCGGCCGGCAGGACAGGATTGGACGAGGCGGGGCCCGGGCTTGTAGCTTTCCGCTGACGACCGTGACGCCGCCCGAGGAGGTGAGACCCATGAACGCAGGACAGACGTGGGTGCTCCCCCTTTCCGTCACGGCCGGCGACTGACGCAGGTGTCGCCGGGAGCGCCTCGACATCAGGCACTCCCGAAAGGCAACACCCCGTGAACTCTCTGAACTTCACCGCCGAGTCCTCGTCGAACGGCATGGTCGAGCGCGATTTCACCGTGGGCGGTGTCCCCGGCGTCCTCTGGTCGCCGGCCTCCGGCACGGCCGAGCGCGCGCCCCTGGTCCTGATGGGCCACGGCGGCGGCGCCCACAAGAAGCACCCCGCGATGACGGGCCGGGCTACGCTCCTCGTGCACGGCTTCGGCTTCCACGTCGCCGTCCTCGACGCGCCCGGTCACGGCGACCGCCCGCGCGGCGCGGACGACGAGCGCGACATCGCCGCCCTGCGCAAGGCCCAGGCGGCGGGCGAGCCGGTGGGCCCGATCGTCGTCCCGTACAACGCCCGCCTGGCCGAGTCGGCGGTGGGCGAGTGGCGGGCGGCCCTGGACGCCCTCCAGGAGCTGCCGGAGATCGGCGCCGACGGGCCGGTGGGCTACTTCGGCATCGCCCTGGGCACCGCGCTCGGGATTCCGCTGGTGGCGGCCGAGCCGAGGATCAGGGCGGCCGTCTTCGGTCTGCACTGGCCCGACGCCCTGACCGAGTACGCGCGGCGGATCACCGTCCCGGTCGAGTTCGCCCTCCAGTGGGACGACGAGCTCATCCCGCGCGAGGACAGCCTCGCCCTGTTCGACGCCTTCGCCTCGCAGGAGAAGACCCTGCACGCCAACGCGGGCAAGCACTTCGACTTCCCGAGGTTCGAGGCCGACAGCGCCGCCAGGTTCCTGGCCCGCCACCTCGGCCACTGAGTCGAGCGATCCCCCGCCGCCACGCACCCTCCGGCGGCGGGGGATGAGCAGCCGCTCGCCGAGAACGCCGCCCACCGACCAGGTGGCGGGGCCGTCCCGGACGCCGTCCCGGACGCCGTCGCGGCGGCGACGGCGTCGCGGGCACCGCCGGGGCTTCCGTAGGATCTCGTGCGTGGCCAATCGACGTGACATCGAGCGCGACGTCCTGGGCGCCATCGCGGAGTTGTCGGCGTGCGGGCTGTCGACGGGCGAGCTCTTCCGCGGCCTCCACACCCTGCTGGCGGGCCCGCTCGGCTTCGACGGCGGCTGCTGGCACGGCACCGACCCGGTCACCGGCTTCCCCACCTCCACCGTCGCCGACGGGCTCGACCCCAGCCGGTTCGAACAGGCCGTGCACCTGGAGATGTTCAGCGAGGACAGCACCAACTTCACCGCCATCCGCGCCGCCGGACACCGGGTGCAGACCCTCGACCGCGCCACCGGCGGCCACCGCGAGACCAGCATCCGCTACCGGGAGTTGCTCCGGTCCTGCGGCTACGGGGACGAACTGCGCATCAACTTCGACCTCGGCGGCGGCCGCTGGGCCAGCGCCGCCTTCATGCGCGGACACGGACGCGGCCGCTACGGCCCGGCCGAACTGCGGCTGGCCGAACGCATCACCACCCCCATCGGCGCCGCCCTGCGCACCGCCCACCTGGTGACGCTGCGCCGGGCCCGCACCGACGGGCCGGTGCAGGCCGGCCACCCGCCGGCCGTCGCGATCCTGGACGGGCAGGGGCGACTGCGCTCGGCCGACGCGGGAGCCCGCGAGCTGATCCGGCGGATGGCCGAACCCATCTCCCACGCCTGCGCCGTGCCCACCGGCTTCCTCACCGTCGCCTGCCAGGCCGCACGCAACGCCGGCACCTCGGAGGTGCGGGTGTGCACCCCGGACGGCCAGTGGTTCGCGCTGTACGCGTCGCCGCTGGACGGCGGGGGCGGCCGGGGTGGCAGGGGCGGCGAGGTCGCCGTCCTCATCTCCCCCGCTTCGCCCCTGCACCGCCTGCCGGTGGCGATCCTCGCCCACGGCCTGTCCCCGCGCGAGCGCCAGGTCGCCCTGCACGCGGTGCGCGGCAGCAGTACCAAGGACATCGCCACGCTGCTCCACCTGACGGTGCCCACGGTCCAGCAGCACGTCACGGCCATCCTCGACAAGACGGGCGTGCGCAACCGGCGCGAACTCGTCGCCCTCCTGACGGCCGATCACCTGCCGACGCTCGGCCTGCCTCCGCGGACGTAGCGGGGATTCCCGCAACGAGCGGCCGGCCGGTCCGAGGACCGGCCGGCCGCCGGAGACGGGCCGTTCAGTCCCAGGGGTTCGCGGGCTGGCCGCTGATCGCGGTCCAGAACCGGGTGCCCGTGGGCAGTGTGCCGTTGGCCCACAGGCCCCAGCCGTGGCCGTCGTGGAACTCCGCCATCCGCCAGCCGCCGCCGAAGCTGCCGGCACACTTCGCGTCGGCGACCGCGAGGCTCGGGAGCTGCCAGCCGGCCAGCCCGGTGGTCGCCTTCACCTCACCGCCCGCCCAGGCGTGGAACCCGCTGGTGGGTATCCCGTTGGGGGCCGAGCGTCCGTCCTGGCGGATGCACAGCACCGGCAGCACCGCGTTGGCGGGGTGGTCGCCCTGGTACGGGTTGCTGTGGCTCAGGTCGTCGAACCCGACGTGCACCAGGTTGTCGGCACGCTGCTCCAGGGTGGTCCAGGTCATGCCGGCATGCCCGCCCGGGGCACCCCAGACCGTCTCGTAGGTGGTGCGGTCGATGTCCCACTGCTGGAGGGCGGAGCCGCCCTGGGCGCAGACGTTCGCGATGAGCGTCCAGCCGCCGTAGCGCTTGCCGACGTTGTCCAGGCACCAGCCGGTGTCCGGGTTCCTGATCTTCATCCCGACCAGGCCGTAGAGCGCCGGCGAGGGTTCGTAACGGGTGATCGAGAACAGCTGCTTGGCGTCCCACGGCGCGCAGGACTTGACGGTCGGCTTCACCTCGGTGAAGGACAGGCAGCCGTGGCCGCGGGACTCCGCGAGCATGAACTGGTCGGGCCCGAGCCGGTTGATCACCCACATGCCGGGGTTGTCCGACGGGGCGCAGGGGTGCATGTCCTGGCCATTGACCGCGCCGTCCGGACAGCGCTGGGAGGCCTGGTTGAGCAGCACGGTCGCCGGGCCGTCCGCCGAAGCGGCGGTCGGCAACAGCCCCAGACCCGCCAGTGCCAGCGCGAGCGCCAACAGGACACGTCTGACTGAGGTGAAACGCACGAAGCACTCCATGGTTGATCGACTGGTGCGGGAAGAGGAGCGGGCCGGCCCGATCGGCCCCCAGTTTGTCCGTGTCCGGTCGACATCCGGTATCCGAGTTTTCTAGGAGGGCCCGCCCCCGCGCTCCCACCGAGCCTGTTGACCCTCACGCGACGGGAGGATCTAGCGTCCGGGGTCATGAAGATCATCGTTCATGACACGGCGAGCGGGATGCTCGCGATGTTCCGGCGTCCGGTGGCCGAACGCAGGGACGCCCTGAGGGAGTTGTACCGTCCGCTGGAGGGCGCGATGAGCGCGGTGATGGGCGAGGTCGACCTGGTCGCGATGCACGAGCGCCTGGGCGGCGGCTGCCGGCTCGACCGGGAGGACGACCGGTACCTGCCCGCCGTGCGGCGGATGCGCGAGGCGGGCGTCTGGCAGCGGGTCGAGGAGACGCTCGCCGCCGCGTGGGAGCGGATCGACGGCGCGGTGCCCGGCGTCGCGCACGCCGACACCGTGCACGTCGTCCTGGTGCTCGGCGACCCCGACGACGAGCACCTGACCGTTCGCAGCAGCGGCTACCTCGGCATGGGCGGGATCCCGGGCGCGATCCAGCTGGTCATGTGGCCCACCGAGACCGCCCTGGCCAGGATCGGCTACGCGGCGGCCCACGAGCTCCACCACAACGTGCGCTACGCCAACGTGGCCTGGAACCCGATGACCGTCACCGTCGGCGAGCAGGTCGTCGCCGAGGGGCTGGCCGAGGCCTTCGTCCGGGAACTGGCCGGCGAGCGGGCCATGGGCCCGTGGGCCACGACGCTGACCGGCGAGGAGCTGGAACGCGCCTACCGGAAGGTCACCGCCGGGATCGACGTCGCCGGGATGGCGAACCTGCCCCCGTACGTGCACGGCGACGCGACGGCGCGGATCCTGGGCTGCGAGCCGGTCGGGCTGCCGGACTTCGCCGGGTACGCGGCCGGGCTGCGGATCGCGGACGCCCATCTGGCCGCCACCGGGCTGACCGCCGCCGCGAGCGTCGCGCTGCCCGCGCGGGAGGTCCTCACCAACGCGGGCGTGCCGACGACCCTCTGACCGGAGCGCCCTCCGGAGCGGGCGCGCTCAGGGCCTGCGCCCCGGGCGTTCCCCGATGCGGAGTGGGAAGTCGGCGCTTCCGACTTCCCATTCCGGGGGCGACGAGGCGGTGTGGCGGTCGAGGTGGGACGGAGCCGCACGCCGTCGTCCTCCCGGAGGGGCACTGTCCCGCGCCTCGGCCAACAGGAGGCCGACCACGTCACCGGACTTGTGAGGGAAGCCAGCCGCTCTGCACCGCCCGCACCCCGAACTCGAAGCGGCTGCGCGCGCCCAGCCGCTCCATCAGCTCCGTCGCCACCCGTCGCGCGGTGCGCGGCGAGACACCCAGCCGCTTGGCGATCGCCTCGTCCGTGAGCCCGTGCGCCAGCAGCCGCACCACCGTCGCCTCCTGCGTGCTGAGCCCACCCTCCTCCGGCGCCGCCGGCGAGGCGGCGCCCAGCGGCCGGGCCTGCGTCCACACGTGCTCGAACAGCGCACACAGCGCCATCAACGTGCCGTCCCCGCTCAGCACCACCGCACCCGCCCGGGTGTCGTCACCCCGCACCGGGATCAGCGCGGTCGCCCGGTCGAAGATGATCATCCTGGTCGGCAGCTCCGGCACCGTGCGCACCTCCCCGCCCAGCTGCGCCAGCCAATCCACGTACGACACCGTCGGCTGGCTGTTGCGCACACTGTCCTGGTAGACCGTGCGCATCCGCACCCCCCGGCCCAGCAGCGCCTCGTCGTGCGGACGCGAGGCGGCGATGCTCTCCGGGCTGTGCCCGCCACCGGGCGCGAAGGTCATGATCTCGGCCGTCAGGCCGCGTGCCAGCGCGGCGATCCGGTCCCGGATCCGATCGAGCCCGACCAACTGCTCGACCCCCGCGTTCGCGCTGTCCGGCCGCAGGTCCGCGAACTCCGCGATCAGCTGCGCCGCCGCGGCCCTGGACGCCTCGACCCGCTGCTGCTGGGCGGCCAGTTCGGCCTGCTGGCGGGCCATCAGCAGTTCCATGCCGACCTCCGGCGACACCGCGCACAGCTCGCCGGCCCGCTCGTAGGACGGACGGATCAGCGCCAGCGTGCTCAGCAGGTCCAGGCACCGCCGGATCTCCCCCTCGTCCTGGCCGAGCCGCTCGGCCAGCGCCCGCACCCCGTCACAGGGATGCGCGAGCATGCTGCGGTAAACGGCTTCCGAGACGGCATCAAGCCCCAGTGCAGTGAGCAACGCCCGTTCCCCCGGTGTCACATCGATTGATGATTCGCATGCGATCATCTCACGCGGGCGTTCGAATCGACCAGGGGAATCGGCCTGGACACTTTGGGCAGAGGCCGCAAACGGCCACCCCGGGCGCCTATGCCGGACGGCGACGGTTCGACAAAGTCCCCCCATGTACCTCATTCACGCCCGGATCCAGCCACCCGGCCCCGCCCCGGGGCCGGACGCCGTGATCGGGCCCGGTACCGCCCGGACACTGCTGGCCGCGGCCCTGCCGCAGGAGCGCATCGAACACGTCGTGGTGCACCGGTCCGACGGCGACGACGGCCTCGACGGCGTCGTCCTGGGTGTCTTCCTGCTCGCCGAACGCCTGGAGGACGCCGAGTGCACCGTCGCCGCGTTCTGCCGCCGTACGGCCGAGGCGCTGCCCGTGCTGCGCGGCTGGACGCTGTCCTCCGTCAACGCCCCGCTCGTCGCCCCGTTCTACGAGCGGCTGCTGGACGGAAACGGCCCGGCTGGACGAATCCGTCCACTGCCGTTTTCGTCCAGCGAGAACCCCTTCCACCCGTTCTGAGCTGCGGCGAAGCTATTGATCAGCAGCCGGGCCCACCGCCCGGGAAGCCACCGGACAGGCGTCAACCGCGGGACGCGAAGCCGGTGGTGCCATGCACGTTCGTCACCACTGCCGAGAGGTTCCGTCACCATGTTCCGCACCCCGCTCACCAAGGCCGCCGCGGTCGCCGCTCTCGCCCTCACCGCCGTCCTGCCGCTGGCCGGCCAGGCCTCCGCCAACACCATCTGGGACACCCCCGCCACCGCGGTCACGGCCAACACCATCTGGGACGCGCCCGTCGCCGTCGTGCCGGCGAACACCATCTGGGACTGACGCCCGGCCCACAACGCCGCCCCACGGCCACGGCGGACACCCGCCCGGCCGCCGGCCGCGCACGACCGCTGCTCCTGCAGGGCAGCCGTCCGGCGCCCGGCCCACGCACCACGCAGCACCCTCCTCGCCCTCCGCGCCGTCCGCGGCCACCGCCGCCGCGCGAGAGCCCGTCTCCTTCACCCCGTCAGGAGTGCCACGACCATGCCTTCCTCCGCACCCTCCACCCTGTCCAAGCTCACCCGCATCGCCCTCGCCGCCTCCATCGCCGCGTCCGGCGCGGTCGCCGTCACGGCCTTCACCACCACCACGGCCCACGCCGCCACCACCTCCACCGTCGGTGGCCAGATCAGCCGCTCCGAGGTCATCTCCCGCGCCCAGTACTGGTTCAACCAGGCCCAGAACCCCGCGCTGTCCTACAGCTGGTACGCGAGTTTCCCCGACTCCAGCGGCCGCTACTACCGCAAGGACTGCTCGGGCTACGTCTCCATGGCCTGGCACCTGGGCTACAGCGCCGACACCCGCGCCATCGAGGATTCCGAGACCTACGAGATCCCGCGCAGCGAGCTGCGGGCGGGTGACGTCCTCAACAGCTACCGGGACCACGTCCTGCTCTTCGAGAAGTGGGACGACGCCGCGCACACCAGGTTCTCCTACTACGCCTTCGGCTCGACCCCGGTGAAGCACGCCACGAACAAGTCGATCAACGATGCGCAGTTCGACAGCCACCCCAACTCGGACTACAAGGCCCTGCGCTACAAGCACATCGTCGAGGACGTCACCACCGCCCCGTCCGCGCTGCCCGCCGGCACCCTCGTCAAGTCGCCCAACGGGTCCACGGTCAAGGTCATCATCAACGGCGCCGGCGTCCCGGTGACCGGCGCCGACGTCGCCGCCGACGGCTACGACCTCTCCAAGGTGGTCACGGTCGACGACGGCGCGTTCAACGCCCTGCCCACCGTCCCGCCGCCGGGCACCGTCGTCCACGACCAGGGCGGCGGCAACTCCCGCTACGTCGTCATCGGCAACGCCGCGCTGACCATCTCCGGCAGCGACTGGACCGCCGACGGCTACGACAAGCGCCCCGACCTGGGCGTGCCCACCTCCTGGCTGCAGGGCGCCGTCGCCAGCACCCCCTCCACCGGCCTGGTGGTGATGGACCAGTCCGGCGCCGACAACAGCCGCTACGTCATCATCAACGGTTCCGCCGTCCCCATCGGCGCCCCCGAGTGGACCGCCGACGGCTACGACAAGCAGACCCTCATGGGCGTGCCGACCGACTGGCTGAGGAACGCCGCGGCCCGCCAGCTGGCGCCCGGCACCGTCGTCATGAACCAGTCCGGCACCGACAACAGCCGCTACGTCATGGTCGACGGCGCCGCCCTGCCGATCTCCGCCGCCGAATGGCAGAACACCGACTACAGCCTCCGGCCGCTCATGGGCGTGCCCGGCACCTGGCTCAACACCGCCGCCACCAAGAGCCCCTCCTCCGGCACCGTCGTGATGGACCAGACCGGCACCGACAACAGCCGCTACGTCATGATCAACGGCACCGCCGTCCCGATCAACGCCACCGAGTGGACC
The DNA here is from genome assembly GCF_042885845.1 of Kitasatospora sp. NPDC058032. Lineage (NCBI taxonomy): Bacteria > Bacillati > Actinomycetota > Actinomycetes > Kitasatosporales > Streptomycetaceae > Kitasatospora > Kitasatospora sp. NPDC058032. The sequence goes on along the minus strand of NZ_JBHVRK010000008.1, from coordinate 281,981 downwards.
GCCGACGGCTACAACACCCGGCCCCTGTTGGGCGTGCCCGGCGCCTGGCTCAACACCGCCGCCCACAAGCCCGTCCCGGACGGCACCCTGATCAAGGGCCAGGCCGGCGCCGACTCCAGCGTCTACGTCATGGTCAACGGCTCCGCGCTGCCCCTGACCGGCACCGAGTACGCCACCACCTACGGCAACCGGTCCGTCCTGGGCGTCCCGGAGGCGTGGCAGGCCGCCCAGGCCGCCCGCCCGCTGGCCAACGGCACCGTGATCAAGAACGCCGACAACACCGACTCCAGCATCTACGTGATGGCCGGCGGCAAGGCCGTCCCGCTCACCCCCGCCGATTTCACCGGCTACGGCTACGACCAGGCTCCGCTGCGTGCCGTTCCCGGCACCTGGGAGCAGCAGGCCGCCGCCAAGAGCGCCCCGAGCAACGGCACCCTGCTGCAGTCGTCCGACAGCACCACCGTCTGGCAGGTCGTGGCCGGCGGCAGCAAGAAGGCCGCCGCCCCCGGTTCCTACAACCCCGCCGACGTGGTGAAGGTCCCGACCGCGCTCACCGCCGGGCTCCCCACCGTCACCGCCTGACCCACCCCGCTCCGCCGCGCCCGGGGCAGCCCGGCCACCACCGGCCGGGCTGCCCCGCCGCCCGCCGGCCGCTCCTGCCGCTTGTACCGCTCGCACCGCCGTTCACCACGCCGCCCGCCGCCCGCCGTGCCCTGCGCACACCCCGAAGGGGAGCCCGCCACCATGGCCGCCATCCGCAAGAAGCCCGCGCTCACCGCCGCCACCGTCCTGCTCGCCGCCCTCGCCGCCCCCGTCGCCCTCGGCACCGGCCAGGCCTCCGCCGCCTCGGTCGCCACCTGGGACAAGGTCGCCCAGTGCGAGAGCACCGGCAACTGGAGCGCCATCAACCCCGTCGGCCCGTACTACGGCGGACTCCAGTTCTCCCAGAGCACCTGGCTCTACTTCGGCGGCGCCCGCTACGCCCCCTACGCCCACCAGGCCACCAAGCAGCAGCAGATCCTCATCGCCGAGAAGGTCCTCGCCGTCCAGGGTCCCGGCGCCTGGCCGCACTGCAGCCCGGGCACCGGCCTGGCCACCGACCACGCCGACCCCTACCCGGCCGGCACCGGCTACCCCGACCCGGCCACCCTGGCCGCCGGCACCCTGGTCAAGTCGCCCAACGGACCGACCGTCAAGGTCCTGGTCAGCGGCGCCGGCCTGCCGGTGACCGGCTCCGACGTCGCCGCCGACGGCTACGACCTGAACAAGGTCGTCCTGGTCGACGACGCCCGCTTCAACGCCCTTCCCACCAACCCGCCGGAGGGCACCGTCGTCCACGACCAGGGCAGCGGCAACTCCCGCTACGTCGTCGTCGCCGGGGTCGCCCTGCCCGTCTCCGGCGCCGACTGGACGGCCGCCGGCTACGACAAGCGCCCCGACATGGGCGTGCCGAGCAGCTTCCTCGCCTCCGCAGTCGCCGCCACCCTCCCCACCGGCCTGGTGATCCACGACCAGGCGGGCGGCACCGCCCGGTACGTCGTCGTCCGCGGCGCCGCCCTGCCCATCTCCGGCGGCGAGTGGACCGCCGACGGCTACAACACCCGCGCCGACATGGGCGTTCCCGGCGCCTTCCTCGCCTCCGCGGTCGCCACCACCGTGCCCACCGGCACCGTCCTCGCCGGCCAGTCCCTCGGCGACCCGAGCCGCTACGTGATGATCAACGGCAGTGCGCTGCCCATCTCCGCCGACGAGTGGACCGCCAACGGCTACAGCACCCAGCCCCTGCTGGGCGCGCCCGAGACCTGGCTGGCCGGCGCCGCCGCCAAGCCCCTCGCGAACGGCACCGTCGTCAAGAACGTCAACAACGCCGACCCCAGCGTCTACGTGATGGCCGGCGGTCAGGCCGTCCCGCTCACCCCCGCCGACTACACCGCGTTCGGCTACGACCAGCGCCCCCTGATGGGCGTGCCCGGCGCCTGGATGGCCGGCGCGGCTGCCAGGACCGCTCCGGCCGACGGCACCCTGCTCGTGTCGCCGGACAGCACCACCGTCTGGCAGGTCGTGGCCGGCGGCGGCAAGAAGGCCCTCACCGAGGCCGACTTCGGCCCGGGCAAGCTCAGCTTCTCCGACGTGGTCCGGGTGCCCACCGCCCTGACGGCCAAGCTCCCCACCGTCACGTCCTGACCCCTCGTCCCACAGCGCCCCGGGCCGCCCAGCCAACCACGGCTGGGCGGCCCGTTTGTCGTCCTCCGTCGGGGTCAACGAGGCGGTGTGGCGGTGGAGGTGGCGGGACGGGGAGCGGGGTGGCGGTGGTCGCCGTGGTGGCGGGTGGTGAGGGGATAGGCCCACGCCAGGAGGGCGAGGAGCAGCACGAACGGGAGCACGGTGCAGAGCGCGGCGCCGCCGGCGACGGCGGGCGGCGGTGCGCTATCGCGGGGTTCAGCGGGCATCGGTGAGGTCGAGTTCGGCCCAGACGGTCTTGGCGTTGGGGTGGCGGGGAACGGTGCCCCAGCGGTCGGCGAGGGCGTCGATCAGCACCAGGCCCCGGCCGGACTGGGCGTCCGAGGCGCTGCGGGCGGTCGGCAGGACCGGGAGGACGGGCAGGCGGTCGCCCCGGCAGTCCGAGACCTCGATCCGGAGGGTGGCGCCCCGGCGCACAAGGGTGGTGAGGCGGAGGTGCAGCTCGAATCCGCGCCCCGCAACGCGACCGTGCCTGATCGCGTTCGACGCCAGCTCCGCAACGATGATCAGAGCGGAGTGGAAGGGCTCACCGAACGCGGAATCGACTCCCCAGAGGGCGAGTTGGCGTCTCGTCACGGCGCGGCAGAGGCAGGCTCCTTTGGGTGTGGCGTCGAGTGTGATGGTGTGGCGGCGGGGGTTGTCGAGCGGAATTTCGGTCGTCATGGAGAAAATCGTGGCGGCCCGGACGTACGCTGACCACGAGTCCGGCGGGCACGGAGCGTGCTTGTGCGGACGCGGAGGGTCGGCCGGTCGGGGCGGCCCGGATCATTCGGTCGCATACACGTGTGAGCAGGGGTGATTCCCATGGTGAGTGGCGTCGAGCGCACGGTCTTCGACGACGGGGAGACGGCGGAGAACTCGGACGGGGTGGCCGAGTTCTACAGCGCGGTGGGGAAGTTGATGAAGATGTTCCGCGAGCGGGCGGGGCTGACGCAGCGGGAACTGGCCGACATCATCGGCTACAGCGAGGACATGTTGGGTGCGGTCGAGCGGGGGAAGCGGACGCCGAGAGTCGAGATCCTGACGAAGGTGGACGACGCGGTGGGCGCGGGCGGGGCGCTGAAGCTCATCGCGGACGACGTGATGAGGGCGAAGATCCGGGTGAGTGAGCGACACCCGGCGTTCTCCAAGGCCTTCACGCAGGAGGAGTCGAAGGCGATCGAGATCCACGAGTACAGCAGCCTGTACATTCCCGGACTGCTGCAGACCGAGGCGCACGCGCGGGCCCTGTTCAACATGCGTCGGCCCTGGCTCTCGGTCGAGCAGGTCGACGAGTGGGTGGCCGCGCGCATGGCGCGGCAGGAGATCCTGAGCCGCTGGCCGCTGCCGCTCATGAGCTGGGTGATCGACGAGAGCGCGCTGCGCCGCCCGCTGGGTGGCTGGGACGTCCACCAAGCCCAACTGCACCACCTGCTCAAGGTCGCCGAGGTCCGTGGCCTGGAGTTGCAGGTCATGCCCCTCGATCGCACCGAGAACGCAGGCATGGGAGGGTCGTTCACCCTACTCACTCCCAACGGTCGCGCGCAGATCGCGTACGTGGCAGTCCAGCACATCAACAGGCTCATCACCGACCCGGTCGAGGTCCGTAAGATGGCTGCACGGTACGGCACCCTCAGGGGCCAGGCACTCACCATGAAGGAGTCCCTGACCCTGATCGAGAAGATTCTGGGAGAGCGGTAGTCATGGCCGAACTCGCGTGGTTCAAGAGCAGCTACAGCAGCAACGAGGACGCCCAGTGCGTCGAGGTCGCCGAGACCCCCGGCACCGTCCACGTCCGTGACTCCAAGGACAAGAGCGGCCCGCAACTGGCCTTCGAGCCGGCCGCCTGGAAGGCGTTCGTGTCCTTCGCCGCGAACGCCGACGTCTGAAACACCACCCCACCGACGGCCCGCCGCTTCCCCAGCGGCGGGCCGTCGGCGCATCCTGAACCCATGACCGAGCCGACCTGGTTCAAGAGCAGCCACAGCAGCAACGAGGGCGCCCAGTGCGTCGAGGTCGCCAAGACCCCCGGCACCGTCCACGTCCGCGACTCCAAGGACAAGACCGGCCCCCAGCTCACCTTCGACCCCGCCGCCTGGAAGGCGTTCGTGAACTTTGCCGCAGGCTACGACATCTGAGCTACCACCACGATGGCCCGCCGCTCCCCAGCGGCGGGCCATCTGCGTTCCCGGCACTCAAACGCCACCCCTGCCGACAAGAGCCAGCTGAACGGCTTGGCCGACGGATTGATACGCCTTGAACAGTTGCTGACCCCGCACCACGGGGAGTACTCCTAGTAGCGAACCGACTACAGAACGGGGCGACCCGCCGAGGCGGATGTTCCACCTCAGCCGGGATTGCACAACCCGGACACCTGGTCGAGCTGTTGATCCCGTCAGTACCACCAGCGAATTGGAGCGCAGCACAGATGGCAACCGCACCGTGGGGCACCACCCGCATGGGGCCGTTCACGGCCACCGTCCCGGTCCCGAAGTACCTGCCCACCATCGACCCCGAGACGCAGGTCGCCGTGTTCGTGGACGAGCACGGCCGCACCATCGAGATGGGCGGTCACGGCACCAGCACGAGCGGCCTGACGCCCACCGCGACGACGCCCGATGGGAACCCGGGCGCCCCGACCGACGCCGACACCAGCGAGTCCTACGATCAGGACCAGAGCGACAGCTGATGGACGACCGAAGCAGGTCGGTGCTGGTACTGACCAATCCCCTCGACGTGACCGCCGATGCGGTACTCCGGGTGCTCGCCGAGCGCCGGGTGCCGGTGGTCCGTCTCGATCCCGGCACCGACCTGCACACGGGTGCCTCACTGACCGCCACGTACCGCACGGGCGACCAGCGGGGCACCCTGCGCACTGCCGGCCGGGACCTCGATCTCACGGCCGTCCGGTCCATCTGGGTACGCCGAGCGTCACCCTATGAGGGGCCGCCCGACCTGGACGGCCAGGACCGCCGGTTCGCCGCCTCGCAAGCCTTGTGGGGCGCGGGCGGCATCCTCGCGTCACTCCCGGCCGCACACTACGTGAACCACCCTTGGGCCAACCGTGCCGCCGAGCACAAGCCGGCCCAACTGGCGGCCGCGCAGAGCCTCGGCTTCCTGGTTCCCGAGACGGTGATCACGAACAACCCCGACGAAGCTCGCGAATTCGTGGCGACCCACACCAACGGGACGGTGTACAAGCCCCTGTGGAATACCGCCTACGCGGTCGACGGGCGGCCGCACGCCGTGTGGGTGCGCGAGGTCGATCCGGTCGACATCAACGACGCCGTGTCCGTCTGCCCGCACCTCTTCCAGGAGAAGGTGCCGAAGGGATTCGACGTACGGGTGACGGCCGTCGGCGACCGCCTGTTCGGTGTCCGGATCGACAGCCCCGACCTCGACTGGCGGCGCCGTCAGGACCAGATGACGTGCACGCCGATCGACGTACCCGGGTCAGTCGCGCGTTCGGTTGCCGCCTACATCCGACAGCTTCGCCTGGTCTACGGCGCCTTCGACTTCGCGGTGACCGACTCGGGCAACTGGTACTTCCTCGAATGCAACCCGAACGGCCAGTGGGCTTGGCAGCCGGCGGAGACCACCGACGCCATTGCCCATGCCCTCGCCGACCAGCTACAGAAAGGCCGTGACGCATGAGCACACCGGCTGACCTCCGCGCCGCTCTGGCCGACAGGCTCACCGAGAACGGCGTGCTGACCGAACGCGAGTGGGAGAGCGCCGCGAGGAGCGTTCCGCGAGAGCTCTTCGTCGGAAGCTATTTCGCCCCCGTCAGCGGCAGCGTCCCGACCAGCTACCGGCCCGTCCGCGAGGGCGAGCCCGGCTGGCTGGAGAACATCTACGACGACCAGACGTTGGTCACCCAACTCGACGGTCGCATCAGGCCCGAGGACACCGCCGGGGAGACCGCGACAGGCGTCCCGTCGTCGTCGTCCACCCTCCCTTCCCTGGTGCTGCGCATGTGGCACCAACTCGATGTCGAGGCCGGGCACCGCGTCCTGGAGGTCGGCACCGGTACCGGGTACTCGACCGCCCTCGGCGCGCACCGTCTCGGGGACGCCAACCTCACCAGCATCGAGTACGACCCGGTGGTCGGCGGGGCTGCCGCTACGGCGCTCAAGGCGGCCGGGTTCGCGCCCCGGCTGGTCATCGGTGACGGGCTGCGCGGCGACCCGGGACACGGTCAGTACGACCGGCTCATCGCCACGTGCTCGGTGCGGTACATCCCTCTGTCGTGGCTTCACCAGGTGAAGCCGGGCGGTCGCATCCTGGTCACATTCTCCGGCTGGAGCTACGCGAACGCCCTCGCGCTGCTCGACGTGACCGGCCCCGGCGAGGCGACCGGTCGATTCCTGGCCGACCCGACCAGCTTCATGATCGCCCGCCCGCACGACCGGCCGTCCCTCCCGACGTTGGACCTGCTGCCCGGAGAGGAGCGCGCAACGCTGGTCGACCCGGCGGTACTCGACAGTTGGATGGGCGGCTGGGTGGCCCAGCTCGCGGCGCCGGAGGCCATCCGCATGGGTGTGGGTGCGCAACAGATCCTCTGGGACGTGGCCACCGGATCGCAGGCCCGGACGGCACCCGGCCCCGATGGCGGTTGGACCGTGACACAGCGCGGACCTGCCGCCCTCTGGGACCGCGTCGAGCAAGCGGTCCAGACCTGGCAAGCGGCCGGTGAACCGCACCAGGACAGCTTCGGAATCACCGTGTCGGCGACCGGACAGCGGGTCTGGCTCGGCACCGAGGCCGGGCCGGGCTGGAACCTGCCCATCTGACGTGATCGAACCGAACTCCACCGCGAACTGCGACGTCTGAAACAGCACCATCCCGAGGGCCCGCCGCTTCCCTGCGGCGGGCCCTCGGCGCATCCCCATGCCCGCCCTGGGCATCGTCGGAACGACCTTCCTGGTCACCCTGGAATCGACAATGACCTCCCAGGACCTGACCTGGCGTCGGCGGGGCTGGGGCCTGGGCCGATTCGGCACCGTCGCCTACCCCGCAGTCATCATCGCGTTCCTCCGCCGTACGGGCCTCGTGTGGTTGCCGCTGTCACCCGCCCTCACGGCGACCGTCGGGAAGTCCTGCCCCTCCCCCAACCGCGGGCGTGGGAAGTCGGCCGGCCCGACTTCCCACGCGGGAACCAGTGGTAGATCGTCGTGCCGCTGTTGGGGTGGCCGACGAGGTGCGGGCCGCTGTAGACCTCCATCGCGTTGCCGACCAGGGAGGCGCCGCCGTCGGTGTCGGCTATCAGGCGGCTCTTGAACGCGGCGACGTCCGAGCTGGTCGGGGAGCAGGGCAGGTCGACCCGGACGTACGGGAACCCGCCCGACTCGTCGCTCAGCTGCTTGCCCATCGCGTCCACGCCGGTACCGCCGTTGTTCGGCGAGATGCCGACCCACCACCTGCCGATCAGTGCCATGATCGGTGCGGTACGGGCGCGTTCACGACTGAAAGGTGATCACAGATGCTGCTTCGCGATGTCGGGCACGGCGACGTCGACGCCTACGTCCGGATGCGTTGCGACCCGCTCATGATGGCCGAGTTGGGCGGTCCCCAGTCCCGGGAGGGAATGGCGTCGAGGGTGGGCCGGGACATCGAGCGGGTGGCGGCGGGCACGGACTGGATCAAGATGATCGTGCCCGACGCGGCGGCGCCGGACGTGGTCGCCGGGGCCGTGAACCTGTGGATGCAGGGGAGCGGGGACGAGCGGACCACCGAGATCGGGTGGATGGTGCTGCCGGAGTTCCAGGGGCGGGGGCTGGGCAAGCGGGCGGTCCACACCCTGCTGGAGCAGGCCCGCGAGGACGGCCGGTGGGGGCTCGTGCACGCCTACCCGGCGACGACGAACGCCCCGTCCAACGGCATCTGCCGCACGCTGGGCTTCCGCCTCCTGGGCGAGCAGGACACGCCCTTCGGGGACCGGGTCATCCGGTCCAACCACTGGGTCCTGGACCCGCGCGGCGATCTGGCCTGAGCCCCGGCGGTGGCGCGGCGGATCAGCCGGCACCGGCGGGCACGTGGGCGGCGCTGCGGCTCTTCACCTGCCCGGCCGACCGCACCCACCCGTTCAGACCGCCCGCTGCCCGCCGCGGCGGGCAGCGGGCGGTCTCCGGCCTAGACGCCGGTCTCGTACGTGACCCAGGTCGTGCGCTCGGCAAGGGTGTTGTACAGCGCCTGGGCCTGGTGGTTGTCCTCGGCGGTCACCCACTGCACGAACGTCCGCCCCTCGGCCGCGGCGAGTGCGCGCAACTGCTCGATGAGCGCCCGTCCGACGCCCCGGCCGCGGACCTCGGGATCGGTGAACAGGTCGTCGAGGAAGAGGCCCGTCGTCCCGGTGTACGGGGAGGGGACGGGGCGGTGGTGCGCGAATCCGACGACGGCTCCGTCGACCTCCGCGACGAGGGCGTCGCACTCGTGCCCGGGATCCGTCAGCCAGGCCCAGGCGCGGGAGACGACCTCCTCGGACTCCTCCAGCCGGTAGAACGCGCGGTACTGGCGGAACAGCACGCGCCAGCGGGCTTCGTCGCCTGCGGCGAGGGGGCGGACGGTCGGGGAGTTCGTGCTCATGTGGTGCTCTTTCCTTACGTGGTGCTTGATCGGTGCGCGGGCGGCTTTCCGGTGAGGTCCGGCGCGTTATGCGCGGACGGCGGACAGGGACCGCTTCTGCCGGCCCTCCCCGTCGAAGTTCTCGGGCGAGAGCCACTCCCGCAGCGCCCCGCCGACCTGCGGCCACTCGGTGTCGACGACGGAGTACCAGGCGGTGTCGCGGCTACGGCCCTTGTAGACCACGGCCTGGCGGAAGATCCCCTCGAAGGTGAAGCCCAGCCGCAGGGCCGCCCTGCGCGAGGGCTCGTTGAGGCTGTCGCACTTCCACTCGTAGCGGCGGTAGCCGAGCTCGTCGAAGGCGTAGGACATCAGCAGGAACTGGGCCTCCGTGGACAGCGGGGTCCGCTTCAGCAGCGGGGAGAAGGCCACGCTGCCGACCTCGACGACGCCGTTGGAGGGGTCCTGGCGCATCAGGGCGAGGGTGCCGACGGCCCGGCCGGTGCGCGGGTCGACGACCGCGTACTGCAGGGGGTCGTCCGCCCGCGTCTCCGCCGTCACGTGGGCGCGGTAGTCGGCCGGGCCGTCGAACGGGCCGGACGTCATGTACGTCCAGTCCGCGCCGTCCGCCGCGAGGGCGTAGGCGGCGTACAGGTCGTCGGCGTGACGGTCCGCGTCCAGGGGTTCCACCCGGCAGAAGCGGCCTTCGAGGGTGACCCGGGCGGGCGCCGGGCGCGCCGTCCAGCCGGGCAGGGGGTGGCCGACGGGCTGGCCGTATTCGTTGGGACGTGCGGACATGTTCTTCTCCTGGTGTGCCGGTCCTTCCAGGCTAGGGACCGCGTGGACCCTCGATAAGGTCCACGGTACGGTCGTTCCATGGAGCCACGACGTGAGACCCTCGGGCCGCAACTCGACTTCCTGCTCCACGAACCGCTGTCCCGCACGCGCGGCGGGGACTCCCTGCAGAAGCAGCTGCTGCACCGCCTGCGGGCGGCCGTGCTCGACGGCCGGCTCCCGGCGGGCAGTCGCCTGCCGGGCTCGCGCGCCCTGGCCGAGGGCCTCGGGGTGTCACGCAACACCGTGACGCTCGTCTACGACGTGCTGGGCACGGAGGGCTACATCGAGCCCAGCCGGCAGGGCACCCGGGTCGCCGCACTGGCCCGCCCCGAACCGGCGGACCGCGCGTACCCCGCCCCGGCCACCCTGGGGCGGCGTGCCGCGCGGATCCGCAACCGCGACCCCGGCGGCGTCGACTCCTTCGCCTTCGCCTCGGGCGTCCCCGCGCTGGCCCAGTTCCCCCTCCCGGCCTGGCGACGCTCCCTGGACCGGGTGCTCCAGCGGGGCGGGACGGAGCTGCTGGGGTACGGCCCGCCGCGCGGCGAACCGGCCCTGCGGACGGCCGTCCTGCGCCACCTCGCGCTCGCCCGCGGCATGCGCTGCGCCCCGGAGCAGGTCGTCATCACCGAAGGGGCGCAGGAGGCGCTCTCGCTGTGCGTGCGGCTGGTCACCGACCCGGGGGACACCGCCTGGGTCGAGGACCCGGGCTACCGGGGCGCGCAGACGGCGCTCGCCGGCGGCGACCTGACCGTCGTCCCCGTCCCGGTCGACGGGGACGGCCTGCGGACCTCCGCGTCCGACTGGACGGACCGCCCGCCGCGCCTCGTCTGCACCACCCCCGCGCACCAGTACCCGACGGGCGCGGTCCTCACCGCGGCCCGACGCCTCGACCTGATCGAGAAGTGCCGCCTTCACGGCGCCTGGATCGTCGAGGACGACTACGACAGCGAGTTCCGCCACAGCGGCGAACCCCTCACCTGCATGCAGGGCCTGACACCCGCCGCGCCCGTGTTCTACGTCGGCACCTTCAGCAAGACCCTCTTCCCCTCCCTGCGGCTGGGGTTCCTCGTGCTGCCCGAGCAACTGGTCGACCGGGCGGCGCCGGTCGTGGACGAGCTGCTGCGCGGCGGGCACCGTCACGAGCAACTCGCCCTCGCGCACTTCATGGAGAGCGGCCAGTACGGCCGGCATCTCGCCCGCATGCGCCGCCTCTACCGCCGCCGGCGCGACGCGCTCAGGGCGGCCCTGGTCGAACACTTCGACGTGCCCCACACCGTGACCGGCGGGGACAGCGGGATGCACCTGACCGTACGGCTGCCGCCGGACGTCCCCGACCGGGCCCTCGCCCATGCCGCCCGCCGCCACCGACTGGCCCCCCGGCCGCTCTCCCCGCACTCCCTGAACCCCGACACCGCCCCCAACGGACTCGTCCTGGGGTACGGCAACACCCCCGAATCCGCGTTCGCCCCCGGCCTGCGTCAACTCTCTTACCTCGCACGGGCCTTGGACTGACCTCCAGATCCCGGAACATCGACAGTTTCGCTACGGCTTCGTGCGTTCCGCTCCCCCGCCGACGGCTTCCCTGGGACCATTCCCGCAGGGGGTTGCCATGAACGCTCGGATCAGGAAGACCACGCCTCCGGGCCGGTTCCGGCTCTCCGGAACCGTCTCCCGCCGGCTGATACCGGCCCTGCTCGTCCTGGCAGGACTGACCACCACCGCTCTCGGCTTCGCCTGGTTCGCCGACGCCGACATGCGGATGAACGCCTACCGCGCCGCCCCGCCGTGCAGCACGGCGGAGGCCCACGGGCCCGACGCACGCTGCGTGCGGCACGAGCCGGGCACGGTGACGGCCAAGGCCGTCCACCGCGGCTCCGGCCCCTCCGCCGACGACCCCGAGAAGGAGCACAAGCTGACCGTGACGCGCGAGGCGGCTCCCACCCGCAGCTACGAGGTCGGCAGGGCCCTCTACGAGGACGTGGAGATCGGCGCGACCGTGGACCTGACGGTCTTCCGGGGGCGGGTGGCCGCGATCGCCTATCGGGGGCACCACATCGATACCCCGCGCCCGTCCATCACGGTCTACTTCGGAACGGTCCTCCTGGTCGGCCTGGGGGCCGCACTCACCTCCCACGGCCTGTCCTGGCCCCGCCTGGGCCCGAGCCCGGCCCGGTTCGCCACCGTCGGCGGTGCCGCCGCCGGCCTGGCCTTCCTCAGCGGCATGGCCTTCATGTGGCTGCCCCTGTCGTCCGGCCTCCTCCTCGCCCTCCCCGTCCTCCTCTGGCTGATCGTGACCGCCACCGCCACGGCGATCACCTGGAACGACTGACCCCGCGGGCGCGGAACCCCTGCAGAAGGCGGCTGTCGGCCGCCTACGTCGGCTGGCTCAACGTGGCGGTCGCGTCGAGGCTGACGATCGGCAGGCCCTCCTCGTACGACACGCCGATGCCGCCGGCCAGCTCGGCGACGGCGTCCTTCAACTGCTTCGACGTCGTGCCCGCCTTCGTGGTGGCGATCCTGATGCCGGATCCGTCCGGGAGCATCGCGACGGAGTGGACCGGAGCCGGGAGCCTGTTCGACTTCGCCGCCTCGGCGATCAGGTCGAGCACGGGGTCGACCGTTCCTCGTGAGTACCGGCACTTCCGGATGAGCGTGTAGGACGTCTCGACGCCCGGGTGCGCCGCCGCAGCCGCTTCGACCAGGGTCCGCGCCCGCGCCTCGTCGGTCGCGAACAGGATGACATGCCGCCCGGCCGGGTCCAGTTGGAGTGCGCCGAAGGTGTCCTTGAAGTCCGCACGCCCCTGTTCCCCGAGCGCCGATTCCAAGTTCTGCAGCGCGGAGTAGGTGCGCCCGTCGATCGGCGACGCCGGGCGGGGCTCGGCCGCTCCGCCGCACGCACCGAGCAGAAGGCTCGCGAGAAGACCGGCCGACCAAGCGGCGATCGAACGGTGCGGATTCATCGATGGATCCGTTCTTCCTTGCGCGTTACCCGTCATGACGCTCCGTCGGCCCACCCTACGGGAGGCCGGTTCGGAGTCGTCCGGGACCCGGCGTCGGCCTTCCATCCTGGCCGCTGTCAGGCGGCTTGGGCGTGACGGTGGCCGGTGGCGGGGTCGAACGGACCGACGGACAACAGGAGTTCCCGGATGCGCAGGCCCAGGTGCAGGGTGGTGCGGTCCGCGCCGTTGTTGAGGTCGAGGCCGGTGATCTCCTGGATCTGCCGCAGTCGGTAGTACAGCGAGGTGCGGTGGACCCGGAGTGCTTCGGCGGTCCTGGGCATCGATCCGGCGTGGTCGAGGAAGCACCGCAGGGTCGCCTCCAGCCGAGGCCCGTTGCTCGATTCCAGCAGGGTGCGCAGCGGCCTCGGGAGCAGCGACTCGTTCAGGGCGTGGTCCGGCAGTTGCAGCAGCACGGCGAACTCGCCGAGGTCGTCCCAGGAGCCGATGCCCCCCAGTCCGGGCATCCGGCGCGCCGCACGCACCGCGACGAGCGCCTGCTCGTAGGAGGTCCGCGCGCCGGTGAGGCCCGTCTGGTGGGCGCCGATGCCGATGACGGGGTCGGCCGAGGCGCCCAGCCGGCTGCCGAGGGCGTCCAGGAGGCGTGCGGACTGCTCCCGGAGGGCGTCCTGGGTCAGCGGCCGGTCGGCGAGCTGGAGCAGGACGGCCCGGTGCGACGAGACCGTGAAGGCGGCGCTCACCGACCGGGTGCGGCCGAGTCCCTCCAGGGCCCGGTGGAGCGCGGTGGTCACCTGCCCGGCGGGCAGCTGGGAACGTTTCACCTGCACGACGCCGACCACCGCGTGGGGCGCGTCCGGGAGCAGCGCGTCGTCGAGCAGCCGCTGCCGGGACTCGGCACGCGTGGCGGCGTCCGGGCCCAGCAGCGACAGCAGGAGCTCCCGGTGCCCGGTCCGCTCCTCCTCGGCCGCGAGGCGGTCGGCGTACAGCCGGCCGACGACGGCGGGCGTCGCCCGGGCGATGGCCCCGGTCTCTTCCGGCGTCAGGCGGCCCTCCGGCGCGATGACGGTCAGCAGGCCGAAGAAGTGGCCGCGCTCGCGCAGCGGCACGCAGTAGCGGGGAAGCAGGCCGAGATCGTCCCGGCCGTCGAGGTACCCCGGCTTCGACCACCGCGCGACGCCCCGGTCCAGGACGTGACGCGCGACCTCGCCGCAGGCCTCTCCGTGCAGCAGGCTGTGGACACGGACCGGGTCCGCGTCGTCGAAGTGGCGGCTGGAGCAGAAACGCCTGACCGAGGGGTCGACCAGGGTCACGGACCGCCGGAGCGACTCCGCGAGGTCCTCGATCAGCGCCTGCAGCGCGGTACTGCAGCCGGGGGCTCGCAGCCACCGTTCGGTCATGGCGGTCCCCGTTCGCGCTCGCTGTCCCGTTCGTTCTCAGGACACGCTGGCACCACCGCGATGCCCCACGGTGCACGGTTCTTGTCCCTGTCCGCGGCGTCCGGGGCGGCGCGCGGAGGCGCTCACCCTCGTGGCGGGGACGTCACCGTGCCGCGGAGCCGCCGCCACGCGCTCGGGGACACCCCGTGGGCCGACCGGAAGCGGCGGCTGAAGTGGCTCGGGCTGCTGAACCCGCAGCGGGCGGAGACGGCGGCGACGGTCAGCCGGTCGTACCGCGCGGAGGCGAGCATGCGCCGTGCCTTCCCGAGCCGCTCCTCGATGAGCCACTGCTCCAGGCTGATGCCCGCCCCGCCGAGCAGGGTGTAGAGGCGACGGACCGAGACGGCGTGCTCCGCCGCGATCCGCTCCGGCGTCAGGTCACGGTCCGCCAGGTGGGCCCGCGCGTACGCCATGACCCGGGTGAGCAGGGTCTCGTCCATCGTCGACCTGACCTCCACGCTCTCCTCGGCGTGCGCGGCCGAGAGGAGCAGCGCGCGCACCAGTTCCGTGGTGGCGGACGCCAGGGCCTCCGCGCCGGGGTCGGCCTCCAGCCGGGCCGGATCGTGCCACAGGCCCCGCAGGTGCTGCAGCACCAGGCCGTGCAGCGGGCTGGCGCGCAAGCGCAGGGACGCCCGCTCCACCGTCTCCACCGGCACACCGAGGCGGTGCATGTCGAACATCAGGGCCTGGGAGGCGCCGTCCCCGGACCAGCCGTAGGTGCGGGGCGACAGCTCGTGGAAGACGCAGATGTCGTGGGAACCGAGGACTTCCCGCCGGCCCGCGACCTCGGCCCGGTGGACGCCCAGGGGCTGGAGCGAGACCGAGACCACGGGGCTCTCCCGGTGGTGGCGGACGTGCTGGGCCGTCCGCCGGACCTCGAAGCCCGAGTTCCGGGTGGCGAAGAGGTCCAGCCCGCCGACCTGCCAGAGCTCCATGCGGGCGTGGATTCCGGCTTCCCCCTCCTCGTGGGCGATGTCGTTGGGCACCAACGAGTCGGTCAACGCATGACGGAACGCCTCCACGCGCTCACGCGGCGGAACGGTGTGGAGGTCGAGCAGCAGCACACTTTCTCCCAGGAAAGCCGGATTCGGACGGTCTGTCGCACCGGCCAACAGCGAGAACCCCGCACACCTTCCCGAGCCCCACGCGCGAGCGCGTACGCGAGCGGCGCGGCCCCCGCTACTCCAGCCACACTCCGTCCCGCATGATGACGCGCCCGCGCAGTTCCCGCTCGCCGCGCCAGGCCCGCACCGTGCTCGGGACCACCCGGATGTACAGATAGGGGCTCTCCTCCGTCCGTGGGTCCCACCCGAACTTCTCCAGGAAACCCTCCGCCGCCGCCGCGGGAACCTCGCCGTCCGGGAAGCACTGCGCCTCGCCCTGAAGCAGGACCACGTCGGCGGTGTCCGGCAGCGCGAGGCGCACGCGCGGCTCCGCGCGGACATTGCGCACGGTCACGGATCCGGCGCCGGTGCACATCCACACCGCCTGACCGTCCCACAGGAACCACAGCGGCACCTGGTGCGGCCCGTGCTCGGGGTGGGCCGTCGACACCCAGACGTCCCTCTCGGTGGCGAGCCGTTCCAGGCTCTCGCGCTTACGCTCCGCCGTTTCGCGGCGGACAGTTCCCGTGCTTTCCATGAGGCCCGACCCTAACCACGCCGACCCCCGGCCGCCTGCGGCGCAGGACCTGGTCCGGCTACTCCCCGCGACCGATCACCCCCTCGGCCATTGTGCTGACCTCAGCCGTCGAGGCCCCGGTCAGCAGACCGTGCCCGGGCGCGCCGCCGTTGCCCGCAGGAGGTCCCGCAGCAGGGCGAAGTCGACGGCCTCCGGCCGGCGGAAGCGCAGACACCCCTTGCCCGTGTTCGGGCCCGCCAGCCGCTCGGCGAACGCCTCCCGCACATCACTGCGCATCACGTAGAACGAGATGTACTGCTTCTGGCTCGCGAACGCGGCCTCGGCGACACCGTCCCGCTCGTACGCGGGCATTCCGTAGGCCATGACCTCGGTGAAGCCCGTCAGTTCCCGACGGCAAAGCCGCCGCAGTTCGGCCAGCACGGCTCGACGGTCCTCGGGCGCCTCGGCCAGGTAGTCGTCCACCGTTGCCGCGGAGCTTTGCACCATATTTCAATGATATGCCGAATTCTCCATCGGGTTCGGCCGCTGTTCAGCGGCGTGTGGCCCGGCCGATGATCTCCGACCAGAACCGGTCCCTACCGTCGTGGCCCACACCACTTCGGGAGCGAACATGCACGACATCCACGAGTCCGGGCACGAGTGCGGGTGCCCGCGGACCGCCGACCTCGACGGGGACGGGCCGGCGGCGGCGGGCCGGCGCCGGTTCCTGCGCGGGGCGGGCCTCCTCGGGGCCGGGGTCGGAACGGTGGGACTCGGTCTGCTCGGCGCGGGGCCCGCGCAGGCGGCCGAGCCCGGGGCGGACCCGGCGACGGCGGACGGTGCGGCGAGGCCGGCCAAGGCGGCGAAGGCGGAGAAGGCGAAGAAGGGGCGCTGGCAGCCGGACCCGGACGCCCGGCGGTTCACCGTCGTCGTCATGCCGGACACCCAGTACCTGTTCGACCAGGACCGGATCCACCCGGCGCCGGTGGAGGCGTCGATCCGCTACGTGCTCGACGGCGGGGTCAACCGGGAGGACGGCACGGACGACAACATCGTCTTCCTGGCCCACCTCGGCGACGTCACCGAGAACGGGCTGCCCGCCGAGTTCGCCGCCGTCTCCAAGGTGTTCGCCCGGCTGGACGACGCCGGCGCGGCCTACGGCGTGCTCGCCGGCAACCACGACGTCGGCTCCTCGACCGACGACCAGCGCGGCAGCACCCCGTACCTGGAGACCTTCGGCAAGGCGCGGGCCGCCCGCACCTCCGGGTACCACGGCTCCAGCCCGGACGGCTACAACACCTGCCACGTCTTCACGGCGGGCGGCCGGCCGTGGATGCTGCTCTCGCTGGACTGGCGGCTCTCGGACGCGGGCTTCGCCTGGGCCAACGCGGTGATCGCCGCCAACCCGAAGGTGCCGGTGATCCTGACCACCCACGACCTGGCGTACGCCGACGACGCCGGCCGGGCCGAGCTGTCGGGCTACGGCAGGAAGCTCTGGGACCGGCTGATCAGCGGCAACGACCAGATCTTCCTCACCGTCAACGGCCACTACTGGCCGCCCGGCCGCACCGTGCTGCGCAACAAGGCCGGCCACGACGTGCACGTCCACATCACCAACTACCAGGACCGCTACTACGGCGGCGCCGCGATGATCCGGGCGTACCGCTTCGACCTGGACCGGAACACCGTCGACGTGTCGACCTTCTCGCCGTGGATCCAGGAGATCGCGGCCGAGGAGCGCAACACCCTGGCGGCGCAGCAGGTCGAGCTGACCTCGGACGTGGACCGCTTCTCGCTCGCGATCGACTTCGACCGGCGCTTCGCGGGCTTCGCGCCCGTCCCCCAGCGCCCCGCGCGCCGGGCGGCCGAGCTGCTGGTCCGGGACACGGTGGCGTACTGGCGCTTCGACGGCGGTGGCGGCGACGGCACGGCCCTCGCCCCGCAGCAGGTCGTCAAGGACCTCACCGGGCAGGGCAACGACCTGCTGTGGCGCAGTTCCCCGGGCACCCCCGACGGCGCGCTCACCTGGTCCGCCGAGCACCACCCGGACCAGCCGGGCCACGGCAGCCTGCTGTTCAAGGGCACCCGGTCGCCGGTGCGCGGCAGCTACCTGGAGACCGCGCCCACCGCGCCGCTGAACCGGGAGACCTTCGAGCGCGGCTTCACCGTCGAGGCCTTCTGCAAGCTGCCCGCCGACTGGGACTCCGGGCAGAGCCGCTGGTCCGCCCTGCTCAGCCGGTGGGGGACGGCGAGCGAGGCGGGCCGCAGCGGCCCGGGCACGGACGCGGACGAGCCCGTCGTCACCCTCAGCCTCTCCGAGGCGCCCGCCCTGCAGTGGTGCGTCTACCCGCTCAACCAGACCGGGGCGTCGACCTGTTGGGGCCACCAGCTGCCCCTGGACCGGTGGTGGCACGTCGCGGTCGTCAACGACGGCAGGCTCAGCCGGATGTACGTCGACGGCTGCGAGGTGGCCCGCAACCCGTCGACCCCGGCCGTGGGGCTGGCCACGCTGGGCCGGCCGTGGATGCTGGGCGGCTACGCGTACGCGGGCGTGCTGGACAAGGTGTTCCACGGGCACATCGGCGACGTCCGGATCGTCAAGCGGGCCCTGCGGGTGCGGGAGTTCATGACCGCCTGAGGTCGACCACGGGTGCGGGGGGGGGGCGCCGCCGGCCCCGGGGCCCCCCCCCCCCCCACCCCAACCCACAAAGACGGGGGCGTGTAAAACACGGGGGGCGCCCCGGAGGGACCCCAAACCGGGCGT
>NZ_JBHVRK010000008.1:176343-263576 GCF_042885845.1 Kitasatospora sp. NPDC058032 | reverse complement strand
CCGGGGGGGGGGGGGGGGGGGTTGTTTTCCGCGGGGGGGGGGGCCCCGCGGGGGGCCCCCCCCCCCCCCCCCCGCCGCCCCCCCCCCCCCCCACGACACCGTTCCCGAAGAGGCGGGCGGCGTTACGACGCGGTCGGGCAGACGAGGGAGCCGACGACGGGCGGATCGGGGAGCTCGCTGCCCTGGTAGGTGCCGTTCGAGCCGTACTCGTAGTAGAAGTAGTAGATGCGGAAGTCCACACGGGCGCCGATGGTGCAGTCCGAGTCGGCCGTGAAGTGGAAGGGCAGGGTCACGGTACGGCTCTCACCGGGCGCGATGGGGACCGCCGGTGAGACCAGGTTGAAGCGGACGGTCATGGGCAGGACCTCGCACCAGCTCGCACCGGTGCACCCGGTGAACTCGCGGCGCGCGCCGGTGATCGGCGAGCCCGCCTCGGAGGCGACGAGCGTCGTGTAGAGGAAGGTGACCGGGCTGGTCTGCCGGTTGGTGAAGGTCACCGACAGCGCGCCGTTCTGGCCCGGCGTGAGCGTGGTGTCGTCCAGGCTCAGCGCGAAGGAGGGCGCCGACACGGGCGGGGCCGCGGCGAAGGCCTGTTGGCCGAAGCCCAGCAGGCTGAGGAACAACGTCAGTGCGGCGACGAGGCGCACACGCCTCATCGCCGAAGTGGGGGTAGACATGGTCGCCCAGCGTAGGCACGCGCATCCCGCCCGTCTGCCCCGCGCCCGGGAAACCGGCCATGATCGGCCGCGCACGCGCGCGTTCACGAGTGAAGGGAGGCTACGGATGCTGCTCCCGCGAAGGCGCCCGCCACATGCTCGGCCGTTCCA
Source organism: Kitasatospora sp. NPDC058032 (assembly GCF_042885845.1). NCBI lineage: Bacteria > Bacillati > Actinomycetota > Actinomycetes > Kitasatosporales > Streptomycetaceae > Kitasatospora > Kitasatospora sp. NPDC058032. The sequence continues at coordinate 262,749 of NZ_JBHVRK010000008.1, read as the reverse complement.
CCAACTCACCTGCTGGACCTCAGCATTGAGTCGCCGTCAGATCAGTGAATGCGAATACGCCCCGAAGGGGTGGTTTGCAGCCGCACGGCTCAAGGATTCCGGGAATCGGGGACCACGATGGAGTCCGGCGCTTCGCTCTCGAAGCACCGACCCACCAACCGATTCCCGGATTCCCGGATTACCCGTGCGAGGAACGATGAAGCTTCTGCGTGCCCTGTCGGTGGCGGCCTCGGCCGCCGTGCTGAGCACCCTCTCGCTGGCCGGCCAGACGGCGCCGGCCTCCGCCGCCGGCTCCTTCGTGGTCAGCGAGTCCCAGTTCAACCAGCTGTTCCCGAACCGGAACGGCTTCTACACCTACCGCGGCCTGGTCGACGCGCTCGGCGCCTACCCGAAGTTCGCGGCCACCGGCGACACCCCGACCCGCAAGCGCGAGGCGGCGGCGTTCCTCGCCAACGTCAGCCACGAGACCGGCGGCCTGAAGTTCGTCGTCGAGCAGAACACCGCCAACTACTCGCACTACTGCGACTCTTCGCAGTCGTACGGCTGTCCGGCCGGCCAGTCCGCCTACTACGGGCGCGGACCGCTGCAGTTGAGCTGGAACTTCAACTACAAGGCGGCGGGCGACGCCCTCGGCATCGACCTGCTGCACAACCCCAACCTGGCCCAGAACGACCCGGCGGTGTCCTGGAAGACCGCGCTCTGGTTCTGGAACACCCAGAACGGCGCCGGCCGGATGACCGCGCACGACGCCATCGTCAACAACAAGGGCTTCGGCGAGACCATCCGCACCATCAACGGCGCGCTGGAGTGCGACGGCAAGAACCCCTCCCAGCGCGACGACCGGATCAACCTCTTCAAGAAGTTCGTCGGCACCCTCGGCACCGACATCGGCGGCGGCAACCTCTCCTGCTGACGCACCGGCCGACGCGTGACCGGGAGGCCGAGCCCACCGGCCTCCCGGTCATGCCCGCCAGTGCACGAAGGTCGGCGGCGAGCAGTCCCACAGCTCCCCCGCGATGCTGATCGGCCAGGACTCCCACCCGTCGAAGTCCTCCTGGACGATGCGCCGGAGGAACTCGACCATGCCGAACGGGTGGACCACGAAGGCCGGGGTCGTGTGCCGGCCGAGGACCAGGACGGGCCACCGGTCAGGGTCGCCGTCGTCGGTCAGCCAGCAGAGGATGTCCGCGCCGGCGGTGACCCCCCAGGCGAGGATCCGGGCCGGGTCGACGTCGAGCGCGGCCCGGCCGCCCTCCGCCTCCCAGCCGAAGCGGGCGTTCTCGGTCTCCTCCTCCAGGTCCCCGCCCCCGCTCATGCCCTCCTTGGGGAGGGGGAGCAGGACGAAGGCCTGGCCGTTGATCGAGCCGCTGCCGTAGAGGGCCATGAAGGCCTTGTAGTCGGCGGGGAACCGGACGGCCCAGCGCGCCTCGGCCGCCGCCCAGTCGACCTCCTCGTCGGCGCCGCGCTCCGGCGACATGATCCGGGCGAGCGCGGCGAGGCCGGGGTGCTCCACGTGCGTGTTCCTTTCCTTCGGCCGTAGGAGATCACCTTAGCGACCGGGGCGCGATGGACGGTGGGAGACCGCGGACGCTTGCCGGGCGGACGATCCGTCGGCGTCCGATCGGTCCGTCGGCGGAGGTTCGGATTCGATTCCCCCGCGAAGGACCGTCCTTGGCCGCCGAGGCCGCGAGCAGCGGAAACGTCCGCCGGGTCGCGGCGGCGGGTCGGCGGGTGGCGGTGAACGGGACCGGCGATTCCTGAACAACGGTAAATGGCCGATGAGTTGGATGGTGTGCGATCTCCCCGTGAAGCAGCGCCGCGGGCGCCGGTGCGCAGCGTGACGCCTCGGGCACCGTCCGCAGTCACTAGAGCCCCAGGAGTCCACCCGGATAGCGCCGACCCCGTTCACATGTCAACCACACAACCTTGAAGCGACATCCTCAACAACCATTGTGGCTCCGCAGTCCCGGCGGGTAGAGTCCCGGTCCGCCGAGTACCGAACACGTGCTCGCACGGCATTCTTTGGGGCGGGCATGACAAATAACCGCAACATCAACGGGGCCACTTCCGACCTGATTGACGCGTTCACGGAAACCGTGCGCCGATATCCCGCACACCCGGCGATCGTCCACCACGGACAGAACCTCAATTATCGCCAACTGCACGAATCGGCCAGCAGTTTGGCCACACGCATCGGCACCGGGCCGGGTGTGGTGGCGGTTCCGGCGACGCATACGCCGGACACCGTCATCGGCCTGCTCGGCATCCTGGCCGCCGGCGGGGCGTACTGCCCCGTCGACCCGGCGTTCCCGCCGCAACGGCAGCGCGAGATGCTGGCGGCGGTCGGGTGCCGGACGGCGCTCGGGCTCGATCCCGAACTGCTCTCGGAGCCCGCCGAGTTACCTCGATTAGCCGCGACCTCCCGGGACGGCACGGAACACCCGGGGCGGCCGGCCTATCTGCTCTTCACGTCGGGCTCGACCGGGCAGCCGAAACCCGTCGTCACACCGCGACGGGCGATCTCCGCCGCCGTCGACTCGCTGCGCACACTCTTCGGCCTCACCCCCGAGGACCGGGTGCTCCAGTTCGCCTCGCTGAACTGGGACACCTGCTTCGAGGAGATCCTGCCGACCCTCACCACCGGCGCCGCACTGGTCCTGGACCGCGAGGCGCACAGCGGGTCGTTCCCGCGCTTCCTGCGGATGATCGAGCGCGAGCGGATCACCGTGCTCGACCTGCCCACCGCCTTCTGGCACGAGCTCGTCCTGCACCTCGCCGAGGAGGGCGCCGGGCTGCCCGGTTGCGTGCGGCTGGTGGTGATCGGCGGCGAGCCGGCCGGCCCGGCGCGGCTGGCCGACTGGGCCGCCCTCGACACCGGACGGGTCCGGCTGCTCAACACCTACGGCTCCACCGAGACCACCCTGATCACCCATGCCGTCGACCTGCACGGACCGCTGGCCGCCGTCCGGGACCGGCCCTGGGCGGCCGGCGACCGGGTGCCGATCGGCCGGGCACTGCCCCATGTGCGCGAACGGATCGACGAGCGCGGCGAGTTGATGATCGGCGGACCGGCGGTGGCGCTCGGCTACCTCGGCCTGCCGGAGGCCACCGCGGCCCGGTTCACCGAGGACGCCGAGGGTGTGCGCTGGTACCGCACCGGCGACCGGGTGAGCCGGGCGCCGGACGGCGTGCTGACCCACCAGGGCCGGATGGACGGCGAGTTCAAGGTCCGCGGGATCCGGGTCGACCCGGCCGAGGTGGAGGCGCACATCGGCGGGCACCCGGGCGTGCAGGCGGTGGCGGTGACGGGGGCGACCGTCGCCGGGCGCTCCGCGCTCGTCGCGTACGTGGTCCCGCGCGCCGGGACGGCGGCCGGGACGCTGGACGCCGAGGTCCGCGCCCACCTGCGGGACCGGGTGCCCGGCCACCTCGTGCCCAGCCGGATCACCGTCGTGCCGGAGCTGGTGCTCACGGCGAGCGGCAAGGTCGACCGGGCCGCCTCGCACCGCCGCCACTCGGCACCGGCACCCGCCTACCCGTAACGCTTCCACCCTCACGCGCCCCGGGCCCGCGCGCACCCAACGGCCCACCACCCTCACGCGGTGCCGCCCCGGCGCGCCGCGACCCCCGACGGTCCCTAGGAGACCCCGTTGAGCAGCGTAGACACCACCCCCGCCGACACCGAGGGCGTGACGGCGATCTTCCGTCGCGTCCTGGAGACCGAGGACGTCGCGGCGGACTCCGACTTCTTCCTCCTCGGCGGTGACTCCCTCATCGCCACCCGCGTGCTGAGCGCCCTGGCCCGGACGTACGGCGTCGAGCTGTCCTTCGAGGACTTCGTGCTCGCGCCCACCCCGGCCGGCCTCGTCGCGCTGATCGCGGGCGTCAGATGACCGGCGGCAGAGCGCGCTCCGCGGTCGTCGTCGGCGCCGGACTGGCGGGCCTGACCGCCGCCGAGGGGCTGGCGGCCCGCGGGGTGGACGTCACCGTGCTGGAGGCCCGTGAGCGGGTCGGCGGGCGTACGCACGGGATCGAGGTCGCCCCCGACGCCTGGATCGACGCGGGCGCCGCCTACCTCGGCGCAAGGCACACCGAACTCCTCGATCTCATCAAGGAGTTGGAACTCCACACCACGCCGACCACGATGCTCGGCGCGAGCCGCTTCGCGCTGGGAAGCCACCAGGACGGCGAACACGCCACCCGGGACGGCCGGTTCCCGCCGCTCAACGCGGTGGCGCTCGGCGACCTCTTCGACCACCTCGCCGAACTGACCGCCGTCGTCCGCCCGGAGGCGCCCTGGCTCACCCCGGACGCCGAGCGGCTGGACAGCCTCACCGCCGCCGAGTGGGCCGAGCAGTACCTCGACCACCCGGACGCCCGGCTGTTCTTCCCGCTCTTCCTGGGCGAGATGATGGCCGCCGACCCGGCCGAGGTATCGGTCCTGCACATGGCCTTCTACCTGCGCTCCGGCGGCGGCCTGCGCTACCTCAACGCCTTCGAGGGCGGCGCCCAGCAGGACCGGATCGCGGGTGGCGCGCACCTGCTCTGCGAGCGGCTGGCCGGCCGGCTGGCCGAGCGGCACCACGGCACCGTCCGGCTCGGCGAGGCGGTGCGCGCCGTCACCCAGGACGCCGACGCGGTCACCGTGCACACCGAGCGCGGCGCGACGTACCGGGCCGACGTCGCCGTGGTGGCCCTGCCGCCACTGCTCGCCGACGCCCTGGACCTGGGACCCGAGCCGCCGGCCCGCCGGGCGGGCGAGCCGACCGGGCGTGGCTGCGCCGTCAAGGTCAACCTGGTCTACCCGTCCCCGGTCTGGCGCGAGCACGGGCTCTCCGGCTGGTCGGTCAACGCGGAGGGCCCGCTGCTCTCCACGGTGGACGACTCACCGGCCGGCTCGGCGGTCGGGGTGCTCACCGGCTTCGTCACCGGTGCCGAGGCGCACCGCTACGCCGCCCTCGGGCCGGGCGAGCAGCGCGCCGCCGCGGTCGCGCAGGCCGCCCGGCTGTTCCCGATGCTGCCCGAGCCAATCGGCTTCCACGTCACCGACTGGGTCAACGAGCCCTACAGCAAGGGCTGTTACGCCGCACTCTTCGGGCCCGGCGACTGGCTGCGGCTCGGCCCGACGCTGACCGCGCCGCACGGCCGGGTGCACTGGGCCGGCACCGAGACCAGCACGGAGTTCTTCGGCCTGCTGGAGGGCGCGATCCGCTCCGGCCACCGGGTCGTCGCGGAGATCCTCGACGGCGAGGCCTGACCCGCCGCCCCGGCCGACACGGCACAACCGCAAGACGGCAAGACGGCAACCGCACCACCCACCACCGCTCCCCCCGCCGCCCGTGCTCCCGTTCCACAAGAACCGCGGGCCACCCCCCTCTCAGGAGAGCCATGAGCGACCCGAGTTCCCCCCTGAGCAGCACCCCGCCCACCCCGATCGCACCGCTCGCCGCCCGCGAGCGGCTGATGGCCGAACCCGGCCTCGGGGCGGGCAACTTCCTCGACCACGCCATCGCGGTGAACCCGAACCGCGCGGTCCCGTTCGCCTACAGCCACCACACCGACCACCGCGGCGCCGTCGTGCTGCGCGGCCACAGCCTGCTCGACCTGGCCGCGCAGCGCGACCGCTACGCCGCCTGGTACCACGCCAACGGCGTGCGCCCGGGCGAGCCGGTGGCCGTGGTGATCGCCGAGGGCCTGGAGCCACTGCTGCACTTCCTCGCGCTCAGCGCGCTGGGCGCGGTCCCGGCCCTGGTCAACGACGCGATGCGGCACGATGTGCTGGTCCGCTACCTCAACCACGTCGGCGTGGTCGGCGTGGTGGCCGACGACACCACCCGGCTGGCCGCCGCCTACCGCGAGGACCCGCAGCGCCGCCCCCGGTTCCTCGCGCTCGCCGCCGAGGTCCGGGCCTTCGACGCGGAGGCCTCCGGCGCCCTGCCGGCGCAGTACCCGTACCGGCACGCGCCGGACGACGTGGTCGCGCTGATCCACTCCTCCGGCACCACCGGCACCCCGAAGTCCACCATGCTCGGACACCGCCAGTTCTGGGACGGCAAGCAGCCGCGCATGGTGCGCTTCCCCGCCGAGCCGTCCGACCGGCTGATGTCGCTGATGCCGCACACCCACGCGGGCGGCCTGAGCTACTTCCTCACCGCGACCCTGCTCGGCCTGCCGACCGTGGTGATGGCCGACTGGCGCCGGGCGGTGGTCGAGCCGGTGATGGAGGCCTTCCAGCCGACCATGGTCGCCTCCTTCCCCCGCACCTTCGTCGAACTCGCCACCGGAGAGCTCCCGGTGAAGGGCGCCGCCAAGGTGCACTCCTGGTTCAACACCGGCGACAGCGCGCACTACGGGCACATCCGCCGCCTGGTCCGGCTCGGCGAGCGCCCGGCCGGGCTGATCCGGCCCTGGCTGCTGCCGCAGGAGAAGGCGGAGCAACCCGCCCTGCCCGGTTCGCAGTTCGTCGACGGCCTGGGCTCCTCCGAGATGGGCATGGCGCTGTTCGGCCAGGTGACCACACCGGAGTCGGACCGCAACGACCGCTGCGTCGGCAAGCCGCTGGAGGTGGTGCGCCGGGCCGCCGTGCTGAACCAGGACGGCGCCGAGGTGCCGGACGGCACGGTCGGGCTGCTGGCGATCGACTCGCCCTCGCGCACACCCGGTTACTGGAACGACGGGCGGCTGACCGGCAGCTTCGAGCTGGCCGGGTACTGGCTCACCGGGGACGTCGCCCGGCGCGACGCCGAGGGCCGGTTCTACCACCTGGACCGGACGGTGGACGTCATCGACACCGCGGTCGGCCCGGTCTACAGCCTGCCGATCGAGGAGGTGCTGCTGGCGGACTGCGCCGAGCTGGTGCGGGACTGCTCGGTGGTCGGCGTGCCCGGCGCCGCCGGAGAGGGCCAACGACCAATCGCCGTCGTCCAGTTGCAGCAGGAAGCGGAATCGGCGACGGACCCGGAGGTGCTGGAGGCCGCCAACAAGGCGCTCGCCGGGGCCGGCCTGGCCGCGCTCGCCGCCGTCCGGATCGCCCGCACCGCGTCGGAGTTCCCGCTCGGGCCCACCGGCAAGGTGCTCAAGCGCGAACTGCGCACCCGCTTCGCCACCCTCTTCACCGGCCAGTAGCCCCCGGATGGACGACCGCCACGCTGCCGCCGCGCACCCCGCGCCCGCGCAGCCCTACCAGTACGTCCGCACGCCCCTGGTGGAACCCGACTGGCGCCGGCTGCCCGGCTGGCGCGAGGTGACCGGGGCGCAGTGGCGCGACGCCCAGTGGCAGCGCGCCCACTGCGTCAAGAACACCCGCCAGCTGCGCGCCGTCGTCGGCGACTTGCTCACCCCCGAGTGCTACGCCCAACTCGACGCCGACCAGGCCGAGTTCGCGACCATGCCGCTGCTGGTACCACCGCAGATGCTCAACACCATGGCCGCGAACGCCCCGACCACCCCGGAGGAGTACACCGCCGCGTTCCTGGCCGACCCGGTCCGCCGCTACATGCTTCCGGTGCTCGCCGACCGGCTCCCGCACTGGCCCAGCCACCCCAAGGCCGAGCGCGACTCGCTGCACGAGGCCGAGATGTGGGTGACCGAGGGGCTCACCCACCGCTACCCCACCAAGGTGCTGGCCGAACTGGTCGCCACCTGCCCGCAGTACTGCGGCCACTGCACCCGGATGGACCTGGTCGGCACCTCCACGCCCCAGGTCGCCAAGACCCGTCTGACGCTGCGGCCGGAGCACCGCCAGGAGCAGATGCTCGACTACCTCAAGCGCACCCCGACCGTGCGCGACGTGGTGGTCTCCGGCGGCGACCTCGCCAACGTGCCCTGGCCGCAGCTGGAGTCCTTCCTGCGCCGGCTGCTGGAGCTGGAGACGGTGCGCGACATCCGGCTCGCCAGCAAGGCGGTGGTCGGCCTGCCGCAGCACTGGCTGCAGCCGCGGGTGCTGGAGGGCGTGCACCGGATGGCCACGCTCGCCGCCGGCCGGGCCGTCAACCTCGCCGTGCACACCCACGCCAACCACGTCCGCTCGGTGACCCCGCTGGTCGCCGAGGCGGCCCGGGCGCTGCTCGACGCGGGCGTGCGGGACGTCCGCAACCAGGGCGTGCTGATGCGCCGGGTCAACGACACCCCCGAGGACCTGCTGGACCTCTGCTTCGCCCTCCAGGGCGAGGCGAACATCCTGCCGTACTACTTCTACCTCTGCGACATGATCCCCAACGCCGAGCACTGGCGCACCAGCCTCCACCAGGCGCAGCGCCTGCAGGAGGCGATCATGGGCTACCTGCCCGGCTACGCCACCCCGCGCCTGGTCTGCGACGTGCCGCGACTCGGCAAGCGCTGGGTGCACCAGGTGGTGGCCTACGACCGCGAGCGCGGCATCTCGTACTGGACGAAGAACTACCGCACCGGCCTGGAGGCCCGCGACGCGGGCGCCGCCCCGGCCGGGCACGACGCGCTGGACCGCCTCCACCCCTACTACGACCCGGTGGACACCCTCCCCGAGGCCGGCCGCCGCTGGTGGGCGGAGCGGGCCGGGCACCCCGCACCCCAGGAAGGAGCCGCACGGTGAACCCGTCCGCCCCGCAGGATCCCAGCCCGCACGACCCAGGCCCGCACGACCCAGGCCCGCTGCGCCGGATGTGCTGGATCTTCCCCGACCGCGAGTCCACCCGGACCACCGCGACCTGGCACCACTACTTCTGGGACCTCTACGCCGAGGTGGCCGAGGAGCTGGGCCTCACCTGGTGCCGGCACGCGCCGGACGCGGTCACCGTGGACGCCACCGACCCGGCCCGCCCGCTGGTGTACGTCGACGAGGAGCCGGTGACCCCGCAGGACACCCTGTTCATCACCGCGCTCTACTCGCTGCCGTACCAGTCGATGGACGTCTTCAACCAGTACGCGCTGTACGCGGTGCTGGAGCAGGCCGGCTTCTACCTGCCGTTCCCGCCGCACATCTCGCTGATCGGCAACGACAAGCTGGCCACCGTGCTGCACCTGGCCGGCTCCCCGGTCCCGCCGATCCCGTCGATCCGGATCGGCACCGGCCGGGACGTCGCCAAGCACCACTACGAGGTGGCGCTCGGCTCGCTGACCTACCCGGCGATCGTCAAGCCGGCCGGCTGGTGCGGCGGCGGCGGCATCAACCTGGCACGCGGCCCGGAGGACGTCCGTGGCCTGGCCAGCCTCGCCCAGGGCGGCGACACCACGCTGATCGCCCAGCCCTACCTCGGCGACGGCACCGTGGACTACCGCGTCTACGTGATCGACGGCAAGCCGTACGCGGCGCTGCGGCGGGTGCCCGAGCCCGGTTCGCCGGTGGCCAACGCCAGCCGCGGCGGCAAGATGGAGTTCCCGCCGGTACCGCCCGAACTCGCCGAGGCCACCGCCTACTTCGCCGAGAAGCTGGCGATCCCGTTCTTCTGCGTGGACTTCCTCTACGACGGCGAGCGGTACTGGTTCTCCGAGCTGGAGCCGGACGGCGTGATCGCCCCGGACTTCGACGACCCGGGCCGCACCCTGCAACGGGACATCACCCGAGCCCGCTTCACCGCCTACCGGGACGCCCACGCCAAGTGGCTCGCGAACCGCCCCCTGTCCCCCACCCTCCGATCGGACGCCCGATGACCGACGCCTTCTCCCTGCCACCCGAGGCGGCCGAGGCCCGACTGACCGTCGCCACAAGGACGTTGGATCTGCTGCGGACGGTGCCCGGGCTCGCCCCGCGCTACGCCGCGCACCCCGGCGGCCTGCGCACCCTGGACGAGCTGGCCGCCCTGCCGCCGCTGCTCAAGGACGAGCTGAACACCGCGCTCGCCCACCTGGAGCCGCGCAGCGCGACGGCCGCCACCTGGCTGTTCCAGAGCGGCGGCTCCACCGGCGCGCCCAAGGTCGGCTACGCGCCGACCGGCTTCTACATGGCCGGCGTCCAGGAGCACTGGCAGGCGCTGGACCGCGACGACGTGTTCGCCAACGCCTGGGGCGCGGGCCGGATGTGGGGCGCGCACTTCCTGGCCGCCGCGCTCGCCGACCGGGCCGGCTGCCGGGTGATCGCGCTCGGCTCGATCACCCGCGAGGAGTACCCGGACTGGCTGGGCTTCCTCGCCGACCGGGGCGTCACCGCGATCGGCGGCACCCCGAGCGTGCTGCGCCTGTGGTTCGCGCACGCCCGCGCCGCCGGCATCAAGCTGCCCGCCCTGCACAAGGTGCTCTGGCTCGGCGAGGCCTGGCAGCCGCAGCTGGAGGAGGACCTCGCGGCCGTCGCACCGCAGGCCCGCCGCTGGGGCATGTTCGGCTCCACCGAGACCTGGGTGGTCGGCACCAATACGCCCGACTGCCCCGCCGACACCTTCCACCCGCTGCCCGACCAGCTGGTGCACGCGGGCCCGGACGGACTGCTGGACTTCACCACCCTCAACCCGGAGATGCTCAACCCGGTGCTGCGCTACCGCACCGGTGACGCGGGCGAGCTGACCGACTGCCCGTGCGGGCGCCCGGGCCGGGCGATGCGGGTGCTGGGGCGGCGCGACAACGTCGTCCAGGTGCGCGGCCTCGGCCTGCACGTGGACGAGCTGGTCGCCCGGGCCGAGCGCGAACCCGGCGTCTCCCGGGCCCAGGTGGTGATCACCGAGGACGGCGGCCGGGCCGCCGGGGTGGACGTCCTGCTGCTGGCCGACCCGGACACGGCGGTGGACACCGCCGCGCTGCGCACCGAACTGCTCTCCGCCACCTTCACGTTGAGCACCGCCTTCCAGCACGACCCGGAACACGTCACGGTCCGGGTGACGGACACGCTGGTCAGCAACGACCGCACCGGCAAGACGGCCTCCCTGGTGGTGCGCGCGTCCACCGAAGCCACGTCGGCCACCGACGGGGAGGCCTCGTGAAACCGCGGCGCCCGGAGGACCTGGGGCGCGGCTTCAACCTGTTCTGGGCCGGCCAGACGGTCAGCGTGGTCGGCGACCGGATCACGGTGTTCGTCGTCCCCACCCTGATGATCTTCGTACTGCACGCCTCCGCGCTCCAGGTCGGCGTGGTGGCGATGGCCCAGTACCTCGGCATCCCGCTGCTCGGCCCGGTCGCGGGCGTGCTGGTCGACCGCTGGGACAAACGCCTCACCATGCTGGTCTGCGACCTGCTGCGGCTGGCCGCCGTCCTGGTGATCCCGCTCGCGTACTGGCTGGACTTCCTCTCCACCGCGCTGCTGTTCGGCTGCGTGGCGGTGATCAGCGGCGCGACCATCTTCTTCAACGTCGGCTATCTGATCGCCGTCCCCGCCGTGGTGCCCGAGGACCGGATGGTGCGCGCCTACTCCCGGCTGGAGGGCAGCAACTCGGTCTCCGAGGTCGCCGGGCCGTCGATCGCCGCCGGCCTGTACAGCGCGCTCGGGGTGGGCGCGCTGCTGGTGGACGCGGCCAGCTACCTGGTGTCCGCCGCCTGCTTCCGCTCGATGGGGCCGTGGGGCGAGCGGACCGTCGTCGAGGGCACCGTGTGGGAGCGGCTGACCGCGGGCTTCCGGATGAACTGGGCCGACCCGGTGCTGCGCCGGGTGGTGCTGGCGGCCGTCACGCTCAACTCCGGCGGGCCGGTCTTCGTCACGGTGCTGCCCGTGCTCGCCTACCGCGGCCTCGGCGTGTCGGTCGGCGTGCTCGGCGCGGCGATGTCGGTCGGCGCGGTGGGCGCGCTGATCGGCGCCGTGGTCGCCCCGCGGATCAGCGCGCGCCTCGGTCTGGGGCGGACGCTGGCCTGGTCGCTGCTGCTGCACTGCCTGGTCGGGCTGGGCGTGCTGGCCGCGCCCGCGCTGCCCGCCGGGCCGGTGATCGCGGTGACCATGGGCTGCTACGGCTTCTTCATGTCCTGCATCAACGTGTGCAGCGCGCCCACCCGGCAGTCGCGGATGTCCGCCGAGCACCAGGGCGTGATGCACGCGGCGTTCCGCACCGTCACCTGGGGCGTGATCCCGCTCGCCGCGCTGGTCGGCGGCCTGGCCGTGTCGGCGCTCACCGAGCCGCTGGGCATCCGGGACGCGGCCCGCTGGGTGATGGCCGGCGGCACGCTGCTGGCGGCCTGCTCCTTCCTGCCCGCGCTCGGCATCCAGCCCCGGATGGACGCCGCCGCCCGCGAGGAGCAGCAGCAGGCGGCGGACACCTCGGCGGAGCTGACGGAGAGCGCGTCATGAGCGGCGACGTCCTGCTGATCACCGGCTGCTCCTCGGGCATCGGCCTGGCCACCGCCGTGGCCGCCGCCCGCGCCGGGTTCACCACCGTCGCGACGCTGCGCGATCCGGCCCGCTCCGACGCCCTGCGCAAGGCCGCCGAGCAGGCCGGGGTCACCCTGGACGTCCGCCCGCTCGACGTCACCGACGCCGCCTCCGTCACCGCCTGCGTCGACGGCGTGGCCGCGGCGTACGGGCGGCTGGACGCGGTGGTCAACAACGCCGGGGTCTCCAACTTCGACCCCACCCTGGAGATGTCCACCGACGCCGCGCTGCGGGCCAACCTGGAGGTGAACTTCTTCGGCGTGATCGCCGTCAGCCGCGCCGCGCTGCCGCTGCTGCGCGCCTCCGGCGGGCGGCTGGTCACCGTCGGCAGCGTGCACGGCGTGGTCGGCCAGCCGTTCAACGAGGCCTACTGCGCCGCCAAGTTCGCGGTCGAGGGCTTCATGGAGAGCCTGGCCCCGGTGGCCGCCGCGCACGGCGTGCGGGTCTCCGTCGTGGTGCCCGGCTTCGTGCCCGACACCGGGTTCGGGATCTTCCCCGACATCGACCGCCGCACCATCGCGGCGGCCTCCGGCCCGTACGCGCCGACCTTCGCCGACTACCTGGCCCAGGTCGCCGGCCAGGGCTGGGAGGCCGCCGGCCAGCCGGCCGCCGAGGTGGCCGAGGTGGTGGTGCGGACGCTGCGCGCCGAGCGCCCCGCCTTCCGCGTGCCCACCAACGCCTGGGCCGCCGACCATCTGGCCCACAAGCTCGCCGACCCCGACGGCTCGGCCGTCCAGGCCCTCGCCCGCGACTGGATCGGCCTTCCGGATTCTCACTGACGCACCATCAGGAGCCCTGCCATGCCTGCCAAACCACTCCCCGAGCTGGTCGACTTCGCCCGCCGCAACTCCCCCTTCTACGCGGATCTGTACCGCGACCTGCCGCCGCGGATCGAGCACCTCGCCCAGCTGCCGCTGATCGAGCAGACCGCCTTCTGGGCGGCCAACTCCTGGCCGGACAACCGCCTGCTCACCGGCCCGCTGACGGACGCCGGCGTCTACAAGACCGGCGGCACCTCCGGTGTCCCCAAGTTCTCCCCCTGGTCGCGCACCGAGCACACCGACTCGGTCAGCGCCTTCGGCGCGGGCCTGGTCCAGGCCGGCCTCAAGCCGGGCCACCGGGTCGCCAACCTGTTCTGGGCCGGCGAGCTGTACGGCGGGTTCCTCTACATCGAGAACGCCCTGCACCACGCGCCGGTCGAGAACGTCCGGCTGCCCGTCGGCGCCGCGCCCGAGGCGTACATCGCCGACCTGATCCACGACTTCGGCGTGGACGTGCTGGCCGGCGAGCCGATGAAGCTCAGCTCCGTCGCCGAGCACCTGGTCAAGGAGGGCAGGGTCGCCGAGCGGATCGAACTGCTGCTGTTCGGCGGGGACCTGCTCTTCGCGGACCTGCGCCCGATCCTCTCCCGGGCGTTCCCCAACGCGGCCGTCTCCTCGATCGGCTACGCCTCGGTGGACGCCGGCCTGGTCGGCGCGCCGGTGCCCGGGGACGACGTCCGGGTGCACGAGGCCTTCCCGAACCGGACGGTGGTGGAGTTGGTCGACGACACCACCGGCGAGCCGATCACCGAGCCCGGGACGCCCGGCCGGGTCGTGGTCACCAACCTGTTCCGCACCCTGATGCCGATCCTGCGCTACCCGACCGGCGACCGCGCCGAGTGGGTCGACGTGGAACGCGGGCGGTTCCGCCTGGTCGGCCGGTCCACCGAGGGCGCCCGGGTCGGCACGGTGGCGATGCCGACCGAGGAGATCCGGGCCGTCCTGCTCGCCCACGACCCGGAGCAGATCATCTCCGGCCTGCAGATGGTGCAGCGGCGCTGGGACGGCAAGGACGGACTGATCCTGCGGCTCGGGTACACCGAGGAGCCGCCGGCCGGGCTGGCCGAGCGGCTCGTCGAGGCGGTCTACAGGGCCCGCCCGCTCTACCCGGACGACGTGGCGGCCGGGGTGATCCACGACCTGGCGATCGAGTGGGTGCCGCGCTCGGAGCTGGTCACCAACCCGCGCACCGGCAAGCTCCAGCAGGTCATCGACGAGCGTCCGCCGGCCTGACCCGGGCGCCGCCCGGGCGGGTGTCCCCCGCCCGGGCGGACGTACCCGGCCCTCGTGGCCGTGCTCAGCCCGTGTGCGGCGCCCCGGCCAGCATCACGCTCTGGCCGCGGAACTCCGCGATCACCTTTCCGGCCGCGTTGCGCACCGTCACGTCGTAGACGCCGGTGCGCCCGGAGCGGGTGCGCTCCACCGCCTCCGCGGTCAGTTCGTCCCCCACCGCCGCCGGCGCCAGGAACGTCACCTGCGCGCCCTGGGCGACCGTCACCGGGCCGTAGCTGTTGCAGGCGTAGGAGAAGGCCGCGTCGGCAAGCAGGAAGAGAAAGCCTCCGTGCGCGATGCCGTGGCCATTCACCATCGCCGGGCCGACCGTCATCCGCATCACCGCGTGCCCGGTGGACACCTGGTCGAGCGCGATGCCGAGCCCCTGGCAGGTCCGGTCGCGCTGGTAGAGGGCGGCCATCCGGGACTGCGGCACGGAGGTCTCCGCCGACGCCCCGGAAGCCGCGACGGCCTCGGTGTCCACGCTCATGACGCCCTGCTTTCCCCGGGAACAGCCCGAAACGGTCGGTGTCGGTGTGCCGTGCGTGCGTATTGCACCCGCATTACACCGAGGCCCGCGACGGGCTGTCAACGGCCTTCGGACGTGGACGGAAAGTCGGTCGGGGGAACTCAGAGCAGCCGCTTGATGTCGCCCCGGGCGCGGTAGAACGAGCCGCTGCCGGACTCCAGCACCTCCGCCACCAGGTACCGCGCACCCGGCACCCGGATGTCCTTCGGGAACTGCACCCGGCGCAGCGGGTCGAAGCCCGGCGACACCACCCGCACCCGCAGCCGGGCGCCGTCCTGCACGCACTCCACCTCGATGCCGCCCGTCGCCGCCGCCGACCCGACCGTCACCGACTCGATCGCGGCGCCCGCCACCGCCGCCGTCCAGCCGCTGCCGTCCACCTCGGCGGCCTGCGGCAGCCGGCCCTCCTCGGCCGCGCGCACCGCCTGCTCGCTCGCGTCCAGGCAGACCAGCGAACCGTCCGTGGTCACCAGGTAGAGCCGGCCGTCGCGGTACTGCATGCTGTACGCCGAGCCGCAGCCGGTGCCGAGCTTCCACAGCCGGGTGCCGTCGGCCGCGAAGCAGTACACCGAGGAGTGGTTGTCGCCCGCGAACACGTAGCGGCCGTCGGGCGAGGCCGCGCAGGAGAACACCGCGGCGTCGCAGCGGTAGCGGGCCGCCTCGGAGCCGTCCGCCTTGCGCAGCCGGTGCACCGAGCCGCGCGAGGTGCCGGCGAACACCTCGTCGCGCTCCTGCCAGCCGAACAGCACCGCGCCGTCGGTCCCGGTGTGCCACACCGGCGCGCCGCCGCGCGAGGCGTAGCGGGCGACGCCGCGCGAGTGGCCGTGGTAGACGCCGTCGGCGTCGCAGCGCACCATCCAGCCGTCGGTGCCCTCGGCCTTGCGGCGCCACTGGAACTCGTCCTCGTGGTCGACGGTGGTGATCCCGCCGCGCGCGTCGGCCACGCCGAGCACGCCGTCGTGGATGTCCAGCCAGTAGATGTCGACGTCCTCGGCTATCTCGTACGCCACCCGCGGCACCTTGCCGCCCAGGTCGTACACCTTGCCGTCGTCGCAGCCGGCGTAGATCCACCAGTCGTCGGCGACGATGCACTTGACGCCGTCGGGCAGGCCGTAGCGGCCGGTCACCTCGCCGTCGTGGGTGAGGGTGTAGACGTCGCCGCGCTCGTTGCCGACCCAGGCGTGCTCCTCGCCGACGAAGATGCCGAAGGCCGCCGCGCCGGAGCGGAACCGCCACAGCACCGGCGCCTGGCGGGCCGTCGAACGGGTGCTGACGATCGCCCGGCGGGTCACCGCCCGGTGCTGCCGTACCCCGCGCACCGCCGGGGCGTAGCCCTTGCGGACCTTCTCGCCGATCTTCTTGGCGGCGGCCGAGGCGGCCTTCTCCGGGGAGGGGTAGCTGGTGGTCCTGGTCTGGCCGCTCTCGCCGATCCGCCCGTAGGTGATGGTGACGGCCGCCCCGCTGACCAGGACCTCGTAGAACTTGTGCGCGCTGCCGCTGTCCTCGGAGAGCTCCAGGTAGGTCGACTGCGCGTCGGTGGCGGTGGCTGACATGGCGTGGGCCCCTTCCGGGCACGGCGTGGCGTGGGCCGCTGGGTGTCTCGGTATCCGGCGACACCTCAGAACCTAGCCGCCGGTACCGACAACGGCGTCGCCGGGCCCCGCGGGCTCGGAGTCTGCCCGAAGGGGCCTTCCGCCGGGTCCGCCGCTCTGGCAGCATCGTCCGCTATCCGGTCGCCAGGCACCGGAAGCGGAGGGAGCCGACGGATGCGGGACCCGGCGCCGCCCTCCGCGCTCCCGACGCACCCCGCGCACCCCGGCCGGCGGCCCGCGCGGTGGGTGCGCACCCGGCTGCGGGCCACGCCCTGGACGGCACTGCTCTACGCCGTGCTGGTGTTCGCGGTCGTGCTGCTCGCCACCGGCCTGCCCCGGGGTGTCGACCGCGGCGAGGACGCCGCGCTGCGCGACTTCCTGCGCGACCGCGGCATCGGCGCGACCAGCCTGGTCACCACCGCCGGACTCCGCCAGGGCGACGACTCCGCCGAACTGGACGCCGTCGCCGAGCGGCTGACCGCCCACACCGGCGGGGAGTTCCGCGTCTCGGCGAGCGGACCGGTCTACGGCGTGCAGGGCAGGCAGGCCCGGACCCTCACCGACCCGCAGCTGTCCCGGCCCGACGGCCCGTCCCCCAAGCTGTCCCTGCACCACCTCGCCGGCCTCGCCGAGCACACCACCCTCGCCGAGGGCCGGTGGCCCGCGCCCGTCCCCACCGACCGGCCGCTCCAGATCGTGGTGTCGCGGACGACCGCCGAGAAGCTCAACGTCCGGGTCGGCGACGTGCTGACGGCCGAACCCCTCCCCCTCGCCCCGCCGTCCCCCGGCACGGAGGTGGTCGGCACCTTCGACGTCCACGACGAGGCCGACCCGTACTGGACGGACCTCGCCTGTCTGACCAGGCCCTGCCTCAGGATCCCCGACACCTACGAGCGGCTGCGGCTGTGGGAGGCCACCGGTCTGACCAGCGGCGACGACCTGTCCGGCCTCCAGCGGTGGGCGGACGGCGGACAGCTCTCCTGGCGGCTGCCGGTCGACACCGACGCGCTGCGCGCCGACCGGCTGGCACCGGCCGCGCGGGAGCTCGCGAGCTATCTGACCGGCCCCACCGCCGTCCGGCTCGCCGCCGGGACCGGCCGCTCCGACCTGCACACCTTCTCCTCCCTGCCCGAGCTGTTCGACCTGGCCACCGCCCGCCGGGACGCCGCCGCGCCCCTCGCGGCGATCGGCCCGGCCGGGCTGTCCGGCGTCGTGGTGGTGGTGCTGTGCCTGGCCGCCGCGCTGGCCGCCGACCGGCGCGGCCCCGAACTCCTGCTGCTCCAGGCCCGCGGCGGCTCCCGCCGGGGCGTACTGCGGCGGCTGCTCGGCGAGGGCGCGGCCCTCGTACTGCCCGGGGCGGCGGCCGGAACACTGCTCGCCCTCCTGCTGCTGCCCGCCCCGCGCTGGGGCTCCGCCGTGCTCGCCGGCACGGCGGCCGCCGCCTTCGCGCTGCTCGCCTTCCCGGCCCGCGCGCTCGTGCTGCTCCACCCGCGCGCCCGGGCCCGGCAGCGCGCGCGGGCCCTGCCGGGCGCGCGAGGCGGCGGCCCACGCCGGGTGGTCGGCGAGTTCGCCGTACTCGCCGTCACAGCCGCCGCCGTGGCCGAGGTCCGCCGGCGCGGCGCCGCCCCGCCCGGCGCCGGGATCGACCCACTGCTCGTCGCCGCCCCGCTGCTGGTCGCGCTCTGCACCGGCCTGCTGCTCGCCCGGCTGCAGCCGCCCCTGCTCGGCGCACTCGCCCGGGCGGTCGGCCGGCGGCGCGGCGCCGTCGGTTTCCTCGGGCTCGCCGGAGCGGCACGCGGATCGGGTCGCTCGGGCGGCTCGGGCGGCTCGGGCGGCTCGGGCGGGAACCCCCGCCCGACCGTCCTGCCGGTGCTCGCGCTGCTGCTCGCCGTCACCACCGCCGGGTTCGGCGCGAACCTGCTCGACGCCGTCGACGCCGGCCGCACCCGCGAGTCCCGCCTCGCCACCGGTGGTGACGTCATGGTGAGCGCGCCCAAGGGCTTCGGCCTGGCGGCCTCCTTCACCGAGGCGGCCGACCGACTGCCCGGCGTCCGCGCCGCCACCGCCGTCACCCTGCTCACCGACGCGGCCGTGCTGCGCCCCGGACAGCGCCACCTCACCATCAGCCTGGTCGTGGTCGACCCGCCGGCCTACGCCGAGATCTCCCGCTCCCTCGGCCGCGGCGCCTTCGACCCGGCCCGGCTCGCCGCCCCCGACGGCCCCGTCTGGCCGGCCGGGCGCGACGTCCCCGTCCCCGCCCTCTACTCCCGCGGCCTGGTCGAGCAGCTCGGCGGCCACGCCGGGGCCGAACGGATCTACCTCACCAGCACCGGCGAACTGCGCGCCCAGTACGCGGGCACCGTCGACGCCACCCCCGCGCTGCGCGACTCCACCCACCCCTTCATCGTCCTGCCCGCCGGCCCCGCCACCGCTCGGGTGCCCGAACTGGCGGACCACGGCCACTGGTTCGCCGTCGGCGACCCCGACGAGGCGGCCGTCCGACGGCTGCTGCACGACCAGCCGGTCCACCCCCTGCTCGCGGACACCGCCAGGCTGAGCGGCGTCCCCTACGTCGGCCCGCACCCCGAGTCCGTCCCGGACGGCTACCTGCTGAAGACCGCCGCCGGCCTCACCGCCGCGCTCGCCGACGACCCGCTGCAACGGGCCGCCGCCCGGGCCTTTCTGGCCACCACCGCCGGCGCGGGCGCCTTCGCCCTGCTGGCCGCCCTGCTCACCCTGCTGCGCGCCGCCCCCGACCGCGCCGCCGCCCTCGCCCGGCTGCGCACCATGGGCCTGCGCCCGCGCCAGGGCCTGGCCCTCATCCTGGTCGAGGCCCTGCCGCAGACCCTGCTCGCGGCGGCCGGCGGCGTCCTCGCCTCCCTCGCCGCCACCGCCCTGCTCGGCCCCGCCCTCGACCTGTCCGCGCTGCTCGGCACCCCCGTCCCGCCGGGCGTGCCGCTCCGCCCCGCCGCCGTGCTGCCCCCGGCCCTCGCCCTCACCGCCCTGGTCACGGCCGGCGTCCTCACCGAGGCCCTGCTGACCGGCCGCCGCCAGGTGGCCACCGACCTGCGGGTCGGCGACGCGCCCTGAACACCCGGGAGCTCAGGCACCGACCGAGGCCAGATAGGCACCGACCAGCTCCGGAGTGGCCAGCCAGGCGGCGTAATCGGCGGGCTCGGCGTAGGTGTTCGCCAGCCGCCGGGCCACCGCCTCGTGCTCGGTGGCGGCGGCGAACACCGCCTGGAGGTGGTCGGGCATCGTCAGCAGCGCCGCCGTCAGCGCCACCCCGTGCCGGGCGTGCCGCTCCCAGAACTCCTCGAAGACCTCGCTCATCCACGCCGCGGTGAACGGCCCGTCCCCGCGCTCGACGATCGCCCGCAGATACGCGTCCGCCGCCCGCGCCGCGCTGTTGGCGCCCTGCCCGGTGATGGGATCGTTCACCACCACCGCGTCCCCGATCCCCCACACGGCCACCCCGTCCCCCAGCTCCGCCACCGGCCGCCGCACGACCGGGGTGAGCGCGCCGTACAGCGAGCCGCCGGAGTCGGTGGGCTCGGCGGCGGTCCACAACTCCGCCTCCCAGGGCAGGTACTCCCCCATCAGCTCCCGCATCCTGCCGAGCTGTTCGACACCGTCCGGCCGGTCGCCGAAACAGTCGAACGGGCTGCCCGGCAGCGCCTCCCACAGCAGGATGTCGCATGGCCCCGACAGCGTCAGCGCCGGCTGAAGGTACAACTCCCCCACCCCGGGCACCGCGTGCATCCGCGCCCGCGGCCCGGCCGCCGGATCCGGCGCCCCCACCCCGTGCGCGTACACCGCCGCCAGCCGTCGCTGCGGCGCGTCGAACGGCGAACGGGCGTCGTCCCGTTCGAAGATCCCCGCCAGCTCGCCGCGCCCCGCCGCGACCACCGTCAGATCGTGCGCCGCCGCCACTTCCCGCAGCCCGGCGAGGTCCAGCTCCCGGTACTCCACCCGCCCGCCGCGCTCCTCCACCAGCTCCAGCCAGCGCGCCATCTTCACCCGCTGGTCCACCGACTGCGCCGGCTCGTCCAGCGTCATGGTGAACTCCATGGCCCGCAGCCCGGGTTCGGGCACCAGCACGGCATCCACCGACCGCACCCCGGGCGCCTGTCCCTCCCACAGATCCAGCCCCGCCGCCCGCTCCACCCGCAACGCCGGCCCGAACATCGCCTGCGTCGACATCACCCGCCCACCCCGCACCTGCGCCGGCGTCCGCGCCGCCACCACCGTCACCTCGTACCCACCCACCCCCAACAGCCCCAACGCCACCTGCAACCCCGCCTGCCCCGCCCCCACCACCGCGATCCGCCGCACCACGACACACCGTCCCTTCCCACAGGCCTACATGACGTCCGATCAGTTCTACCCCCTCTCCCCGACCACCGGACCAGAACACCAGCGGCCCCACCGGAAACCGGTGGGGCCGCTGAGCTCCTCGACTACGGAATCGCGTCGGCCACCTTCAACGACGATGGCACGGTCACCATCGCGGGTCAGTGCCTCGGTATCAAGGACAACCCCACGGACGCGGGAGCTCCCGTCGCAAGGAGGGCCTTCCCCGGCTCAGTGGGGTGGCCACTTCTCCGATGAACTGGGGCGGGTGATGAGCTCGGCGGGGAGTTCGAGGCCGGTGGTGGGGGTGGGCTCGCCGCGGACCTGGGTGAGGAGGCGGCTGACGAGGGCGGTGGCGATGGGGCGCAGGGGGAGGCGCAGGGAGGTGAGGGGTGGGCGGAGGTGGCGGGCGAGGGGGGTGTCGTGGAAGCCGGTGACGGCGAGGTCGCGGCCGATGTGCAGGCCCTCGGTGCGGGCGGCCTCGTAGATGTCGAGGGCGGCGAGGTCGTTGTCGGCGGCGAGGGCGGTGGGGCGGTCGGGGTCGCGCAGCAAGGAACGCAGTTCGCCGTCGGCGGGCGGCGGGACGAGGGTCAGGCCGAGGCGGACCGCCTCGCGGTGGAAGCCCTCGCGGCGGGCGGCCAGCCAGGGCAGCGGGCCGGTCCCGCCGACGTAGCCGACCCGGCGGTGGCCGCGTTCGGCGAGGTGGCGGGCGGCCTCGGCGGTGGCGGCGGCGTTGTCGATGTCGACCCAGTGCTGCGGCAGGCCCGGCCCGGTGCGGCCGAAGGCGGCGAAGGGGATGCCGAGGCGGGCGGCGTGCACGGCGCGGGGGTCGTCCGGCAGGACGTCGGCGAGGACGAGGCCATCGACCTGGCGGGCCGCCGTCACGGCGTCGATCACCGCCCTCGCGTGCTGCTCCCCCGCCGCCGGGCGCAGGAGCAGCACGTGGTGGCCCTCGGCGCCGGCGGCGTCGACCAGGGCTTCGAGGAAGCCGGCCATCAGCGGGTTGGGGTCGTGCGGGTCGTCGACCGGGGCGAGGTAGCCGATGGTGCGGCGCTCGCCGGTGCGCAGCGAGCGGGCGGACTGGTCGGGCCGGTAGCCGAGCCGGTCGATGGCGGCGGTGACCCGGGCCAGGGTGTCGGGGTGGACGCGCTGCGGGGCGTTGAGCGTGTTGGAGACGGTCTGCCGGGACACCCCGGCCGCGCGCGCGACGTCCGCCACGGTGGTGGCGCGGCGGGCCGGGCGCGGTGCCGGGGTGGTCATCGGCTCTCCTCGGACGGGAGGGGCGGGGCCTCAGACCCGGCGGAGGGTCAGCAGGCCGCCCCGGGGGACGTGGACGGTGGCCCCGCCGTCGAGGTCGACGGTCGAGGTGCCGACGGTCCGGCCGCGGGCGTCCTGGACGGTGGCCTCCGCGGTGCCGCGGCCGCCGACCAGGCGGACGTCCGGGTCGGCGTCGGCATTGGCGACCAGCAGGTTACGCCACGTGCCGCCGGCCCCGACCGGCAGCGCCGTGTAGCGGCCGACGATCACCTCGCCGTCGCCGACGGCCGTCACCAGCGGGTAGCCGAGGTCGGGCCGGGCCGGGCGCAGCGCGCCGAGCTGCAGGGTGTCGACGTGGGAGCGGGCGACGCCCAGCCAGAAGGCGAGCGCCTCTCGCTGCCCGGCGTTCTGCGCGGCGAGGTCGACGGAGATCTGCGGGACGCCGAACAGGACGTTGATCAGGTGGCAGGCGACCTGCTCGGCCGTCTCGGTGGGGTGCCACATCAGCATGTCGGAGTGGACCGCGAGCGGCCCGGCGACCAGCCGGGTGTCGACGATGCGCTGGCGGTTCTCGTGCGGGCTGAGCGGGCAGTCGGTGGCCCGGACCATGGTGGCGTAGGGCCACAGGCCGGGGCTGACGTAGGGCTGGCGGTGTTCGATCATCGCCTCGGGGCGGGCGGCGTCGACCCGGCGGCGGATCTCGCCGAGCAGCAGGCGCAGGCCGTCGTCGACGGTGGCGCAGTCGGCCTCGGGGCCGGGGGCCGGCGGGTCCTGGACGCCGAACCAGTCGACGAAGTCGACCTTCAGCCCGTCCATGCCCCACTCCTCGGCGGCGCGGGCGAGGCGGTCGGCGAGGTGGGCGCGGACCTGCGGGTAGCGGGGGTCGACGACGACGGCGCCGAGGTGGCCGACGTCGGCGAGCGCGTACTGGGAGAGGGTGTCCCAGGCGGCGCTGTCCTTGCCGATGAAGGGGAGCGCGTACCAGAGGAGGTAGCGCACGCCGAGGTCGTGGACGCGGGCGACGTGTGCGGCGGTGTCGGGCAGCGAGTGGGGTTCCCAGTCGCCGCAGTGGGCGTAGCCGCGGGTGCGGTCGGTGGTCATCCAGCCGTCGTCGACGATGATCGTGTCGAGGCCGAGGTCCTTTCCGAGGGCGGCCTGGCGCTCGACGGCCTCGGGGGTGATGTTCTGGTGCAGCGCGTACCAGGTGGAGTAGGCGGGGCGGCGCGCGGCGTCGGGGACGTGCGCCGGGCGGTCGGCGCCGGCGGCCCACCAGTCGGCGAGGTCGGCGAGGCTGTGGGCGAAGTGCCGGCCGGAGGTGTCGATGCGGACGGTGAGGCGGTCGGCGGCCTGGACCCAGAAGCGGAACTCCCCGGTCTCCTCGACGACCCCGGCGCTCGCCCGGGCGTCCTCGCGGTCGGCGGCGAAGGCGCAGAGGGTGGTGTCGCCGACGCCGACCAGGGCGGCGACGGGGGCGCCGCGGGAGAGGGTGGTGCGGCGCGGGGCGCTCCAGGCGGCGGGCAGCCAGCCGGTGCCGCGCGGCTCGGGGGTCCAGAACGAGGTGGCACCGGTGCAGGGGGTGCGCCACTCGATCCGGACCTCGCCGCCGCTCTCCCGCTCCTCGGCGGTGACCTCGGCGGTGACCTCGATGACCTCCTCGGTGATGGTGCGCACGCTCGCGGTGCCGGTGACCAGCAGTTCCAGCCGGCCGGCGGGGAGGCCGGGCACGGCGAGCGGACGCGGGCGGCCGGTGGTGGCGGTGGCGTGCGGCTCCCAGATCTCCGCGGCCTCGGTGGTCTCGGCGGCTTCGGTGGCCTCCGCGGCTTCGACGGCCTCGGTGCCCTCGGCGTTTTCCGTCATGGTTCGGTTCAGCCTTTCGTGGCGCCGGCCAGCAGGCCGGAGATGAACTGCCGCTGGAGGACCAGGAAGAGGACCATCATCGGCAGGGTGGACAGCGCGGTTCCGGCGAGGATCGGGCCGTAGTCGGTATTGGTCTTCATGCCCTGGAGGGTGGCGAGCGCGACCGGCATGGTGTGCATCTCGGGGCTGCGCAGGGCGATCAGCGGCCAGACGAAGTTGTTCCACGAGCCGAGGAACAGGAAGATCCCGAGCGCGGCGAGCACCGGCCGCATGACCGGTACCACGACCCCGAACAGCACCCGCAGTTCGCCGGCGCCGTCGACCCGGGCGGCGTCGAGGAGTTCGTCGGGCATGCTGGAGAGCGCCTGGCGCATCAGGAAGATGGCGAACGGTACGCACAGGCCGGGCAGGATCAGGGCCTGGTAGCTGTCGAGCAGGCCGAAGGACATCATCATCTTGAACAGCGGGACGAGCATCACCTGGTCCGGCACGACCAGTGTCGACAGCAGGACGGCGAACAGCACCGTGCGGCCGCGGAACCGGAACTTGGCGAAGGCGTAGCCGGCGAGCAGCGCCACGACGAGCGCGCCGACGGTCTGGATCCCGGACACCAGCAGGGAGTTGAGCACGACCCGGCCGAGGCCGACCCGGTCCTGGAGGTGGCGGAGGTTCTCGCCGAGGTGGGAGCCGGGCAGCAGGTGCGGCGGCCAGGAGAAGATCTCGTTGTCGGTGAGGGTGGCGGAGACCACCAGCCAGTAGAACGGGGCGATGGACAGGCCGGTGACGGCGGCCAGCACCAGGGTCACCGGCCAGCCGCGCAGCCGGCGACGTCCCGGGCGGGCGGCGGAGGCCGCCGGGACGGCGGGGACCGCGGGGGTGACAGGCGTGACGGGCGTCATTCGCGTTCTCCCATCAGGCGCATCTGCACCGCGCCGAGCACCGAGACGATCAGGGTGAGCGCGTAGGCGATGGCGGAGGCGTAGCCGAAGTCGAAGTAGCGGAAGCCGTTGTCGTAGAGGTACATCGACACGGTGAGGGTCGCGTTGTCGGGGCCGCCGCGGGTGAGGACGTACGGCTCGTCGAACAGTTGCAGGGTGCCGATGCTGGAGAGCACGACGGTGAACAGCACCACCGGCCGCAGCGCGGGCAGCGTGACGGAGAAGAAGCGGCGCACCGGGCCGGCGCCGTCGACCATCGCGGCCTCGTACAGCTCGCGCGGGATGCCCTGCAGCCCGGCCAGGTAGATGACGGCGTTGTAGCCGGTGTAGTGCCAGGTCAGCACGAGGACGACGGCCATCTGCGCCCAGAAGCCGTTGCCGAACCAGTCGACGCCGGACAGGCCGATCGCTTCGAGCGCCTTGTTGACGGCGCCGTTCTCCTTGTTAAGCAGGAAGGAGAACAGGATGCCGGTGGCGACCAGGCCGGTGACGGTGGGCATGAAGATGCCGAGCCGCCACACCACGCGCCAGCGGACCAGGGCGGCGTTGAGGCCGACCGCCATCAGCAGGGCGAGCCCGAGCATCACCGGGACCTGCACGACGAGGATCCGGGCGGTGTTGCCGAGCGCCGTCCAGAACAGCGGATCGTCCAGCAGACGGCGGTAGTTGGCGAGTCCGGCGCCTTGGGTGGCGCTGCCGGAGCCGGTGGTCAGCGACAGCAGCAGCGAGGAGACGATGGGGTAGGCCTTGAAGGTCCCGAACAGCACCAGCGCCGGCGCGAGCAGCAGGTAGGGCACGGCCCGGCGGCGCAGCCGGGCGCGCCGGACCTGCTTGCTCGGCGCGGCCGGTCGGGCGGCCACCGAGGGGGCGGCGGCGGTCACTTGATCTTGCGCCCGGTCTGCTGGGCGAGCTGCTTGGCGGCCTCCTGGAGCGCGTCGGCCGGGTCGGCGCCCTTGGTCAGCACCTTGGCCTGGGCGTCGCTGACGAGCTTGAGCGCGCGGGCGAAGTCGCCGGAGTAGTTGGTGGCGTCGCCGCCCTCGGAGAGCAGCTCGGTGAAGGTCTTCAGGACCGGCTGGCCGCCGTAGTAGGCGCTCGGCTCGTTGTAGACCGGGTCCTGGTAGGCGGCGGTGAGCGCGGGGAAGACGCTGCCGGCCTTGAACATCGCGTTGACGGCGTCGGGCCGGGTGAGCGCGTACTCGACGAACTTCCAGGCGGCGGCGCGGCGCGGGCTGGAGGAGGCGACGGCGAGGTGGGTGGAGTTGACCAGGGCGGTGCGCTTGCCGCCGGGGGTGACGGCCGGCGGCCGGGTGAGCCGCCAGTTGCCGCTGAGCTCGGGGAACTTGGTCTCGATGAAGTGCGCCGCCCAGGAGGGCTGCGGGCCGGCGCCGAGCTTGCTGTCCTTGATCTGGGCGCGCCAGGCGGTGGCGCCGGGCGTCTCGATGAGGAGGCCGGCCTCGTCGAGGCGCTTGACCAGGGTGAGGGCGCGCACGCACTCGGGCGAGGTGAGGGTGATGTCGCCCTGGAGGTCGAAGAAGAAGGCGCCCTGCTGCTGCATGAGTGACTGCAGGAAGTCCGTGTCGGGGCCGGGGGTGCCGGTCTTGTTGATGCCGACCAGGCCTACGCCGGGGTTGGCCGCCTTGAACGCGCCGGCGGCGGCGACCACGTCGTCCCAGGTCGCGAAGGTGGTCGGGTCGAGCCCGGCCTTGTCGAACATGTCCTTGCGGTAGAAGAAGCCCTGGGCGTTGACCTCCCAGGGCAGGGCGCGGGCCCGTCCGGACTTGTCGGTGACGACCGGCCACAGGCCGGGGGCGAACTTGTCCTTGTGGGCGTCGGCGCCGAGGGCGGAGAGGTCGGCGAGGCCGTTGGGGAACTTCTCCAGGTAGCCGGGCAGGTAGTCGCAGCCGATGTGCAGGACGTCGGCGAGTCCCTGGCCGCCGGCGGCCAGGCCGACGGTGATCTTGTCCCAGATGGCCGGGTTGCCGACGTCCTGGACGTCGACCTTGATGCCGGGGTTGTCCTTCTCGAAGAGGGGGACCACGCCGCGCAGGGCGTCGGCCGCGCTGGTCCAGGACCAGACGGTGATCGTACCGGTGGCGGCGTCCCCGCCGGAGGAGCCGGTGCCGTTCGAGCCGCCACAGGCGGAGAGGGCTCCACCGGCGGACAGGGCCAGCAGGCCGGCGCCGGAGGCGCGCAGCAGTTCGCGACGGGTGAGGTGTGACATGGCAGGCCTTTCCGAGGGGGGTGAAGGGCGGGTGGAACAGGGTCTGGGAGGTGGTCCGCTCAGGCGGCGCGGACCTCCTGCCGGGCGCGGTCGAGCACCTCGGCGAGCGGCACGGCGGCGAGGGGGTCGGTGCTGGCGTGCGGCGACAGCCGGATCCAGCCGGCGCGCAGGGTGGTGGCCAGGCCGGCGGCGGCCAGCGCGGCGTGGACGGCGGCGGGGTCGACGCCGGGCAGCCGCAGGCGGCCGATGCCGCTGCCGGGCTCCCCCGGCCTCCCCGGCCCGCCGTCGGTCTCGGCGCCGACGGCGCGGGCGGCGTCGAGCAGCCCGCCGAGCACCTCGGCGATCCGGGCCTCGATCCGGTCGGCGCCGGTGTCCCGCACCAGGGCGAGCGCCGCGCCCAGTGCGGCGACGGCGGGCCCGTCCGGGTTGGTGAGGGTGTGGGCGACGGCGCCGGGCCGGGGCGGGCACGGGTGGGCGGGCGCCTCGATCGGGTCCTGGACGCCGGACCAGCCGCCGAGGCCGGGCCCGAGCCGTCCGGCCACCCGGTCGCGCACCATCAGCACGGCCGCGCCCCAGCCCGCCCGCAGCCACTTCTGACCGCCGGCGGCGAGCACGTCGGCGGCGTCGGCGGCGATTTCGACGGCGCCGAGGGCCTGGACGGCGTCGACCACCAGGACCCGGTCCGGGCCGATCAGCTCCTTCAGCCCGGCCAGCGGCGCCCGGAAGCCGGTGGCGGCGTCCACGGCGCAGACGGCGACGGCGCGCACCTGGTCGTCGAGATGGGCGCGGACGGTGTCCACGGTGAGCGGTCCGTCGATCTGACGGACCTTCAAGCCCCGGTTCTCCTCGGCGCGCAGCCAGGGATAGAGGGCGCCGGGGAAGTCCGTCCGCGCCATCAGGACGGTGCCGTCCGCACGACCGGGCGACTGCGCGAAGGCGTGCGCCGCGGCGAAGAGCCCGTGCGAGGTGGAGCTCACGAAGGCGACCTCGTGCGGCGCGCAGCCGAGCAGCCCGCCCGCTGTCCGGGCGGCCTCGGCCGTCTGCGCGTCGAGCTCGTCGAGCGCGGACCAGCCGTGCCGGTGAAGCCGGTCGGCCTCGCGGACGAGCACCCGGCGGACCGGCTCCGACACCGGTCCGAACCGGGCAAAGTCCAAGTAACCGAACGGTTCGGCGAACTGCGTCAGGTAATCACGCATAGCGCACTCCCCCACCTTTGGGGCGATTTGAACGTTCAAATCACACATAAACAAACAGAAGTAATCAACATCGAACGAGCGGGAGCCAGCAAACGCTCTTGGTCGAGCCCACGTCAAGACCCCTGCGCCCACAATCGGCAGGTCGAGACCCTCTCGTTACCCGCCGCCATCCCCTGGCGGGCAACCTCTTGCGCAATGCAATTTGACATTACTATTTTACTCATCGACGGGTTGAGCGAATCCACGCAGAGCCCGTCGTGCTCACCCAACTCCCGTGCGACCCAGCGGCCCTGGCGCTCCCCCACGCCCTCGGCCCGAACCGCGCCCGGCGTCGCGCACCCCCACTCCCACAGGAGAACTGGTGTCAGCCACCCCACGTCTGCGCACAGTCCTGCTCTCCGCGGCCCTCGCCGCCACCCTCGCGGCCCCGCTCCTCCAGAGCGCCCAGGCCGCCACGCCCGGCCCCGCGGCCCCGGCCGCCTCGGCGCCGGTCGCCTCCACGCCCTCCACCTTCGGCGAGACGACCCGGGCCCACCACCCGGCCGGCCCGGCGGGCGAGGTCGCCCACGGGACCGCCTCCACCGATCTCCCCGGCCCGCAGGGCGCGCCGGAGAACGCGAACCGCCAGTCGACCGCGACCGCCGGGCAGCCGGTCGCCGACCCGGACGGTGCCCCGACCCCGACCGCCCCCGCCACCCTCACCGCCGCCACCGGCTGTGACCTGGCCGTCTTCAGCGCGCTCTCCCCCACCGCCCTCGCCGACTTCCTGAGCGACCCGGCGCACGGCTACGACGAGTGCCTGTATCCCCTGCTCAGCAGCTGGCGGCCCGAACTCGCCAAGGTCCTCACCCAGGACCACGTGCGCACCGTCGCCGACCGGATCACCTCCCTCGCGCCGGACTTCGACAGCGCCAACACCCACAACCAGCGCGGGCTCTGGTACTTCCTGCACGTCGCCGTCTACTTCGACTTCAGTCACAAGGAGCTCGACTTCGGCGACGACACCACCAAGGCCGCGATCAAGAGCGCCACCGCCGCCTACCTCGCCAACCCGCACGTCTTCGAGCCGACCGAGCACGCCGGCAACGCCATGGGCGAGGTGTTCCAGGCCAACAGCGGCCCGGGGCTGCGCCCCGGCCTCCTCCCGCTCGGTGAGCGGGTGATGCGCCAGTACGCCACCGCCGACAGCCCCTACATCGGCAACCGCGGGTGGAACTGGGCCCTCCAGGCCGCGCTCACCATCAACTTCCAGGGCATCAACAACGTCGTCGAGGACGGCGGGAAGTTCCAGGAAGCCGTCGCCGACAACCCCTCCTACCGGCAGGCGATCCGGGCGTTCGCCGGCTACGGCCACCTCAAGGGCACCGGCACCGAGTGGGCCGCCCGCGACGCGATGCTGGAGTTCGCCCGCCTCGGGAGCATCCCGGCAGTCCTGCCCGAGGTGAAGGCCAACGCCGGCGCGGTCCTCACCGCCACCCGCGACAACTTCGGCCGGCTGAGCCCCGCGTGGGCCAACGCCGCCATCCCGGTCAACGACTACGGCCTCTGCCAGGCATACGACGCCTGCCGGGCCGACCTGATGCGGCAGTTCTTCCCGAACACCTACAGCTACGACAACGGCACGCTCGTCGTCCGCACCGCCCTCGACAAGGCCACCGCCGACCAGCTCTACTACGCCACCAAGCAGGTCAAGGCCCAGTTCTTCCGCACCATCGGCACCGACCAGCCGCTCGCCGACGACACCCACCCCACCCTCACGGTGCAGCTGTACGACACCAAGAGCAACTACCAGCTGCTGCAGAACCTGCTCTTCGGCGTCGGGGACGTCGAGAACGGCGGCATGTTCATCGAGGAGCAGTCCACCTTCTACACCTACCAGCGCCTCAGCACCGAGTCCTACTTCAGCCTGGAGGAGCTCTTCCGGCACGAGTACACCCACTACCTCAACGCCCGCTGGGCCATCCCCGAGAGCGGCTACACCGAGCGCTGGCCGGCCGACACCACCTTCGCCATGAACGAGGGCACCGCCGAGTACTTCGCCGGCGCCACCGCCAAGGACGGCGTCAAGGCCCGCAAGTGGATGCTCACCGAGATCGGCTGGGAGAAGCGCGACGGAAAGCAGAGCATGACGGTCGATCAGATCGTGCACGCCACACGGGACGTGGGCTTCCGCGTGTACCCGTACGCGGCCGTCTTCTTCAACCTGCTCGGCGAGAAGCACCCCGAGCAGCTGGCCGAGATGTACCGCCTGCTGCGCGCGGACGACCTCGACGGCTACAACGCCTGGCGCGACCGGATCGGCCGGGACGCCGGACTCCAGCGCGAGTACGACGACTACCTGGACACCGAGATCCCGCGCGCCGGTGACCTCTACGTCCCGGCCACCGACTTCACCCCCAACGGCCGGCTCCGCTTCGCCTACGCCTACGAGGTGCAGGACGCCTTCGCCCGCGCCACCCAGAACACCCCGGTCTGCAAGGACAACGCCGACTGGAACAACACCGTGCGCTTCACCTGCACCGGCCGGATCACCACCAACCTGAACAACACACTGGACGCCGGCCGGGTCCGCGAGTCGATGGCCGACACCGTCGACTACTACCTGCTCACCCGTGCCGGCACCGCCGCCAACAACCTCGCCGACATGAACTGCTGGTTCGGCAAGATCGAGGTCTGGCCCACCGGCCAGGCCGGCAGCGCCGACTACACCTGTGAGGGCCCGCTCCGCCGCTGACCGTCCTCCCGCGGGAGGACCCGGACCAGGGACGGCCGGGTCCTCCCGCGGGGCGACACGTTGTGGATCCAGCCGCCGGGACCGAGGACCAGGAGTTCTCCCCCCGGCTACCCGGCCGCGGGGGCCGCCTGGTGGATGGCGGCGATCGTCGCGGCGGCGTCGAAGCCGAGCACCCGGTCGGGGCGGCCGGAGAGCAGGCCGGCGTAGAGCGGGCGGTAGTGGGCCACCTTGCGCGGGGTGCGGCCGTCGTTGCCGAAGGTGGCGATCAGCTCGCCGCCACGGGCGGCGAATCCGGTCATGGCCGTGTGGTCGATCCAGACCTCCACCCCGGAGCGGCCGAACACCAGGCTGCTCTCCTTGCTGCTGGATCCGGTCAGCCAGCTGCTGCGCAGCCGCGCCGTGCCCACCGCACCCCGCGAGCGGAACTCCACGGTGCACCAGGCGCTCGCGCCGCCGTCCGCCGGCTGGAGGGAGGTGAGCGCGGTGAGGTCGTCGACGAAGCGGGTGATCATGCTCAGCTGGTTCACCCCCGAGTCCGTCCAGCTGGACCCGTACGAGGCGAAGGCCGCGGGCAGCCGCTGGGCGTACGGGTCGTAGAACGCCGAGGTGATGCCCGTGACCGGCCCCCACTCGGGGTGCGCGGCGAGCAGCTCCGCCGCCCATTCCACCTCCGGCGAGAAGGCGAAGTGGTGGGCGGTGAACAGCCGGCGCCGGACGTCGGCCCTCCCGTCCAGCTCACGCAGCTCCGCGAGCGCGGCCGGATCGTGGACGATGGGCTTCTCCACCAGCACCGTGGCCGCGGAGCGCAGCAGCGCCTCGGTCACCAGCTCGGCGTGCGTCACCGTCGGGGTGGCGAGCACGATCAGGTCCGGCTCGTGCGCGCCGAGCGCCCGGGCGAGCCCGTCGTAGTGCGGAGGCGGCGCGGCACCCCGGAACCCGGACGGCCCAACCGGCCGCGGATCGACGGTGAACTCCAGCGTCACGTCGTCCCGTTCGGCCAGCACCGTGAGGTGGGTCTCGGCGATGATGCCGACCCCGACCAGTCCGACGCGCACCGGATCCGCCATCCGCTCCGTCCTCCTCAGCCGTTCTGTCCCGCTCAGTGGACCCTACCCCGGCCCCGTCAGGAGCCGGCGAGCGCCTCCACCAGCTCCTGGAGCCGGGCGTCGTCGACGGGCGTGCGGTGGGCGAGCTTGTTGCGTGCCTGCCGGAGCGTGCGCAGCCGGCCGAACTGCTCGTCGGTCAGGGTGATGTCCCGCTGCACCGCCGCGTGGTAGAGCTCGCCCAGCTCCAGGGAGGCCGCGTCCGGCGGTGCGCCCCTGGTGTCGCGCGGGGACTGCCGGGCGTAGGTGTCGACGAGCCGGGCGACGCCGCGCACCGCTATCCGCGGGAGGAGTTCGACGAAGCCGAGGCGGGCGTCGTCGATGAGCGGCAGGAGGACACGGTTCTGGGCCTGCCAGACCAGCTTGTCGAGTTCCGCGCCACCGGAGCCCTGCACACCGGAGCCGAGGCTGTGCCGGACCTGCCCCTCCCAGCTGTCCACCAGCCCCGCCGACCACGCCTCGCGCAGACCGTTCTCGGGCAGCGGTGCGTACGCCGCGGCGGGTGTGCCCCGCCCCTGGGCGCCCGGCTCGACGGCCCCGTCCGTGGGCCGGCACTCGCGCAGGGCGGACGCCAGGTCGCCGGTCCTGCCGCTCCAGGCCCTGGCCAGTTCCACCGCGAGTCCCAGATCGGGCCCGGCCGTCTGGACCACGGTCTCGCGGCGCAGGGCGTGCCGGATGAGCTTGGTCGGCGTCATGCGGCTGTGGGCGTGTCCGGAGGCCGGGTGCGGCATCGCGTCGGCCACCACGGTGGCCGTGTCGAGGTGGCTCCAGACCCCCCACCACCAGTGCGGCCGCGACACCGTCGCGTCGAGCAGCCCCACGGTGTCCTCCTCCAGGTCCTGCAGCCGGGAGGCCACCAGCAGCCGCGGACGGTCACTCGGCTTGAGGCCGGCCTCCTTCACGGCGGCCTGGAAGCGACGCACCAGCCGGGACACCGCGTACGGGTCCGCCTCCGTCCAGGCCCGCACGACGAGCACGGGCGTACCGCCGTCCGCGCCGCCGACCAGCTCGGAGACCAGGTCCCCGTCCAGACCGAGACTGCGGGCCAGCCGGGCGGCGACGTCGGTGTCCCGGTCGTCGGAGAGCCCGGCGTCGAGGACCGGCTCGTCGAGAACCGGCTCGTCGACGACGGGTGCGGGCGACAGACCCCCGGACGCTTGGACACCCGTACCCGCGAAGACGCCGAACGGGTCCCAGCCCCCGAAGCCGTCGTCGATGTCGAGGGTGTCCTCGGACGAGTGGGCGGCCCACTCGCCCTCGCCCCCGCCGCCGTCCGGCTCCCAGGGATCCCGGGCGTGCGGCACCGCCGCGACCGGGGCCGGACGCGGAGCCGTCCCCTTGCCCGGCGCCTCCACGGCGTGGTCCAGCCCGTGGACCACCTGCTCCACGGCCCGGTCGGCACGCTCCGACTCCACCTCGGCGTCCGGGAACAGCCAGACGCAGCTCAGCCCGGCCCGCAGGTCGGCGAGCACCCTGGCGCAGTGGCGCCGTGCACCCGGCAGGTACCGGACCGCCTCCGGGGACAGCCCGCCGGCCGGATCGAGGAGCTCGGTCACACCGACCCGCCCTGCGCACCCGCCACGGTCCTGAGCGCGCGGAAGGTGACGCTGTCCACGGTGAGGACCTCACCGTCGTCGTCGAGGACCCCGAGCGCCTCCAGGTCCGCCAGCAGTGCCTCGGCCTCGTCCAGGTCGTCGTCGAGCACGACGGCCAGGTCCTGCGGGATGGCGTGGACCCGGCCCTGCCGGTGCTCCTCCGGGCTGAACAGGTCGGCCCAGCCGGCCAGCTGCTCGACGTGGCGGTCGGAGAGGCCGACCCGCCGCAGGTGGTCACGGGCGAACTCCGGGTCGTCCGCCCGGGCCCGCACCAGGTCGAAGAGCCGCTCCCGGGGAGCGCCCTGGAGGTACTGGGCGATGGCCCACTCGACGAAGCCGGGCCAGCCGCCGGTCACCTCGATCAGGTTGCGCCGCTCCGGGGCCGAGACGAACGGCAGCTCCGGCCAGGCCCGCAGGCTGGTCGTGTTCCAGCGCCGCGGCTGCACCCGGGACACCTCCGGGAAGTCGGAGTGCAGCGCGGTCAACGGGTCGACGACGACCAGCGCGCGCCGGCGCGGGATCTCCTTGCCGTCCTCCTCCGACGCCGAGGTGTACTTGGCGAGTCGCTCGACGTCGGCCCGCACCTGCGCGACGGGGACGCCGCGCAGGTCGACGAAGAGCAGGTGCGGCGAGCGTTCCCGGGCCCACCTGGTGACCGCCTGGGTCAGTTCCGCGGACGCCACGGGCACCACCTGGCACGCGCGTCCGACGTGCTGCCCCGCGGCCTTGGCCAGGAAGTCGGCGCCGAGCGCCGCGGTGGCCGTGACCATCCCGGTGCGCCGGGACAGCACGGCGTGCCACTGCTCGTCCGTCAGCGGGCTCATCCGCAGGATCTGCCGGCGGTCGCGGTCGCGGCCGATGGATCGGCGGGCGACGCGCGGGTTGTAGTCGTACTTCTGGGTGAACTCGCTGGTGTGCAGCTCCGCCTCCAGCTCGTCACGGGTGCCGAGCATGTTGACGAGGTTCGGGCTGCGCATGACGAAGCTGTTGCTCCGGCCCGGGAGCGGGAGGACCAGTCCGAGGCCCTCCATCTCCACCAGGTCGGTGCGGACCTCGTCCACGCCGTTCTGCTCCGGGAACCCGTCCGGCCAGACCCGGTGCGCCTCCTCCTGCAGCTCCTGCGGCGTGTAGCCGCGGGCGTAGCCGTCCGTGAGGCTGCGCAGGGCCAGGATCAGCGTCAGGACCCGGTACCGGTCCTCCAGGTCGATGGTCAGCCGGAGCCGGTCCCGGATCTTGTCCCGGATGCCCCCGTTCTCGACGACCTTCTGCACGTCGGCGTTGGTGATCCGGGGGCGCCCGCCCTCCGGGGACAGGGCGCGGCCCTGCATCTCCTCGACCAGGCCCTCGCAGACGATCTGGACGAGGTTGGCCTGGTTGTTGGTCAGGGCCAGGATGCTCCAGACCAGGTCGGGGTTCTCGAAGAAGAGTCCGGCGGCGGCCAGCGGCTCGACGACCAGGTCGATCGCGGCCTTCGCCCGCAGCGGACCGACCAGGACCGGTTCGCCGCCGTGCCCGGTGATGGAGTTGGTGAGCCGGTTGTAGCGCTGCACCTGGTGCAGACCCGCGAACACGACCTTGAAGCGGCGTTCGGTGTCGGCCATCAGCTTCATCAGGCCGGTGAGGGTCCGGAAGGTCGACTGCGCGCCCGCCGTCGCCGTCTCGACCGGCCGGGCGTCCGCGTTGAGGAACGCGTCCGCCTCGTCGGCGAGGAAGAGGATGCGGCGCTCCTCGCTCTCGTTCAGCCACTGCTGGACGAGGTCGCCGATGGCCGTGGCGTTGGCGTGCTCCGAGACCCTGCGGTCGAGCACCCCGGCGGCCTTCAGCTGCTGGGCCAGCACGCTCCAGATCTCCTGCGGGAGGCGGCTGAGCCCGATCTCGGCGAACCGCAGGTCGGTGTAGACCGCGACCTGGTTGCCGCCGTGCCCGGCGCGGAAGCTGTCGGCCACCTGCTGGAGCAGCGAGGACTTGCCCAGCTGCCGCCCGCCGTAGAGGAAGAGGCCGCCCTCGCGGGCCATGATCGTGTGCTTCTCGTGGTCGCGGCCCTTGAACACCTCGGCGGCGACCTGACCGGCCTGGAACGGCTCGTACGGCCGGTACGCGGCCCAGGGCAGCGTCACCCGCTGCACCGCGCGGAAGGAGCGGGCCTCGCCGGCGGCGATCCAGCCGAACACCGCCGGGTCGACGACGATCGCCTGCTGCGGCTTCTGGTGGGAGGCCTGGGCGAGCCGCCGGCGCCCGCCGATGCCGAGCGGCTGCAGGTAGAGGATGATGTTGGCCCCGAGCGCGGACTCGGGCAGATGACGCATCAGGGCGTCGGGCCCGACCTCCTCGGTGCCGACGATGAGGACCCGGTAGACGCCCTTGGCCCGGGAGCCGATCCGGGACACGTAGCCCGGGACGTTGTCGCTGATCTCCGCGGTGATCGAGAGCGTCATCACCTGCCAGTCCTTGCGGTCCTGGTCCACCAGCCGGACCGGGCCCTTGACGCTCAGGCCGAGCATCCGCAGCACGCTGGGGACGTGCTTCTGGAAGGAGTTGCGGCGCTCGTTCAGCCGCCCGAGCGACTCCCAGGCCTGCAGGGCGACCGTGACCGCGTCGGTCTCCGCCTGCCCGGAGCGCCCGCGCGCGTAGTGGTCGAACCACCAGCGGGCGTCGGCGCCGGTGCTGCTGGCCCTGGGCGAGTCCGGGTGGCCCACGCCCTCCAGGAAGGCCGCCAGTTCGGTGCCGGTCTCGACGACCTGCTCCGGTATGCGCTCGCCCTTGCGGGCGAAGGAGAGCAGTTCCTCGGCGGTGGCGACGTCGCCGCGGTCGATCAGGGCGCTGACCCGGTCGAGGTCCGCCCCTTCGAGCTTCAGGTCGACCAGTTGCTCGCGCAGCTGGTCGGTCTTCTCCAGCATCCGGTCGTCCAGCCGGGAGACGAAGCCCCGCACCCGCTCCAGCAGCGGACGGAACCGCAGGCTGCGCTCCGAGGTCTTGAGGTCGAGCAGCTGGGCCGCCAGCTCGTTCTCCTGCCCGGGGGTGAGCAGGTTCTGCAGGCGGACCCGGGCGAAGAGGTTGTCGGCCTGGCGCAGGGCCGTGCCGGTCCTCTCGCGCCACTGCGCCTCGGCGTCACCGAGCCTGCGCCGCCACACCTCCAGCTGGTTCGCCTCGGGTCCGGTGGCGGCGGCCGGACGGCCCGCCGCCAGGTCGAGGAGCCGCCCGGCGATGTGCAGGTCACCGCGGTCGAGGTGGGCGGCGAAGGCCTTCGCCGGGTCGGCCGGCCGCAGGAGCTCCAGCAGGGCGTCCAGGGCGTCCGGAGCGGCGAGGTCCGGCGTGTCCTGGCCGTCGGCGGTCGCCGTCCAGGCCAGGCCCGGCAGCACGAGCAGCGGGTCGGTGCCGGGCGGACCGGCCGGGGCCCTCGAAACGCCCAGGGCGACTCCGTCGTCGATCCAGTCCAGCAGCAGCCGGACCGCTTCGCCGCCGGGACCCGGCAGCAGTGCCGCCTGGCGCGCCACCCGCCGCGCGGCGACCAGCTCGCTCCCGAGTCGCCGGCTGTCGCCACGCGGCGGCAGCTCGGCGACCTGGACCGCCTCGCGCAGCAGCGTCATCACCTCACCGATGCGCCCGCGCAGTTGGTCCAGGGCGGTGGCGATGATCTTGGTCTTGCGCTGGTTGGGCGAGCTGACCCGGCGCGTGGTCTCCCGGATGATCCGGTCGATCGCGTCGTCCTCGCCGTAGGTGTCCTCCAGGTCCTGACGCAGCTGTTCGGCGGTGGCACCGCCCACCGACCAGGCCACGATCAGGTTGAGGCTGTGCCCGAGTTCCGCGTCGTCCTTGAGCAGGGTCTGCAGCACCCGGGAGGCGAGCTGATAGGCCGTCTTGCTGGTTCCCAGACGGGCCTTGAGGGCCTCCGCCCGGTCCCGCAGGTCCGCCGGGTCGACGGTGTCGTCCTGTCCGAGCCCGGCCTCGTCGCCCGGCTGGAAGGGCACCCCCTTGCGGATCTCCAGCGCCAGCGTGCGGAAGAGCTCGTTCCAGACCTCGGGCAGGCCGGGGAGCTGTGCGAAGTCGTTGACGATCGGCAGCGCCCAGCCCGCCTGCAGTCCGCTGCGCACCGCGGCGGCCAGGGCGATGAGGTAGCCGTCCCGGTCCTCGGCGGTCGGCAGCGCCCGGTCCTCGACGCTGACCTGCAGGGTGATCGCCGCCTGCTGCCCGGGGGCCAGCCCGAACGCCGAGGTGGCGAAGGCCAGCGACCGGCACCGCTCCCGGCGGTCCCCGGCGGCCCGGGTCAGCCAGTACGCCTCGGCCAGCCGGCCGTCGGCGATCAGCTGCTCGACCGGGGAGGGGGCCTCGCCGGTCCGCGTCCAGACGTCGGTCGGTTCGGCGGCCGGCGGCTCGACGGCCACCGGTGCGTCGACCGGCTCGACCCGCTCGACCGGCTCGGCGGGCTTCGGCGCGGCCTCGGCCGACGGCTGCTTCGGGTGGGCGATCAGGTGCGCGGTCGGGTGGGCGGCACGTGTCTCCACCGACTGCCGCGGCACGCCCACGGCGGTGGCGGGCCCGGTCCGGCCGGGCCGCTCCTCCGCGGCCGGCTCCGCCGGTACGGCCTCCTCCGCGGAGCCCGGCGCGTCGAGGGTTTCGACGGTGTCGGCGGGCTGCCCGGGGGCCTCGGGCGCGGTCTCCGGCTGCGGTGCCTCCCGCTCGGCCTCGACCGGGAGGCCACCCTCGGCCGCCGGGACCGGCAGCTCCTCGTCCACGACGTCGCCCGTGCCGTCGCCCGTGGCCTCGGCCGTGACGTCGGCCGTGACCTCGCCCGCCGCAGCCGGCCCGGCGGGCTCCTCCGGGCGGACGGTGTCGACCGGGCCGCTCACCGGCCGCCCGCCCTTGAGCGACCGCAGCTCCCGGAGCCGGGCGCTCTTCGCTTCGACCTCCGCCTGCAGCGCACTGTGCACGGCCGGATAGCTCACCATCGCGGCCACCATGGCGGCGAGCTTCTCCAGCTCGGCCTCCGTGTTCGCGATCTCCTCGTCGGCCTTCGCCGCGCGGACGTCCGCCAGGATCCGGTCGAGGTCGTCATGGGTCTGCGTGGACGCCCACCGCACGTCACCGCCGAGGCCGAGCGCCAGTTCGGCCGTGGCGGCCCGCTGGTCGAACCAGGCGTCCACGGCCGCGGCCAGACCGGCGTCCCGCCGCCCCACGCCGCCGCGGACGTCCACCGCCAGGCGCTCCAGCCGACCGGCCAGCTCCTCGCCCTCCCCGCGCAGACGGCGCGCAGCGGCTTCGAGCTGCTCCGCCAGGTCGTCAGACACCGAGTTCTCCCTGTCCGCGGCTGCGGGTCGTGTGCTGTGCTGGTCGCCGTCCGGGGCCTCCGGCGCGGTCGTGCCGGAGGCGCGCTCCGTTCTGCTCGCACGGCGGCGAGGTCTCGGCTCGGGCCAGTCCGCCGGAGTCGCGGCGGCCTCCCAGAGGGTGCCCCAGTGCTCCAGGACCTGGCCGCGTTCGGGGGCTTCCTGGTCGGTCAGCGGATACCAGTGGAGTGCGAGACAGGCCAGCGACGGCGGCAGGTTCGTCAGCGCCGACCTCAGGCACTCGGCGTCCGCACCCCGGAGACCCTGTTTCACGAAGCCGTTCTGACGTGCCACCTGGTCGGCCGCCTCGCGCCCGACCTCGGCGATGTGCAGCAGCAGGTCGGCGGGAGCCTTGGCGACCCAGGCGCGCATGCCCGCGGCACTCGCGCGGACCTGCCGGGTCGACTCGCCCTTGTAGCTGAAGGTCCGGCCGTGCGCGACGGCGAGGAAGGCGAGAAGTTGTTGCAGGGTGTCCGGTGGCTGTTGGGAGAGCCACCGGCGGAGTTCAGGAGCTGACGACACGCCGCCCATCTTCACACGGTTCCGAAGCCCTCCGCAGCGGAATCGACCAGTACAACGGGCATCTCCCGGCTTTCAAACATCGGAATTGACACGAGATCGTACAGAGCTTGACAGCGGGTCGGCCGAGTGTCGGAGCGGAGCTTCGGTGCTTGGGCTCCGCGATGTGCCCAGGGGCCGGAGCGCCAGGGAAATATTGGTCTACTCCAATTCTGTCCGGAATACGTCGTCACAACGGGCGCCGGTGTGCCGTTCACTGTTGCACCCGAGCAGCCGGGTCCACTGGCCGCACGACTGGTCACTGTGGAGGCGGAATGCGAAGGGCCGTGCGCTGTCTGATCGTTGGGGTTGCAGCCGGAGTCGGTGCCGGGGTGCTGGCGGCCGTGCACCTCGGTGGACGGCTCCCCTTGCTGCCCGCCCTGTGTGTGGACGGGTTCGTCGTGGTCGGGTGGCTCTCGCTCGCCGCGCTGCTCCTCCCGCGACGACGGCCCCCGATCGTCGCGGTGGACGAGGCCGTGGGGCGGCCGTTCCTCTCCGACCTGCCCCACCCGACGGAGAACGAGCCCCGCGCCATGGCGCCCTGGAGAGGACGCCACTGGCCCTGAGCTTGGGGTTGGGAACCGGCCGAGATCACTGCGCGCCCTTTCGGCGGCGGGGCGGCTCCTGTCACGATGACACGAGACCCCAGAGACGAGGGAGAGCCAAGGTGTCGACGGTGCGCGTGAGTTCAGCGGTCATGACCCACCCGGTACGCCTGGTCCAGGCCCGCGAACTGGCCGAGCGGCTCGGGCTGGACGGCCTGGCGCTCGACCCGGAGCCGGACGGTCCGCCCTCGGCCATGCGGACGGCCATGGTCGCCTGGGCGGCGGCGGACTCCGCGGCGAGCCACCACCTCGTCGTCCAGGACGACGTGTCCGCCCCGGAGAACCTGGTGGCGCTCGTGGGCCGCGCGGCCGGCCGGTTCCCCGACGAGGCCCTGGTGTATTACACCAACTGGCACGCGCGCAACGGCGGAGCCTCCCGGCTCGCCGCGCTCGCCGGCGCCGCCTGGGTACGGGCCGTGCCCGACGAGTTCACGCCGTCGCTCGCGGTCTGTCTGCCGCTCGGCACCGCGGACGACTTCCGCGCGTTCGCCGCCGGCAGCGACGAGCGCCACGACGACGAGCTCTTCTCCGTCTTCTTCCGCGCCCGCGGCCGGATGAGCCTGATCGCGGTGCCCAACGTGGTGGAGCACATCGGCACCAGCAGCATCAACGGCCATGCCACGCAGGGGATCCGGCTCGCCGTCTGCCCCACCGACGCCGCCGACGCCGAGCCGCTGCTGGCGCGCGGCCGGGTCCTGGAGGAGCCGGGGTGGATCCCGTACATGCGCTACGGCGAGGGCTACATCCGGCTCGTGGGCCAGGAGAACGGCCCGGACGGCGGGCGCGGCCACCACCGTTGGCTCGACGCCCTGCCGATGACCGGCCTCACCGAGCGCGCGGTGCGCGAGGCGGTGGCCGAGGGCATGCCGGCGGACCTGGCGACGCAGGTGGCCGAGCGGTTCGGCCCGGCATTCGCCGAGGAGCTGTGGATCCACTGCCTGCTGCTCGGCCGGCAGGCGGCCGAAGCCGCCCGCCGGCTGGGCGACCCCGGCAGCCCCGGCGAGGTACCGCCGGACGTCCTCGCCCGGCTGCGGGACGCGGCGGTGTCCACCGCCGGTCCCGCCGGGCTGCCGCCCGAGCGCCGCCCGGAGGCCGGTCCGGACGAGGTGCGTCTGATGTCCGCCTTCGCCTGGACCGCCGTCAGGGCCGGGGAGCAGTGGTCTCCGGCGTGAGGCCTCGGACGTGAGCTCCCCGACGGCCTACGCGGAGGCCCCCGCAGCCGCCTCCGCGGCGGCCTCCGAGGTGACTGGGTGGGTGATCCACACCGCGGGCTCCCAGTACGAGCCGAGGTCCTGCTCGCGCTCGATCCGCAGGGTGGCGAGTCCGCTCGGGAACACGTAGTCGCCGTCCTCCGGGTAGTCGATGCCGGTCCAGCGCTCCCATTCGGCCACCGTGCCGGTGATCCGCGAGGAGCGCTCCGAGGCCCCGGCGATCGCGCCGCCGGCCTTCACCTGGGTGCGGATCCAGGGGTCGAACGGGGCGCCGTCCGCGCGCCGCCAGGTCGCGTACCGCTCGATCGGCACCAGCGGGTAGCGGTCCTTCCAGGTGGGCCGCACCGGCACCAGCACCGTCTCCAGGCCGGCCCGCCGCGCCACCTGGCGCATCCCGTCCAGCAGCACGCTGGAGAAGCCCCTGCGCTGGTAGTCCTCCGCGACCTCGATGCCCAGCGCGACCAGGGCGCCGGCCGGCCGGTCCGCCGCACGGTCGGCGAACGCCCGGGCGATGGAGTCGTCCAGTCCGGGGCCGAGGTCGGCGGCCGTGCCGTCCCAGGTCCGCGGCAGCGAGCGTCCGGCGCCCGCCACCACCTCGCGCTCGTCGTCGTACAGGACGAACTGGTAGTCGGCGAAGTCCTCGAACAGCCGGTCCCAGTAGCCGTCGTTGACGTCGCCGTGCAGGTTGTACTCGGGCACGATGCCGGCGAACCGTTCCGGCATGCGGTCCCACAGCTCGGGCTTCTCCGCGTGGGTCACCACGATCAGGGCCATCGGTCCGTCCTCCTCTTCCTGTTCTCCTAGGCGGGGACTTCGACGTCCCAGACGATGACGATCGGCAGCCCGTCCCAGGCCGCGCGGGCGGCGTCGGCGATGAACTCCTCGTAACCCCCGGGCGCGAGACGGCCGTTGAACAGCGGCTCGTGAAGGGCCCGGACCCGCAGCCCGGCTCCGGTGAACGCCTCCAGGTACCGCCCGGGCAGGTGCACGTGATTGCGGACGAACGCGAGCTGCTCGGAGCCGTGCACGAAGACGCACTGCCCCTGGAGGGCGATGACGAACGGGTGCAGGTCCGAGACGATGATCCGCCCGCCCGGACGGACCACCCTGGCCAGCTCCGCCACGCCCGCCGCCAGGTCCGGCAGATGGGTCATGGCCAGCGAACAGACGGCGAGGTCGACCGAGTCGTCCTCCAGCGGCAGGCTCTCCAGCCGCCCGACCCGGAACTCGGCCTGCGGGGCGCGCTCGCGGGCCTTGGCCAGCATCTCGGGCGACTGGTCCACGCCGATGGTGCGGTGCCCGCGGGCGACCAGGGCGCCGGTCTGCCGCCCGGTGCCGCAGGCGGCGTCCAGGGCGACGCCGGTGGGAAGGGTGTCGAGGATCCCGTGCAGCACGGGCTCCTCGACCTCGATGTACGAGTTGGGGAGCGAGTCGTAGACCGCCGACCAGGAGGCGTAGCCCTCGGCCAGGCCGAGTTCGCTGACGCCGGTGCCTCCTTCCGGCAGCTCCCCGTCGTCCGACACGAAGCGCCGGATGTCCTCGACGCGCGCCTTGAGGAACTCCTCCTCCCCGTCCATGGCGTGGCGCAGCAGCGCCAGGCCCTGGATTCCCAGGACGAGCTCCCTCACGCGAAATTCATTGCTCATGCGAATGCCTCGTTCTTGCCCGGAGGTGACGGATTTGCGGTAGCCGGTCGGCCTCGGCTGAATTCCGACTACCCGGCCCGGCGGTAGAGGATTCTCCCGATCCGGTTCGCTGTCCGAAAGGAGGCCCTGAATGACCGGTTCCACAGCACCGTTGCCCGGAATTCCCGGGACCCCCTACGATGGCGGGCCGAAGCGGCCGGGCACCTATTCACCGGCCGTTCGCCCTACCTGGGAGGCGGAATGATCGAGGGATATCTCGGCCGGGAAAGCGTCACCGCCGGGGAACAGCTGACCGTCCACGTCTCCACCGACGCCGCCGGGTTCCGGCTGAGGTTCTACCGGCTGGGAACGGAGCCGGTCCTGGTGGCGGAGAGCGGCCGGCACCCCGGGTCGCTGCACCTGCCGCCGCCGCACCCCGACGGCGTGCCCGGCCGGGCCTCGCCCGCCGAGGCCTGGGGCTGGCCGCCGCTCACCGTGCCCGTGCCGGAGGACTGGACGCCCGGCATGCACCTGGTCCAGTTCGTCGAGGACGGCGAGCACGACGAGGACGGACAGGACCGCGAGGACCCGCCACTGCTCGACGCCGCGAGCATCGAGGGCCCGGACCGCGAGTTCTTCGTCGTGCGGCCCCGGCGGCCCGGCAGCCGGTCCCGCATCCTCTACAAGAAGTCGACCTTCACCCGGCACGCCTACAACCGCGCCGACCGGCCGGGCGAGGACCGCGGCGCCAGCCTCTACGACCACCCCGTGTACCTGCCGGACGGCGATCCGCGCGGCCACCGGGTGAGCCTGCACCGGCCCGGCGGAATCATCGACCTCGCCTACTGGGACGCCCCTTTCATCGCCTGGCTGGAGCGCAACGGCTACCCGGTCGAATTCTGCACGGATCTCGATCTGCACGAGGATCCGGAGCTGCTTTCCTCGTACGATCTACTGCTCAGCGTCGGCCATGACGAATACTGGAGCGAGGAGATGCGGGGCCACGCCGAACAATTCGTCCGGGACGGCGGGAACATCGCCTTCCTCAGTGCCAACACCTGCTGGTGGCGCATTCGTCCGACCGACCGGAACACCGCCTTCGCCTCGGACACCGACCACCACGTGGGGGACGCGTACCCGCACCTTCCGGCGACCGACCAGTGGTGGCCGGCGGCGCCCGACGGTGTGGGCCGCCCCGAGAACTCCCTCACCGGGGTGAGCTTCCGCAACGGCGGCATGTGGGCGAGCGCCGAGGGGTGGCCCGGGGACCGTCCGCGCGAGGGCTACACCGTGCAGCACGCCGACCACTGGGTCTTCGCCGGCACCGGACTGCGCGACGGCTCCGACGGCGGTGAGCCCGACCGGCTCGGCGCGGGCACCACGCTGATCGGGT
The DNA here is from genome assembly GCF_042885845.1 of Kitasatospora sp. NPDC058032. Lineage (NCBI taxonomy): Bacteria > Bacillati > Actinomycetota > Actinomycetes > Kitasatosporales > Streptomycetaceae > Kitasatospora > Kitasatospora sp. NPDC058032. Next base: position 218,309 of record NZ_JBHVRK010000008.1, on the reverse strand, counting down.
ACGAGTGCGACGGCGCCGCCTACACCCGGGACGACCGCGGCGTCGCCCGCGCGAGCGGCGAGGACGGCACTCCCACCTCCTTCCTCATCCTCGGCATCCACGTCCTCGAACCCGTGCACGAGGACTTCCACGACTTCAAGTGGGGCCACTGGAACGGACCGGCCCGGGAGCCGGGTGTCACCAGCCCCCGGGCCGCGACCATGGGCGTCTTCACCGCCGGCGGCACCGTGTTCTCCGCGGGTACCACCGACTGGCCCGTGGTCTGCGGGAAGGACCAGGACGCCGCGGTCGCCCGGGTCACCCGCAATCTGCTGGACCGGCTGCGGCACCGCTCGCCACGAGCGTGAGCAGTTCCCCCAGCCCGCGGATCCGGGTCGCCCCGTCCACCAGGGGCGGCTCGGATCCGAGCACCGCGGGGTCCGGCCGGGACAGGTGGACGGAGCGCATCCCGGCCGTGAGCGGGCCGAGCACGTCCGGTGCCCACATGTCGCCGACGAACAGCACGTGCTCGGGCCGCAGTCGGCACCGCTCCAGCAGCGTCCGGTAGATCAGCGGGTGCGGCTTGCGCGCGCCCGCCCGGGCGGAGCCGACCACGACGTCGACCGACCCGTCCAGGCCGACCTCCCGCAGGCAGTCCTCCAGGTTCCAGAACCAGTTGGAGCAGATGCCGAGCAGCAGGCCGCGGGCGCGGAGCTCTCCGAGGACGGGGAGGGTGTCCTCGAAGAGCTCCAGCCGGACGGCCTTCATGGCCCGGTCGATCTCCTCGACCAGCCCCTCCAGCGCACCGTCCGGCACCCCGCAGTCCCGGGCCCTGCGCCGAAGCCGCCCCAACTCCCAACGGTGGTAGTCGAGTTCACTGGCGGAGTGGGCCGCGTGCTGCTCGCCCTCGGCGGGGCCCACCGTCCACTGGTCGCCCCAGCGGGCGCCCTGGGCGGACAGGCCCCGGCGGTCGAAGATCGCGCGGTGGTCGGGCGGCAGCGGCTCGACCATCCGCGCCAGCGTCCCGTAGAAGTCGAAGACGACGGCACGGATCTCCACCGGCCCCGCGGTCGGCACGGGCCCGGCCTCAGTAACGGCCGTGCCGGCGCGGGAAGTAGTCCTGCAGCTCGCCCTCGCGCTCGATGTCGACGGTCGCGCAGTGCAGCCCGCCGCCGAACGGCCCGACCGCCCGGAACGGCACCGGGACGATGTCGAAGCCGTAGGAGGACAGCTGCTCCGAGAGCCGGACCTCCTTCTCCTCGATGCACAGGGTGTTCTCGTCGAGGTTCAGCATGTTGCCGGCGAGCCACGGGCTGCAGAACGACAGCTTCGGCGGGTGGTCCCAGCTCGCGGGCTGCACCGCCTCGATGATCTCCCAGTCGTTGAGCCGGAAGAACTCCATCAGCTCGGCGTCCGCGAGCCGCTCGCCGCAGTGCAGCACGAGCCCGGGGCGCAGCGGCACCCAGGTCGCGTCGATGTGCAGCGGGTGGGTGTTGGTGGAGGTGACCACGTGCACCCGGTGGTCGGGGAAGTGGCGCTTGAGCCACTGGTAGCCGCTGCGGTTGGTGACGAAGGACAGCTGGACGAAGAGGTCCTTGCCGAAGCGGGCGACGTCGGCGGCGTCGAACAGCGGCTCGGCCTCGGTCAGCACCAGGTCGTAGTCGCGGACCCGGGCCAGCTGCTCCTCGGTCGGCAGGTCGTTGTAGGTGTCCCAGAACTTGGTGTTGTAGGAGGCGTCGGTGAGCCGCGGCTTCGGTGCGGCCTCCCAGCGCATGTTCTGGTCGGAGTCGAACAGGTTCTGCAGCAGGGGCCGGTAGGCCAGGTACTCGTGCCAGCGGCTGCGGTAGGACATGGTCGCTTCCAGGACCTCGTTGCCCACGGTCAGCAGCAGGTCGCGGGGCGGCATGCAGCCGAACATGGAGTCCTGCGTCCACTCGGGCGTGCTGACCTGCTGGTTGAAGTCGACGGGGGTGGGGCGGTCCACCCGGATGCCGCGCCGGCGCAGCATCTCGGCGAAGTTGTCCAGCTGCTCCTCGGCCTCGGCGACCATGTCCTCGGGCATCGGGCCGAAGGTGCCCAGCGGGAAGCCGTCCTCGGGGTAGTCGCGGCGCACCGCGTGCTCGGGGGCCTGGACCACGGTGCCCTCGGCCCGTCCCACGACCACGTGGCGCAGCGGGTCCCAGCCGTTCCAGGCGTTGACCCGGATCGGTCGGGCGGAGGTGTCGGGGGTCTGCTCGGTCGAAGAAGTCGTCTGCTCGGTCACGTTACAAGCCCTTCGTATCGGGATCACGTGGGTGCAGAGGCCTAACCTGCGGGTACCGCCCGGGAGGAGTCAAGTGTTGATCTCTCTGCGGGACACTGAACGTCATCTTCCGGCCGAATGTCTAAACCTCTGCGACTCTGGGCGATCAGACGGGTAATCAGAAGAGCACCCCCATAGCGAACTTGGAGACCTCATGGCCATTCGCATGTCCTACCGCCCCCTTGTCCTCACGTTTCTCCTGTCCCTCGCCGCCACCGGCTGTACCTCCAGTAGCGGGGACGGAGGCGACGCGGGCGGCAAACTGACGGTGTGGCTGGCCGTGGACGCGCAGGAGAGTTGGCCGCAATTGGTCCAGTCCACCAACGACCGGTTCACCCAGGCCCACCCCGGGGTCAAGGTCGACGTCCAGTACCAGCAGTGGACGACCAAGAACCAGAAGCTGGACGCCGTCCTCGCCGGGAAGAACGTCCCGGACGTGGTCGAGATGGGCAACAGCGAGACCACCAACTACATCGTGAACGGCGCCTTCGCCGCGGTGGACCCGGCGAAGTACGACCAGTCGGCCAACTGGCTGCCGGCCCTCGCCGACGCCTGCCGCGCCGACGGCAAGACGTACTGCGTGCCGTACTACGTCGGGGCCCGGGTCGGCATCTACCGCACCGACCAGTTCGCCCGCGCCGGTGTCGCCGACGCCCCGAAGACCTACCCCGAGCTGCTCTCCGCGCTCGACAAGCTGAAGGCCACCCTGGGCCCCGAGGACCCCAACTACTCGGCGCTCTACATGCCCGGCCGCTACTGGTACGCCGCCATGGCGTTCGTGAAGGACGCGGGCGGCGAGATCGCCGTGAAGGAGGGCGACAAGTGGAAGAGCACGCTGGGCTCGCCGGGCTCGGTGGCCGGTCTCACCGAGTGGAAGCGGCTGATCGACACCTACTACGTCGGTGACCGCGCCAAGGACAACTCCGACCAGCCGGCCGTGGTCGGCCAGGGCCGGGTGGGCGTCTTCTACGGCAACACCTGGGAGTCCGCCATGGCCACCGACGAGCGCTCCGGCGGGGACCCGAAGCTGAAGGACAAGTTCGGCACCTTCCCCTTCCCCGGCCCGTCCGGCAAGCTCCTGCCGCCGTTCCTCGGCGGCTCCACCCTGGCGGTGCCGGCCAAGTCGAGCCGCAAGGAGCTGGCCTCCGACTGGATCAGGATGTTCACCGACACGCAGTCGCAGAAGGCCCTGATCGCGGTGGACACCCTGCCCAACAACACCGTCCAGCTGGCCGAGGTGGCGGCCGGCGGCATCAACGGCCCGGCCGCCCAGGCCGCGGCCACCGGGGGCTGGATGACGCCGTTCGCGCCCGGCTGGACGTCGGTGGAGAAGTCCAACATCCTGCCCGAGATGCTCGAGCGCATCGCCAACAACAAGGCGTCCGTGCAGGACGCCGCCCGCGAGGCCGACCAGCGGATCAACGAAGTGATCAATGAGCGCTGACCGGGGCCGGCAGCAGCGGCGTCGGCCACTGCTGCCGTACCTGCTGATCGCCCCCACCGTCCTGGCGCTCGTCCTGGTCCTCGGCTACCCGCTGGTGGACATGGTCCTGCTCTCCTTCCAGGACATGACCCGGGAACAGCTCTTCAGCGGCGCCGCACCGCCGTGGGCCGGGCTCGACCAGTTCGGCAAGATCCTCGGGGACGGCTTCTTCTGGAAGGTCGTGGGCCGCACGGTGCTCTTCACCGCCGTGACCGTCGTGCTCACCGTGGTCTGCGGGCTGTTCACGGCGCAGCTCATGCACCGGGTCTCCCCCTGGGTGCGCGCCGTCATCGCCGGAGTGCTGGTCACCGTGTGGGCGATGCCCGCGATGGTCGCGGCGTCGATCTTCCGCTGGCTGTTCGACACCGACTACGGCGTCACGAACTGGGTGCTGTCCAATCTGCCGGGGGTCGACATGACCCACCACAACTGGTTCACCAACCCCTGGCAGGGGTTCACGGTCATCGTCGCCGTCGTGGTGTGGGGCTCGCTCCCGTTCGCCGCGATCACCCTGCGAGCTGCGCTCTCGCAGGTACCGCCCGAACTGGAGGAGTCCGCGATCCTGGACGGCGCCCGGCCGTTCCAGGTCTTCCGGCACGTCACCCTCCCGGTGATCAGACCGGTCCTGCTCATGGTCACCACGCTGAACGCGATCTGGAACTTCGGTGTCTTCAACCAGATCTGGCTCATGCGCGGCGGCCAGCCCGAGCGGGAGTACTACCTGCTGGGCGTCTACTCCTTCATCGAGTCCTTCGCGGTGAACCGGTACAGCACCGGCGCCGCGATCGCCCTCGTGACCGTCGTCCTGCTGCTCGCCGGCTCGGTCGTCTACCTGCGTCAGATGCTCAGGACGGGAGAGCTCGATTGAGGCGCCAACGCTCGCTCGGCCACGACCTCCTCGGGCTGCTCGTCGCCGCGGTGATCGGCTTCCCCATCTACTGGATGGTGCTCACCGCGTTCCGGCCGGCCTCGGAGATCCTGAGCCTGCCGCCGAAGTTCTGGCCGAGTTCGCCCACCTGGGACAACTTCGCACGGGCCCTGGGCTCGGAGACCTTCTGGGCCAACGTCCGCTCCAGCGTCCTCATCGGCCTCGGCACCGTCGTGGTGTCGCTGATCGTCGGGACGCTCGCCGCGTTCGCCCTCGCCCGCTTCCGCTTCACGGGCCGCAAGACCTTCGTCGTGGTGATCCTCATCGTCCAGATGGTGCCGCTGACGGCCCTGATCATCCCGCTGTACCTGCTGCTGAACGACGCCGGGCTGACCGACAGCCTGACCGGGGTGATCCTCACCTACCTGGTGTTCACCCTGCCGTTCACGGTATGGATGCTGCGTGGATTCATCGACGGGGTGCCCGTGGAGCTGGAGGAGGCGGCCATGGTCGACGGCTGCGGCCGTCTCGGCGCCTTCCGCCGGGTGGTGCTGCCACTGCTCGCCCCCGGCATCGTCGCCACCTCGGTCTTCGCGCTCGTCCAGGCCTGGAACGAATACGTCCTCGTCTACATCCTGTTGTCCACCCCTGAGAAGCAGACCGTCAGCATCTGGCTGGTCTCCTTCACGACCAGCCGCGGGACCGACTACGGCGGACTGATGGCGGGAGCCACGCTCACCGCCCTGCCCGTCGTGGTCTTCTTCCTCATCATCCAGCGCAGGATCGCCTCCGGCCTCGCCGCCGGGGCGATCAAGGGGTGATCAAGGGGTGATCCCGCGCACCGAACACCCGACTCTCCCGGTCGCACCCCGTTCACGCCCACAGGAGGACTCCGTGACGCACGACCGTCTCGATCTCGTCTCCAAGCTCTACCAGCCGTCCGGCTGGCCCCGTGTGCTGCAGGTGGCCGAAGGGGCCGCGTCGGACGCCCCGCTCGTCGTGGACCTCGACCCGACCACCTTCTGCGACCTGGCCTGCCCCGAGTGCATCAGCGGAAAGCTGCTCAACCAGGGCCGCTTCACCCCCGAGCGGCTGGCCGCGCTCGCGGAGGAACTGGTCTCCATGTCCGTCCGGGCCGTGGTGCTCATCGGGGGCGGCGAACCGCTCGCCCACCGCGGCACCCGTCAGGTCCTGCGCGTCCTCGGCGAGGCCGGCCTGGCCGTCGGGGTCGTCACCAACGGCACCATGATCGACAAGAACCTCGACGAACTCGCCGCCTACGCCTCCTGGGTCCGCGTCTCCATGGACGCCGGGACCTCCGGCACGTACGGCCTGTTCCGTCCCGACCGCAAGGGCCGCAGCGTCTTCGACAAGGTCGTCGCCAACATGCGGCTGCTCGCCGGGGCGAAGACCGGCGCGCTCGGCTACTCCTTCCTCGTCATGACCCGCCAGGAGCCGGACGGCCGGGTCGTCAGCAACCACACGGAGGTGCTGCAGGCGGCCGAACTCGCCCACGACATCGGCTGCGACTACTTCGAGACCAAGGCGATGTTCGACGAGGAGCACCACGTCATCCAGGTCTCCGAGGACATCCTCGACTCGGTCGACCGCCAGCTCGCCGAGGCCGCCCGGCTGGAGAGCGACACCTTCCAGCTCATCAACTCCTCCACGCTCACCTCGCTGCGCCGGCACACCGGGCCGGTCCAGCCCAAGGAGTACCACCGCTGCAAGGTGGCCGAGCTGCGCACCCTGATCACCCCGTCCGGGGTGTACATCTGCTCCTACCACCGGGGCAACCCGCTGGCCCGGATCGGCGACGCCGTCACCGACAGCCTGCCCGACATCTGGAAGACCTCGGACCGCGGCATCGTGGACCCGAGCCGGGACTGCCGCTTCCACTGCGCCCGGCACCGCTCCAACCTGGAGCTCGACCTGATAGCGGAAGGAACGGGCGCAGTCCCCCCGGGAGAGGACTACGACCCGTTCCTGTGACCTGACCGTCAGCCTGCGCTGACGCCGACCCGGTTCCCCGCCCGGGCACTCCGGCTCCCCGGAGCCGCCCGGGCGGGGATCACGCGTGCCAGGGGGAACGGAGCGCGCAGCGCGTCGGCCAGCCGCGCCACCACCCCCGGCGTGTCGGCCGCGGGGCAGACGCCGACCAGCGATCCGCCGCCGCCGGCCCCGCTGAGCTTCAACGGCAGGCCGGCGGCGCGCAGCGCCAGCGTCCGCAGCTCCTCCAGCACCGGGGTCGACATGCCCTGGAAGTCGCGCATCGCGTCGTGCGCCCGGGTCATCGCCTCCCCCAGCGCCTCGTGGTCGCGCCGGCGCAGCGCCGCCCACGCGGCCCCCGACGCCCGGTCGGCCTCGGTCCGGTACGCCGCGAGCGCCGGATCACCGGCCGCCAGCTGCGCCCGCACCGTGCGGATGTGGTCGGCGGTGTTCTTCCGGGTCCCGGAATCCACCACGACCACCCGCCAGTCCTCCGGGAACTCCAGCCGTTCCCGGACCACCGGCAGACCGCGCTCCCGGCCGTCGATCAGCAGCGCACCGCCCTCGGCGACGGCCAGGTGGTCCATGCCGCCGCCGTTGAAGCGGGCGAACTCGAACTCGTACGCCCACTGGACGAGCAGGGCGTCCGGCACCGGCTCGCCGCCCGGCACCGCGGCCGCCCGGGCGAACGCCCGGAACAGCGCCACGATCAGTGCCGTGGACGAGGACAGCCCGCTCGCCGAGGGCGCCTCACTGCTGACGCGCACGGCCGGCGCAGGGCCATGCACCTCAGGGAGCCGCTCGTGCAGGAACGTCCACACCTGCGCCGACCAGTCGCTCTCGGCCGGCTGCGGCGCGCCGGACGGTTCGCCGGGCACCACCTCGACGGTGGTCGGCAGGTCGAGGGCGAGGCTGACCGAGCGGCCGTCGCCCAGCCAGTCCAGGTCCTCCCCCGACAGACACGCCCGGCACGGCACCGCGACGCGGATCGCTTCTTCCTCGCTCACCTTGCCCGGAACCTCCCGTCCGTGAGAAACGCCCGGTACATCTCCAGTACGACCCGCGTGGGCGGATGCAGCGGCGCCGGCAGGTCGTCCAGCGGCCGGAACTCCGCCCGGCGCACCTCGTCCGCCCCCGGGGACAGCTCCCCCGACCAGCGCGTCGCCGCGAAGCACAGCGCGAAGCAGTGGTTGACGTCCCCGTTCGGGTAGGTCACGGTGTGCAGGGCCGGATCGGACAGCGAGCCGAAGGCGACCAGGTCCTCCTTCGCGACCCGCAGCCCGGTCTCCTCCGCCACCTCGCGGACGGCGGCCTCGGCGAAGCCCCCGTCCTCCTCGCAGGCACCCGCGGGAAGCTCCCAGACACCGTTGTCCGCCCGCTGCTGGAAGAGACCCCGGCCCGCCGCGTCGATCAGCAGGACCTGGGCCCCCGGAACCAACAGGGTCCGGCCACCCACCTTCTGACGCAGCGACCAGACGTACGACCCGACATAGCCCATGCTCGCACCACCCCCTCCGACGTCCGCCCGACGTCGGGCGGCCACGGGGGCACAGACTGTCACGCGCCGTCCTCGGCGAGCCAGCGCGGCACGGCCTCGGGCGTCTTCTCCAGCCACCGCACATAGCGGTCGACGCCCTCCGCGACATCGACCCGGGCCTGCCAGCGCAGCAGCTCCCGGCTCCGCTCGGTGGAGGCGAAGCCCCCGAGCGGGTCGCCCTCGGGGCGCGGGGTGACGATCCGCTGCGCCTGCGGGAAGTACGGTATCAGCAGGTCCGCGACGTCCCGGACCGCCGTCGGGCGCCCGGTCCCCACGTTGACCGTCCGGCCCGCCATCCCCTCCTCGACGAGCGCGAGCGCCGTCGCCTCGGCCACGTCCTGGACGTGGATCATGTCGCGCACCTGGACGCCGCCGCCGTTCAGACGCATCGGGCGGCCGAGCTTGGCCTGCAGGGACAGCCAGGGGACCATCCAGGAGTGGCTGCCCGGCTTCGGGATCTGCGGGTCGCCGTAGACGGAGAAGTAGCGCACGATCGCGTACTCGGTACCCGCCGACGCCCCGAGCATCAGCCGGGTCTGGTGCTCCGCCCACAGCTTGCCGTTGGCGTACACCGACAGCGGGAACAGCGCCTGGTCCTCGTGGAACATGTGCGGGCCGGGCGAGTCGGTGGGGCCGTCGCCGTACACCGACGCGGAGGAGACCAGCACCAGGCGGCGCACACCGGTGCGGGCCAGCTCCTCCAGGATGACCTGGGTACCCTGCACATTGGCCCGGAAGGCGACGTCGGGGTTCCGGGTGCAGGCGGCCACGTCGGCGTAGGCGGCGGCGTGGACCACGAAGTCGGCGTCCCGGAGCAGGCCGGCGACCAGCTCGCGGTCGCAGACGTCACCGACGACGAGCTCGGCCCCGGTCCTCTCGACCCCGAATATGGTGTGGCCGTCCTCGGGGTAGGCGTCCATCCGGTCCAGGACGACGACCTGGGCACCGGCCCGGCACAACAGGGACGTGAGGTGGCTGCCGACCAGGCCGCCGCCTCCCGTCACGACGATGCGAGCATCGCGGAGCTTCTCCAACCGGGACTCGACGCTCTCACCGTCGTCGCTTCCGGCCTCGTTCAACGGCGCGTGCGATTCAGCGGACATAGGGGGTTCCCTCCGTGAAGACGGCGAACTCTCGATTACTCGCTCAAGCACAGCCACATGCTTCACTCGGAAGGTGGCGTGCCAGTCCAGCATCCTTGGGACACCAACCGTGACGCCAGTGCGAATTCGGCACTCTTGCCAGCCTCCGGCTCTATCCGTACTGTCCGGAATCGATGGCACCCGCAGTAGCCGATAGCGACACGAGTGCCACCAAGTCCCCCACACCCCACCAGAAAGAGGGAAACCACGTGACGCGCCATCAGCTCAGCGCGGTGGTCATGACCCACCCCAAGCGCCGGCGGGCCGCCGAGCAGATGGCCCTGACCGCGCCTCCGGGCGCACTGCGCGTCGTCATGGACCCGGACCCGACCGGCACCCCGTCGGTGCTGCGCACGGCCCTCGCGGCCTGGGACTCCATCGAGGACGGCGCCACCCATCAACTCGTGGTCCAGGACGACATGCTGTTGTCCGAATCGTTCTTCGAGCGGGTCGACCTGGCCATCGAGGCGATGCCGGACGCGGCGCTGGCGCTCTTCGCCCTCTGGGACTCGCGCAACGGTGCCGCGGTCCGCTTCGGCGCCATGGCCGGTGCCCGCTGGGTCGGCGCGGTCAACGAGTACTTCCCGTGCGTCGCGATCGTACTGCCCCGGGCCGTCGCCGAAGGCTTCGTGCACTACGGCCGCGCGCGCCTCGGCGGCTGGCCCGACGACATCCTGATGCACCGTTACCTGACCGACCTCGGCGTCCCCCGCTACGTCTCCGTGCCCAACCTCGCCGAGCACCAGGACCAGGGCTCGATCTCGGGCAACGCCTTCCGCGGCCCGCGCCGCTCGGTCTGCTTCCTGCCCGACGACCGCCCCGGCGACGAGGGGCAGCGGCTGACCGGCCTGAGGGTCCTGCCGTTCTTCAAGTACGGCGTCGCGCGCTGCGCGGTACGGGTCGCCGGGCCCGGCCCCGAGCGCTGGCTGCACATGGACGGCGAGCAGTACCTGCGCGGCCTGGAACTGCCCGGCTCGCTGTTCACGCCGCCCGGGCCGGAGTCCGACGCACCCGACGTCCGGGGCACCTGGCTCACCGCCCTCGCCATGGGCCACGAGGCCGCCCGCCTCGGCCTGGACCCCGACGGCTCCGCACCGATGGTGCGCGCCGACGTGTACGCCGAGGCGATCGCCACGACCGGGCCGGGCGGCATCAGCAACACCAGCACCGAGGAGCGGATCGCCGAACGCCGCGAGGTCCTGGCGGCCGTGGCGCAGCGGGCGCTGGCCGCCGGCCACGAGTTCGCCGACCGGCCGGGCACCCGTCGCTCCCGGCGGCCCGGCGGCCTCACCGTCCGCGGCGGCGCCTCACCGCTCGGCGAGCACCTCGTGCGCAGGATCACCGACCTGGCCGACCTCGCCGACCCGGCCGGGGACGGCCTGCCGGACGCCACCCTCGACCTGAGCGGCCTGCGCGAGGGCGCCCCGGCGCAGGAGTTGACGGTCCGCCTGCCCGGCGACCCGCGCCCGTACACCCTCGCCGTGGGCGAGGTCTACGGCCCCGGCTGCTCCCGCGACACCCTCATCGGCCGCATGGTGTGGGACGCCCTGCGCAGCCACCCGGTGACCGTCCACGGCGATCCCGACAGCGAGCTGCACCCCGTCTACGTGGACGACCTGGCCGACGCCGTCCTGTCGGTGCTCCGCTCCCGCCCGGCCACCCGCGCCTTCACCGTCGCGGCCGAGAAGCCCACCACCCTCGCCGAGCTGGCGAACGCCGTGCACGCGGCCGTCCGCCCGGTGCCGGTGCAGACCGACCCCTCGTCCCACGACCTCACCGTCCCCCCACGGGAGTTCACGGACGGCCTGCGCCCGCCCGGCTGGGCGCCGGCAACCGACCCGGCCAAGGGGCTGCACGCCTTCTCCCAGTGGCTGGCGTACGAGGGAACCCTGCTCACCGTCGTCTGACCCCACCGGCCCCCGCCGCCGCACGCCCGGCCGAGGCCCATCGCCTCGGCCGGGCCGCTGCCGCAGTCCTCTTCCAGCCGCGCGGCCAGCGGCGTCGAGCCCCGATCCGGGAGAGCGGGCGGCCGGCGGCCGGCGCGACCGGCTATCAGGCGGGGAAGCTGCCGCCCATGCTCCACATGACGGACCACGAACCGCCCTTGTCCAGGTGGTTCTCGTAGACGTGACCGGCAGCGGCGCGGCGATGCTCTCGTTCACGGGCGCGTTGGTCTCGATGCCCGGGGCCATCGCTTCGCCGGCCCGCTCCAGGGCCGCCGCGTACCAGGCGGCGAGCCGGACCACGGCCGCGTCGAGACTCTCGGCCGTCTCCTCCTCGCCGGCCCGCTCGGCGGCGAACTCGCCGACCAGGTCGTGGAGGCGGTAGCGCAACGGCTCCGGGCTCTGCACCAGTTGGTAGTCCACGAGGAGTTCCAGCAGGCGACCCGTCGTGCTCGCCGTACGCCCCACCACCGCCGATGCGGAGTCGATCCCGAAGACGACGCCCGGCCACAGCCCCAGCAGGCGGAACGCCCGCGCGGCATCCCGCTCCAGCGGTGCGACGCCGTCCCGCAGGGCCAGGTAGCTCGACGACAGCGAGGCCCGCACGCCGAGATCGCCCACCGCCAGCTCCTCCAGCCGTCGACCGCCCTCGAGCGCCACAGGGCCGGCGCCGCGGACGACTCCTGGTGGACGGTGTTCCAGTCGCCGATCGGCCATGCGCCGCGTGCCCGGTCGAGGTGGTGCTCGAACACCCGGTAGTCCAGTTCGTCGTCGGCGACCGCGAGTCGGTATCCCAGCGGTGTGGCCGACAGCCTCGTGCCGGTGCCGTCGGACAGGACCTTGCGCAGCCGCGCCGCCAGGTTGTGCAGGGCGGCGGAGCCGGAGGCCGGTGGGTCATCGTGCCACAGGGCGTCCTGGAGGCGGTCGGTGGTGACCGCCTGGTTCGGGTGCAGCAGCACCACCAGCAGTGAGCGAAGCCTGGCACCACGAACAGCACGCTCCTGCATGCCTTCCTGGCCGCTCAGTTCGCCAAGGACCCGGAACCGCATCTTCCCCTGGAAGGGGATCTTCGCCTCATAGTAGGGCTGGGCGGGTGATGCGGGCCGGTCGCGCTGGACCGTCCGCGGGAGGGCCGCCGTTCCCGTGCGAGGCAAGGGGTGGCGGCCCTCCCGCGTCGACGGCCCGGGGGCCGTCACGGGTGGCGGACGGTTCAGAGGCGGGGGTCCACCAGGATCTTCACGGCCGTCTCGTTGTGGTGGATGAGGGTCTCGAAGCCTTCGCTGACGAGATCGTCCAGCCCGATGGTCCTGGTGATGAACGGCGCCAGGTCGATACGCCCCTCCTGCACGAGCTTGATGGTCTGCGGGTGGGAGTTGACGTAGGCGATCGTGCCGCGCAGGTCGACCTCCTTGAGGACCAGCTTCTGCATGTCGAGCGACGCCGGCTTGCCCCAGATCGAGATGACGGTGATGACGCCGCCCGGCTTGACGGCGTCGAACAGCGTGTCGAGGACGGCGTTGACGGACGTGGCCTCGAACGCGACGTCCGCGCCCCTGCCACCGGTGAGGCGCCGGACCTCCTCCGCGACGTCGGTGACGGCGGGGTCGATGACGTGGTCGGCGACCTTGGCGTCCAGCGCCTTCTGCCGGCGCAGCGAGCTGAGCTCGGAGACCGCGACCTCGACGCCCATCGCCTTGAGCACCGCGCAGGTCAGCAGCCCGATGGGGCCGGCGCCGCCCACGAGGGCGAAGTCGCCCGCCTTGGCACCCGAGCGCTGGAAGGCGTGGTACCCCACCGACAGCGGCTCGATGAGGGCCGCCTGGTCCAGCGGGACGTCGCCGACCGGGTGAACCCAGCGGCGCTCGACGACGACCTTCTCGGCGAGCCCCCCGCCACGACCGCCCAGCCCGATGAAGTTCATGTCGGGCGAGAGGTGGTAGACCGGATTGTTCTCACTGGTGTCGACATCGGGGCGCAGGATGTAGGGCTCGACGACGACGCGGTCGCCCGGCTTCAGGTCCTCGACGCCCTCGCCCACCGCGTAGACGACGCCGGACATCTCGTGACCGAGGGTCACGGGGGCGGACTCGCCGGAGACCGGGTGCGGGTGGCCGGCCGGCGGTACGAAGATCGGCCCGTCGAGGTACTCGTGCAGGTCGGTGCCGCAGATCCCGCAGTAGGCGACGTCGATGCCGACCGTGCCCGGGCCGACCGTGGGCTCCGGAGTGTCTTCGATGCGGATGTCACCGCGGTCGTAGTAGCGCGCAGCCTTCATTTGAACTGTCCTCTTCACCTGTTGTGCTCACGGCCCGCGTCGGGTCGTACCGTGCAGTGAGGCCTGCGCCTCACCAGGCGGATTTAAGTTGACCCTTAAACATTACCTCCGGCGCCGCGCACCGGCGCGGCGACACGCCCGGCACCGCTCGAAACCGGCGCGGACCTGCCGTCCTGCGACTGGGCCGGCCCCCCAAGCACGTGCGCGAGCGTCGAAACCGCGCTGCGGGCCGCCGGCGTCGGCCGACGCGCACGGTGGGCCGTTCCGATCCGGTCGGCGCGGCCGGAGCCGGCATGGCGCGCACCCCACGCGGGCAGGTACCGCTTGAACGCCGTCGACCCGTTCAAGCGGCGCCCGGCCGCCCTCCGTCACGCCGCGCCCGACCGAAGCCCTGCCGAAAGGCAGCAAGGAGCGCCGACGGACGACACCGGACGGCGGAGCCGGTCGGCGCTGATCAGGCGGACGGCTCAGCCCCCCGCGTCCGCGCCGTCCGGATCCTCGCCCTCCCGGGGCCACGTGCGGTAGCGCAGAACGTAGCTGGCGTTCTCGCCGTAGATCCGCCGGCGCACGTAGAGCACGGGCTGCCCGTCCGGGGCGCAGTTGACCCCCTCGCGCACGAGCAGCGGGCTGCCCGCCCCGATGCCGAGCCGCCGCGCGTCGGCGATGTCGGCGGCGATCGCGCTGAACGACCGCCAGTCGTACACGAGATCGATGCCGATCGCCTCGGCCACCGCCACCGTCGTGTTGCGGGACTCCGTCGATTCCGCGAACCCCGCAGGCAGCAGTCGGGTGGCCACCCAGTAGCTGCTCACGGCCCAGGGCCGGCCGGAGGCCGTGATCAGGGTGTCGAGGCGGGTCAACGCACCGGTGGGCAACCGCAGGTGCTCGGCCGCGTGCCGGTCGGGCGCCAGGTCCGGGCCGGCCGTCACCTCCACGGTCCGTTCCTCCGTGCCCTGCAGATCGCGCACGGGCAGGGGCGTGCTCCGGCCGTCGACGTCGAGGCGGGCACTGTTCGGGTTGACGTCGATCGTGGCCCGCACGACCGGTCGGCGCACGAAGGTGCCGACCCCGCGCCGGATCTCGATCGCGCCTGCGCGTTCGAGCTCGGCCATCGCCTGGCGGACCGTCAGTCGATTGGCGCCGAAGTGTGCGGCCAGCTCCGGTTCACTCGGCAGCCGGGAGCCCGCGGGGTACTGACCGGTGTCGATGCACTCCTGGAGCTCATGGGCGAACTGGAGGTACAGCGGACCGCTGCTTCGTGGTATCGGCACGTGGCGAATCCTACGGATCCGGCGCCGGCGGCCGGCCCCCGGTGCGCGATCCGTGAAGTTCTCCCGTCGTTCATCCGGGGGCCGCTCGACGAGGGATAGCATCTGCGCCATCTAGACATCTAGATGCCTGGCCGGAGCCCTGCGGGACCTGCACAGCCGCCTGGTGAAGGGCCCCGCCCCCGGCACCCCCATCGAATGAATCGCCACATCACGACAACCCGACGGGCAGGCCGACACCATGGACCACCAGCACGATCCGCGCACCCGGATCACCACGCCCATCACCGCCGACCTGCTGCGCGGGGCCCTCGACCTGGAGCGGACCGAGCGCGGCCTGCTGCCGCACCGGCTTCCCGCCTGGGCCCGCGCCCAGTGCGCGGACCCGCAACTGGCCAGGGTGGAGTCGCAGCCCGCCGGTGTGCGGCTGGCCTTCCGGACCCGGGCCACCGCCCTCGAACTGGACACCGTCCCCACCAAGACCGTCTACGCGGGCTTCCCCGCGCGACCCGACGGCGTCTACGACCTGCTCGTCGACGGCCGGCTCGCCGGCCGGGCGAGCGTGGCCGGCGGCGACACGCTGACCGTCGACATCGCCACCCGGACCGCCGAGCACCGTCCCGGCCCCATCGGCACCCTCCGCTTCGACGGCCTGCCCGACCGGCTCAAGGACGTCGAGATCTGGCTGCCGTACAACGAGACCACCGAACTCGTCGCGCTGCGGACCGACGCCCCCGTCGAGCCCGCGCCGGACCGGGGCCGCAAGGTGTGGCTGCACCACGGAAGTTCCATCAGCCACGGCTCCGACGCCGCGAGCCCCACCACCACCTGGGCCGCCCTCGCCGCCGCCCTCGGCGACGTGGAGCTGATCAACCTGGGCCTGGGCGGCAGCGCCCTGCTCGACCCCTTCACCGCCCGCACCCTGCGGGACACCCCCGCCGACCTGATCAGCATCAAGATCGGCATCAACGTGGTCAACCAGGACCTGATGCGCCTGCGCGCCTTCGTCCCCGCCGTCCACGGCTTCCTCGACACCATCCGCGAGGGACATCCCGGCACCCCGCTGCTGGTCGTCTCGCCCATCCTGTGCCCCGTGGTCGAGGACACGCCCGGCCCCAGCGCCCTCGACCTCACCGCTCTCAGTGTCGGACAGATCCGCTTCCGCGCGACGGGCGACCCTGCGGAGCGCGCGAGCGGCAAGCTGACGCTGGGCATCATCCGCGACGAGCTGGCCCGCATCGTCGAACAGCGCGCCGCCGACGACCCGAACCTCCACTACCTCGACGGCCGCAACCTCTACGGCGAGGCCGACGCCACCGCCCTCCCGCTGCCCGACCAGCTCCACCCGGACGCCGCCACCCACCAGCACATCGCCCAGCGTTTCGCCGCCCTCGTCTTCACCGCCCCGGGCCCCTTCGCCCCGTAGCCGACGGAACGCGGCGAGTCGGAGCGCCCATGAAGGGTTCTCCGGCCCGAGTGCCGCGTCCGCCCTGACCACCTGACCGCTCCGTCAACCGGGCCGGTGCCCCGCGCGATGAAGCCGAGCAGCCTGGCCGCGTTACGAACGGCCGCCTTCGCGTCGACAGGGACTGGATCGGCCCCAGCGGAGAGAAGACCGGGGTCCGGCTGAACAATGCCAAGTACCGGCACGGATCCCTGTCCCCCTCCATCGCGCCCGACTCGATGACCTGGGCGTGGTCTGGGACACCAGGGACGCCGAATGGGAGCAGCTCGTCCAGGACCTGACCGGCTACAAGGCCGAGAACGGTGACCTCCTGGTCCCGGCCACCTACGTCACCCCCGTCGGCGAAGGTGCTGATCCCCGCCACACGCGCAGCCGTCAGGTCGCTGGTTCAGCCGGAGAACCGGGTGCCATCGAGGGTGAGTGTTCGGGCGAAGGACAGGTAGCGCGTGCCGGTGCGCCGTTCACGGGGCCATCCAGCTCTCCGACTTCACTCTTTCGAACGACGCGGGTGGCGGATTCACCCATGATGTCCGCTTCAAAGGCAGGATCGCGTACTGACCAAAGGAGTTCCACCGGAACCAGGAGTACGCCATGTCCTACCTTGCCATCAACAGCACGGGTGAAGATGAGAACAGCGACGACGAGGCATCCGCCGACACGGCGGAGGAAGTACGGAGCCTGGTCCGCGATGTGGCTCAGCGGGACGACGTTCCCCAGGATCTGAGGCAGCGCGCCCAGGCGCTCACGGGGCGGTAGGGGCCGGGCTGCCCCTCCACCGCTGTCGTAGCGGTCCTGGCGCACCATGGCTCCAGGACCGCAGGACCTCTCCTACCTGGAGATCGGGCCTGCCCGGCGAGTGCCGCGTCTCTTCAGGACGCCGCCCCCGCAAACGGGCGCCTTGGCTGTTTCCCCGCCGTCCGGCAGCTCCGGGTGTTCATCGTGCGGGATCGCTCGGGTCACTATCAGTTCCTGCTCTTGTGTGAGGGAGTGAAGATGCGCGTGAGCGCCCGCCGGGTAGCGGCAGTTCTCTCGCTGACGGTGCCGTTGATCGGCAGTGCCGGTGATGTGAGTGCCACGACGAGGCCGAGCGAGCGTCCGGTTACGGTGACGGAATCCGTGGCTGAAGTGCCGGGTGAGTACATCGTCACGGTGAACCCCGCATTCTCTCCGGAAGCGGTCCTGCGCGAACTCGGCGTCCGGCCCCTGTTCACCTACGGCACGGCGCTGCGCGGCTTTGCCGCCCCGCTCACCGCGCTCCAGTTGCGGATGGCGCGCAGCCTGCCCGCCGTCGATGCGATCGAGGAGAACGCCCGGTTCGGCGTCGGTGCTCCTTCCCCGCAACCTCGGACGGTGGAGGACGCCAGGACCGGTTCCGTGCGGGACGGGCGAGCGCGGAGTACCGGAAGCGCGGACGCGTCCAGGGCGGCTGTTGAGGCGGCGAGCTGGGGCCTGGACCGGATCGATCAGCGACATCTTCCGCTCGACGGGCTCTTCACGGTCGCCGGGACCGGCAAGGGCGTCACAGCGTACATCGTCGACACCGGCATCGAAACCGGAAACGAGGAGTTCGAAGGCCGGGCCGCCGTGGGGTTCGACGCTGTGGATGACGGTCACAGCGGCCAGGACTGTCACTCTCACGGCACCCATGTGGCCGGCACCGTCGGCGGCAGGACCTACGGGGTGGCCCGCTCGGTGTCCCTGGTCGCCGTCCGGGTGCTCGACTGCCAGGGAGAGGGTTCCACCGCGACCTCCCTCGCGGGCCTGGACTGGATCGCCGCCCACGCCCGGCAGCCGGCGGTACTGAACGCCTCCCTCGGCGGACCGGCGTCCGACGCGCTCGACGCGGCCGTGAACACGGTGGCGGACCGGGGCGTACTGCCCGTCATCTCGGCCGGAAACGACGCCCAGAACGCCTGCGAGGTCTCTCCCGCCCGCGCGCGCAGTGCCCTCACCGTCGGCGCGGTCAACAAGCAGGACCGGCAGGCCAGCTTCAGCAACTACGGTCCCTGCCTATCGCTGTACGCGCCCGGCGTCGCCATCGTCTCCGCCAAACTCGGCGGTGGAGCCAGCACGCTCAACGGCACCTCCATGGCGGCGCCCCATGTCGCCGGAGCCGCCGCCCTCGTCAAACAGCGGGATCCACAGGCCACGTCCCAGGACGTCCTTGACAGGCTCGTCGCCGACTCCACGAAGGATGTCCTCACCCGCCTCGGCCCCGACTCGCCCAACCGCCTCCTCTACACAGGCGGCCTGTAACCAGACTTGTTCGCGCAGTCGCGCCGGAGACGTTCGAAGAACCGCTTCCGGACCGGGCGGGCCTCGGCGAAGACGTGCCAGGACGACAGGACCCGTCCCAGAATCGCCGCCAGGACTGACTTGACGTCAGGAAAGGCAGGGCGCCGCCCCTGCGACATCTCCGCAGGTCAGCGCACCCGTCCGCGCGCCTTCAGGGGGATGTCGGGGAGCGCCGGGGCCCGCAGTCGGGCGCCGGCGTAGCCGTGGACGTTGCCGAAGCGGGTGCCGGTTTCCCAGTCGGTGCGGGCCTGGGTGATCTCTTCGCCGGTGCGGCCGATGAAGTTCCACCACATACCACGGCTCTGCCGTTTCGTCCCAGGTCAGGGACTTGATCGACCATCCGGGGTCAGCAAGGGTCAGCAAGACGCCGGGAGTCGACACCATGGCCACCATCAACCTCGTCCGCGGCATGGGCAGCTTCTTCAAGGAGTACAAGATCCGCTGCCGCAACGCGGCCGACCGGCAGACCGAGGAGTCCGGCTTCACCACCCAGGACAGGTCGTCGAGGCCTTCACACTCCGGGGGCACCCGACACATACCGGAGTTGCTCAACAGTGCAGCCGCCCAGCGCAGTCCGGCCCACAGCAACCCCCTGGTCTTCCTCGACGCCTGCCGTTCCTCGGGAGCCTCCCCGGGCTTCACCCGGATGACGGGATGGGCCCAGCAGTTCCTCGCAGCCGGCGCCGGTACCTTCATCGACACGCTGCGGGCGGTGCGCAGCGACAAGGCCACTTCCTGGCTACGACACCGCATCCTCCTCGCCCGAATCACAAACGGTTACCCACCAATTACGGGACAGAGCTGTTCAAAGTACAGACCCTGACGCACGCGGGGGCGGGCGGTTACTCGCCCATGAAGACGACGCGGCGGGGTGCACCGGAGGTGCCGGACGTGGTGGTCGTGGTGCGGCCGGCCGGGACGGCTCGGTCGCGGCCCCAGGCGCGGATCTCCTCGATCTTTTCAGGGTTGGTCCGGCTGAGCGGCGTGGTGTTGGCGAAGGTGTCGAGCACGAACGACGGGAGCAGATCCGCGGCTCCGCCGTTGAGGTGCACCTCGGCGCCGACCTCGTGGAGGGCGGCTTCGATGTCGGAGCCGGCGAATCCCTCGGAGAGGTCGACGAGACGGTCCACCTGGTTCGGGTCGGGCTCGACCTTGACGTACTTGCGGTAGTAGAGATCGATGATCTCCTTGCGGTCCTGTGCGTCGGGGAGGTCGACGAAGAAGAGCTCGTCGAAGCGACCCTTGCGGAGGAGCTCGGGCGGGAGGCTGCGGACTTCGTTTGCGGTGGCGACGACGAACGCGCGGGAGTCCGACTCCTGGAGCCAGAAGAGGAACTGGCCGATGACGCGCTGCGGCACGCCGGTCCCGTCGTTCCTTCCGGCCAACCCCTTCTCGATCTCGTCGATCCACAGGATGCACGGCGCCACCCGGTCGGCGGTCTCCAGCGCTTCCCGCATCCTGCCCTCGGACTGACCGAGGTACTTGCCGTGGATGCTCGCCATGTCAAGCCGGTAGAGCGGGAGTTGCCACTGCGAGGCGATGGCCTTGGCGGACAGCGACTTGCCGCAGCCGGGCACGCCGACCAACAGCACGCCGCGCGGCGGCCGCAGGTCGGTGCCGCGCAGATCGGCGTGCATCAGTTCGTGCTTGCGCTGGAGCCATCCCCGCAGGCTGCTCAGGCCCCCGACGGAGTAGTCCGAGGCCTTGAGCTGGACCCGTTCGAGGCCGGCGAGGTCGCTGAAGATCCGGTCCTTGGCCCGCGCCAGCGCGAGGACGTCGTCGCGCTGGACCGATCCCTTGGCCACGATGGTGGCCATCAGGTTGACCGCTTCAGCCTCGGTCACGCCGAGCAGAAACTCCGAGGCGCGGCGCGCGTCGTCCTCGTTCCATTCGATCGGCACCACGCCGTGGTGGTCGTCGAGGAAGCTCCTGACGGTGCCGTACATCTCGGCGGCATCCGGCAGTTCGAGCTGCAGGCTCATGCCGAGCCGTTGCAGTCCGCTCCAGATCGGGCTGTCGGTGATCAGGACGATGCTGCCGGCGTTGGCGTCGGCCAGCCGGGCGAGTTCGGCGACGTGCCGGGTGAAGTGGGTGTCGGTCTCCAGCCCGTCCGGGTCGACCAGGATCAGGGTCGCCTGCGGGCGGCTGATGAACTGGGTGGTGGCGAACTCCATGGCGCCGGTCAGGGAGCGGTCGTCCTGGACGGTGGTGTTGGAGCGCAGGTCGCGCAGGCCGGTGGCCCTGGAGTAGATCCAGAACGGCTGGCTGCTACGGCGCGACCGGGTCGCCACCTCCTTCACCAGCCGCAGCGCCCGCTGCTGCTCGATGGTACGCAGGCCGATCACTGGTACTCGCGCGGTGAGGTAGTTGTCGAGGTCGTCTCGGCACTCGGCGTAGTTGGACATCTGGGCCTCGGGTCTCGGTTCGGCGGGACGGCGGTAGGAGGGCGGGTCGAAGACGCGGTCAGCCCGGGACGATTCGGCGGCGCGGCCCGTCGGCGGGGTCGTAGGACCAGCCGCCCGGGTCGGCCGGGGGCGTAGCGGTGATGACGGCGGTGAGCGGGTTGTCGCGCAAGGTGCGGCGGCGGGCGTCGACGGCCTGTTGGTCGTGCTCGCGCGACGCCCGGCGCTCCAGCCCTCGTTCCAGGTCCTGCTGGGCCCGGCGGATCTGCCCGTCGATGATCGCGGTCAGCTTCTCCCTCAGGTCGGCCGGGAGCTGCGGGTGGCCGGCGAGCGCCCGGATCCGGTGCAGCCCGGTGCGTGCCTGGGCGAGGGCGCGGCCCGCGGCGAACTCGTCGTCGGCCGCGTTGACGGCCGCGACGAGCGCGTCCGCCCAGGCCTGGAGGCGCCGTTGGAACGCTTCCCTGATCCGCGCCCCGAGCCGCTGCCAGGTGTCCTCGGGGAAGTCGGTGGGTGTGAGCGCGGGCAGGCCGGTGTCGTCGACCGGCTCGCCCGCCGACCAGCGCTCCAGGAAGTCGGCCCAGGCGTCGTACGGGCCGCCGAGTGGTCCGGGTGTTCGCACTTCCTGCTGCCTGGCCCGTGTCACGCGCCGCCGCCAGGCCGGTGTCACAGCCCGGTTCCGGGGCGACGCACCGTCACCTCGCCGGGCGGCAACGGTTCCCAGCCCGGCAGGCCCTCGACCATCCGGCGCAGCCGGCTGGTGGCCCGCTCCGTGGTGGGCTCGGGGCTGGCCGCCCACGGGGAGGCGGCGGGGCGACGCGGTGGTGGCGGGGCGGGGTAGGGCCTGGTCACTGCGTTCCTCCGGACTGCGGCGTGGCGGCGGCGGGTCGGACGGTGCGCCCGTCGAACGGGCTGTGGGCGTGGCCGGCGGCGGCCAGTGAGCCGATGAACTCGCGGGTCCGGGTCTCCACCTGGTCCGCGTTCCGGTAGGCGGTCTTCCAGTCGGTGTACTCGGCGCACGCGCCGCGCAGTTGGTGGATGGAGTCGTTCTTGGCGTGCGCCAGCAGCTTCTTGGCCGAGTCCGTGGCTTTCCGGGCGGCCTCGGAGCGGGTGTACAGCACCACTGCGCAGATGCCGCCGGCCAGGACCGCCAGGCCGAGGGCGACCGCGATGTTCATCGGGCCGACGACGAACAGCAGCAGCGCGAGCGCGCCGCCGAGCACGACCAGCCGGCGCTTCAGCGGGTAGGCCAGCGAGGCCAGGAAGGGGGCGGTGTGCTGGTCCCAGTGCCCGGCGAGCGACTGTTCCAGGGCGGGGAGCGGGGTGTTGAACGAACCCGCCCACTGCGGCAGCTTGAAGACCTGGGCCGCGACGGTGTAGCTGGTGGCGAACACCGCTTGGACGTCCGGCGGTTCGGCCATCCGGTAGTCCCGGCTGAAGCCGGCGTGGGCCTGCGCGAACCACTCGTGGCAGGCAGCGATGGCGAGCCGCTGGGTGGAGGCCGAGGCACCGATGGCCGAGGGGTTGAGTGCCGCGGTGGACTGGATGGTGAGGTAGTCGAGCGTCTCCTCCAGCGAAGCGGAGTCCACGTCCACGGCCTGCCTGGCCGCGTCCAGGTCGCCGTCGCACGCCACCACCGCCTGGTTGAACGCCAGGTCGCGGCGGAGCGGCAGCTCCTCGTTGTCGTACTCCGAGACCAGCCGGTCCAGGATGTCGTCGATGGCGTCCTCGAGCCGCTCGGACGGGAGGGACTCCCCCGCCATCATCGCGGTGTACTTGGCGAGGATCGCCCGCTGGGCCCGGGCCGAGGCGAGTACGGAGTCCAGGTGCGGCCACTGCAGGGACACCCGGGAGAGCCGGGGGAACTCGCCGGCGGCCGATGGTGCGCGCAGGCTGTCGATCTCCGCACGCCACCGACGTACCTGGGCGGCCCGGGCCTCGTCGTCGCCGAGCAGGGTCTCGCGCCACCGCCCGAGCGTCTCGTGCAGCATCTCGCGGCCGCCCGCGCCGAAGGCCCCCTGCGAGATGGACTCCAGGATGACCGCGAACTCCCGACCGAGCGCGGCCGGGTCCTGGGCGATCAGATAGTGCCGCAGCCACCGCACCGCGGCCTGCTGGCGGCCCTGTCTGCGCAGCACCAGCGCGAAGAGGAGCGAGGTGCGCTCCGGTGAGCGCCGGAACGCCTCGTCCACCGCCCGCTCGCACAGCGCCGGGTCGTCGGCGGACCAGGCCGCGAGGGCGACCAGGGCGGGCGCGAGCCAGTAGCGCGGCGTCTGGATCATCAGCTGCTCGCTCACCGAGGTCACCGTCGCCTCGGACACCAGGCCGAGGTCGAAGGCCTGCAGCATGCCGACGGCTGTGCGCCGGACCACCTTGTGGTGGCCGAACTCGTGGTCGACCTTGTCCTGGATGACACCGATGCGGGTCTCGGCCCGCTGCACGTTGGCGGTCAGCCGAGACTGGTGGACGAAGGCCAGGAAGTCGGCGCGCAGTTGCTGCAGTTCGCTCTGGGTCTGCTGCTGCGCGACGCCGACGGCGGAGACCTGACCGGACACCTGGCCGACCTGCTCGGAGAGCCGGTGCACGAGTCTGTCGACCTGCGCCACCTGGTTGCGCAGGACGTGGTCCACCTCTGTCATGCGGGTCTCCGTTCGCGGTGGAGCAGTCGGCGGGACGGGTTCACGGGCGTACCACGCTGCCGTCCGGGAGCACCGGCAGCACCAGGCCGCCGTCGTACACCTCGACGAAGGCGTAGGCGCCGGTGCGCACCAGCATCCGGGCGGCTGCGAAGGGGTGGGGCATCGGATCCCCGGGGGCGAAGTGGTCCACGATCGAACGGAAGAGGCTCAGCTGATGGTCGACGTACGGTGCACCGAGGTAGCAGGTGGCGAGGAAGCCGAGCGGGACGTCGCCGAACTCGGTGGTGTACTGCTCCTTGAGCCAGTCGGCCAGCTCGCTGCAGGCGGCCGGGTCGAGTCCGGCGTCGAGTCGGCGTACGGCGTTCAGGAAGCCCGCCGGCCTCGCGCGCAACCGGTCCGCCCCGACGCGGGTCTGTGGCGGTCGCCCGCCAGTGGCCGGACCGCTCGCCGCAGCCCGACCGGGCGCGGTTGCCTGGCCTGGTCGCACGACGCGGCGAGGCTGCTCAATGAAACCCATGAATCCCCCGATGACCATGGAGTGACACCGCGCTCACACCGCGCGGCCGAGAAGGGAAGGATAGTGATCGCACTGCCATAGTGCGAAGCCGTGCAGGTGATCGCACGCACATGGCCGGATGACGACCTGTTCCCGCCCACCATTCGCCCGGTCGACCGGACCACCAGGGCGGTATCCCCCTGAGACACTTCTGCCCATGCGGACGGTTTTTGCACTCCTGGTGGGGATCAACGACTACTCGGCGCTCGGCCGCGCTTCGCTCCAGGGGTGCGTCAATGACGCGGCTGCTGCTGAGCATTGGCTGGACGCGAAGGTGACGGAGCCGGTTGTGCGGACGCTGCTCGACACCGACGCCACCGTGCGTGCGGTCACCGACGGCATCCGCGGGCATCTCGGGCAGGCGGGGCCACAGGACACCGCACTGCTCTGGTTCTCCGGCCACGGTGCCGAGTTCGACGCCACGGCCGAGCAGCTGAAGGTCGAATCCACCGGCCGCTGCCAGTCCGTGGTCTGCGCCGACGGGCCGTTGCTGGACAAGGAGCTGGGGGCCCTGCTGGACGAGGTCGCCGCCCGCGGCGCCCATGTCGTCGCGGTCCTCGACTGCTGTTTCTCGGGCGGCGCGACCCGGGACGCCGAGGGCAGCGCGCGCTTCCTTCCACCGGATCCGTCCTGGGGAGCGCTCGCGACGGCCCGCGACATCACCGGTCCCGCGGCCGGGCCGGGCCACGTCCTGCTGGCCGCAAGTCGGCTGAACCAGCCCGCGTTCGAGGACTGGTTCGACGGACGCAGGCACGGCGTGTTCACGCACGCACTCCTCGGCGCGCTCGGCGAGCAGGGCGGCCCGGAGCTGAGCTACCGCCGGCTGATGGCAGCCGTACAGTGCCGGGTGCAGGGCTCGGGCGAACGCCAGCACCCGGTCCTGCTCCCCCTGGAGGCCGGTGGCCCTGCCGACCGGCCGTTCCTCGGCGGGGCTGTTCGCGCCCCGAGCCCTCACCTGCTCCGCCACGGTGCTTCGGGCTGGGAGGTGGACTGTGGAACCGTCCACGGGCTGCGCGCCGGCCCGGACGCCGGCGGTACCGAGTTCAGCGTCGAGCCCGGGCCCGGCAGCCGGGACCGGCACCTGCTGACCGCCCGGGAGGTCAGGGTCGACCGGACTCTGGTGGAGCCGTCCGGCTGGTCACCCGATCCGGCGCTCAGCTACCCGGTGACGCTGTCCGCGCTGGCCATGCCGCCGGTGTCGGTACTGGTGGAGGCAATGGAACGCCCCGCGGTAGCTGACGAGTTGAAAGACGCCCTGCGCACCGCCCGCTCGCCGCTGGTTCGCCTCGTGGACGATCCGCGGGACGCGCCCGGGACGCTGCTGCGGGTCGTCCTGGACCGGGCGGAGGCCCGGGTGCTGTTCCGGGACGGATCCCCCGCCGTCCCGGCGCTGCCGTGGGACGGTACGGCCGACGCCCGGCGGATCGTCGACTGCCTCGTCCACCTGGCCGGTTGGCATCAGCTGCGCGACCTCGCCAACCCCGATCCCTCGCTCGGATCCCACGTCCGGGTCGAGGTGACGCCCTGGGGCAGCGGTGGCCCGATCATGCCCGAGGGCTCCGGTGAGATCGTCTGTCGTTACGGTCGCGGGCCGGGCGGCTGGCAGGAGCCGAGGGTGTCCGTCCGCATTCACAACCGTTCGACGAGCAAGGCCCTCTGGTGCGTCCTGCTGAACCTCACGGACAGCTATGCCAGCCGATCGGTCCTCTTCCCCGGGGCCTTCATCGCCCCCGGCGGCACCGGCTACGCGCTGGACGGCGATCCGATTCACCTCAGTCTCCCGTCCACCCGACCGGTCCGACCCGCCGCCTACGTCCGTGACTGGCTCAAGCTGATCGTGGCGGAGGGCGAACTGAACACCGTGCCGTTCCAGTTCGGGCCCTGGGACCCGAAGCTGCCCGCGGACCGGCAGACCGGCCGGTCGACGGACGGCGTGTTCCGCCCGCTCGCCCCGGGCGGCACCCGGGACATGCTGCCCGGCCGCCCGGCGGCCTCCCCCGGCCGCTGGGCGGCGCTCACCCTCCCGCTCCGCACGGTCGTCCCGGACTGATCCGCCGTCACTGCCCCAGGTGGGTGAAACCCGCCCAGGCCGAGAGGTCGTCCGGCTCCACCGCAGCGGCGCGGGCGGCCAGCGCGTCGGGCATACCGGGCGGCAGCCGGCGGTCCGGGTCGAGCATCCACAGCTGGGCCCGGCGCAGCGCCCGGCCCGCCTGTTCCTGCTCCCGGCGCAGGAAGTGGTGCGTCATGAACATCAGGACCGAGGTGGCGTCGTCGGGAACCGGCCACAGCGAGCCGATCACCGATCGGGCTCCGGCCACCAGGAACGCCGTGGCAAGGCTGTACGCCTCGTTGTGGCCGCGCCCGGACACGTGGCTCCGGCAGGCCGCCAGGACCACCAGCTCCAGCCCGTCGCCACCCCGCCCGGCCGCCTCGGTCAGCTCCTCGGCGGCCAGCTCACCGCTGCTGAAGGAGAGGTACGAGCTGTAGCGCTGGTTGGCGGCCACGGTGGCGTGGCAGGCCAGGTGCAGGACGCCACCACCGCCGTGGCGCAGCCAGGCGAGCACCTCGGCCGGCGTACCCGGGCCGTCGGCCTCGCCCGCCGCGCGCCGCCCGAGGAAGCTGCCCCGCGGGTAGAAGGCCCGCTGCACCGCGTCCGCCTCCTCGCCGGCGTAGCGCAGGTCCCCGGTCGGGTTGCCGACCACCAGAGCGGCGCCGGTGTGCGGTGTGGACGGCCGGGCGGCCACGTCGCACAGCAGCCGGGCCGAGGCGGCGTACGAGATCTCAGCCTGCTCGACGGCGTACCGGCGGCGTCCAGTGGCGTCCGGTTCCGACCAGGCCGCGTGCCACGGCACCACGCCGAGGGTGCCCATGGGCACCAGGATCAGCGACGGCGGGCGGGTGCGGCCGGGTGGTGGCACGAGCATGCCCAGAAGTGGCTTGACCACCGCGTACCACGCCCAGGAGCACAGCCGGTCCAGTTGCCGGCGCAGCGAGGTCGAGTCGGGTGTGGCAGCGTGCGGGGCCGGCCCCATGTCCCGGACGGTCCGGCCGGCCGGGGTGTAGGCCCGCAGGGGTCCGGCGTCCTCCGTCAGCAGCGGCAGCGGCAGCCAGTGCGCGCCACCGTCCGCGGTGACCAGGACCGCCGCCCCGCCGCGGTCGTCGGAGGCGGGCATCAGGTACACCAGGGCGTCCGCCCGGCATCTGCGCAGCGCCTCGCCGATCTCTGCAGGGGCCGGGGTGCCCAGCAGCCGGGCCGACGGCCCGCCGTCCGGGCCGAGGGCGGTCAGCGCGGTCAGGACGCGGCGGCGCAGTTCGCTCGGGACGCCGCCGGACCCGGTCGAGCCGTCCGCTCCGCCGGGCGGTTCGGCGCCGACCGCGGCCCGCCACTCCTCCGCCAGGTCGGGCCGGCCGGTGGCGGTCAGCAGCTGGGGCACCGTCATCGCGGTGTTCGCGGCGTGCAGCACCAGTCCGCGGCAGGCGTCCAGTGCCTGGACGGCGGCTTCGGGGACGTCGTCGGCCAGGCACCAGGCAGCCACCTCCAGGGCCGCGGCGGTGGCCTCGGCCGCGCCCTCGGCGGCGTGCCCGGTGCCGGACTGGAGCAGCGCCGCCCAGGAGTGTCCACGCAGCGATTCGAGCCCGGCGAGGCGTCCCCGGCGGCGGTCGTCGCGGGCCGGGTCGGCGCGCAGTCGGTAGGCCCGGCCGAGGGTCAGGCTGCACACCGCCCACAGCCGGTGCTCGGGGCCGCCGGCCAGCCGGGCGGCCCGCTCCAGCAGGTCGATGCCGGTCCCCAGCTCCCGGCGGTCGCCGCTCCGGGAGGCCTTGGCGCAGTGGGTGCCGCCCAGCGTGAAGGCGTAGCGCAGCCAGTCGTCGCTTCCCTCGTCGGACAGGTCCAAGGCCTCCCGGAGCAGGGTCATTCCTTCGTCGAGAAGCCGGGGGTCGGGCGGGTCCATCGCCCGTGCGGTACGGGCGACACCCGCGTCCCCCAGCACCCAGGCACGGCGGTCGCGCGGCAGCCGGGCCGCTTGGCGGCGCAGTTCGTCGAGGGTGGCACCGCCATGGGTCGCCATGGCGGCGGTCGGCAGGCCCAGGTTCCTGGCGAGCTGGTCGCGGCCCATCCGGGCGTTCTCCAGCATCGTCCACATCTCCCCGCGGGCGGGGTCGTCCGGGTCGAGCGCGCCGTGGACCTCGGCGAGGCGCGCGACGGCCCGGTCGGTGCCGGCCAGGTCGCCCTGCCGCGCGCACCGAACGGCCTCGATGGCCGCGAGCTGGCCGTCGATGAGCGACCGGAGGTAGGGGGTGGTGCCGGGCCGGTCGCGCAACCGGGCGATGACACTCGCGGCCGTCTCCACCTCGTCGAGGCCGCCGCGCAGCTGACCTCGGTGGCCCTGGACGAACGAGCGCAGCAACTCGATTCCGTCGGTCGTCCGCCCGTCCTGGCCGGTGCGCAGGTCGCGGGCCGCATCGAGGTGCTCCAGCGCCCCGTCCAGGCTCGACCCGTCGCCGGCCGTCGCCTCGTTCAGGCCGATCCAGCCGGCGATGGCGTGGAGGCTGCTCAGCCCGGCGGCATCGCCCTTCCGGTGCTGCAACGCGGCCTGCAGGAGCGCGGTCTTCTGCTCGGTGGTGACGTGCGTGCCGTGCGGATCGAGGAGCGGCACCATGCCGAGCAGGAGCTCGGCCGACTCGCCCGACTCGCGGCTGTCCGGTTCCATTTCGCGCCAGGTCCGGTACAGCCGGTCGAATTCCGCGGGCAGCCGGTCGAGGCCGCCGATGTCGTTGGCGAGACCGTTGAACTCCTGATCGCTGAAGTTGAGGAAGGCCCCGCCGTGTTCGACGTCCGCCATCGCCCCCATGGTGGCGCGGTAGGCCTCCTGGAAGAGGGCGTCGACCTCGGGGCCCGCCTCGGCAAGGCCCTGGCGCACCAGCTCGTGTCCGACCCAGCCGTGGCACATGACGGCCATCCGCCGGAACTGGGCGTCCTGGCTCTCGTCTTCGAGGGCACGCCCGCTGGCCGCAGCGAGCACCGGCAGGCGCGCCGGGTCGCCGTCCGCCCGGTAGCGGGCCCACTGGAGTGTCGCCACCAGCAGGCCCAGCGGTGCGGCCGAGCCGCCGTCGCGTTCGGGCTGCCAGCGGTCGAGAGCCCGCTGCAGCAGGTGGAGTGCCCGGTCTCGTCCGGCGTCGTCGTCGCGCTCGGTGGCACGCTGGTAGAGCAGCCGCCCGAAGCAGTCCAGGTACGTGGGCAGCAGTTCGTCGACGGCATCCGGCTCGGCGAGCAGTGGCGCCAACTCCGCCTCGGCGGGCCCGACCTGGGTACTGTCGTCCCACTGCCACCACAGCATCGTCCGGATGTAGACCATCCGGGCCATTGCCTCGCGGCCCCACCACGGTCGCTCCGCGGATCGCTCGCCGGCCTCGACCAGCGCTCGGGCGAACTGGGTCCGGGCCTCCGTCAGCAGTTCCCGGTCCCGGGCACGCTGGCCGTGCACCATCTGGACGCTGGCGAGTCCGTAGCGCAGCAGCGGGACATCGCTGTCCGGCGGGACCGCCTCGAGAGCCTCGCGGTAGTGCCGGACGGAGGCCTGCGCGTCGGGCAGGTCACCGCCGGTCCGGTACCGCTCGTGGTGCAGTGCAGCGGCCTCCCCGTGCAGTTCGGCGGCCTCCGGACTGCCGGGTGCGTGGTCGTCGAGCGCGGCGTCGTACCGGCGCAGCGCCTCGGAGAGCAGAGCCGCCCGTTGCGGGGCGGGCCGGTCGTCGGCCTGCACCCACCGCAACCGGGCGAGCCGGGCCACCAGGTACCTGCCGAGCGCCCTGAGGTGCTCGAACGACGAGCCGGCGACCGGTTCGGCCAGGCCGTCGACCAGCAGCGCCCAGGCCCGGTCGAGCAGTTCGGGTTGCGGCCGCGCGTCGTACCGGAACAGCAGCACGCGAGCGCGGAGGATCCGCCAGGCGTCCCACATCTCCTCGTCGCCGGGCCGGGCGAAGGCCAGCTCAAACGCCTCGTCCGCCAGGTCCAGGTCCTCCGGACGTGCCTGCCGCAGGAAGAGCTGGTAGCTGAAATCCCCGGCGACCGCCCACGCCGTCGGCGCCTGCGGGTCGTCCGCCCGCAGACCCGCCAGCCGCTCCAGCAACCCATCCCGCTCGGCGCGCAGTTCGTCGTCGGAGACCTCGTCCGGGTCCCGACCCCGGTCCTGGACCGGGTCCATCGCCCGCTCCGGCGTCACGGGGCGATCCTCGCGTGGTAGGGCTCCAGCAAGGAGTTGAGCCGCCTCTCCCCCTCGGCGGTGTCGAAGTCGACCGGCGGGACGCCCGTCTCCTCGATCACGTCCGGCACGCAGCGGTCACCGAACAGGACCACCACCCGGTCGCCGGGCTCGCGCTTGGACGGCCAGAGGAAGCCCTGCGCCCACGGGTCGGTGTGCTCACGGATCCAATGACCCCAGTCACGGGTGAACGGGTACTCGGCGGCCTCCGCCTGGACCAGCCAGGAGTCCTGGGCGACACTCGCCAGCTCCCGGCCGGTCACCAGGGACACCACGTCCAGCTCTGCGGCCAACCGCAGGAAGGACAGCCGGCGGCCGCGAATCGCGGCCCTCGGCACCAGCCGCGACGTCCCGCCCGGATCGAACGGAACCGACCGCAGCAGCGACTCGCACACCGCCGACTCGGCGGTGAGCCCGGCATAGAGATAGCCGAACGGGTCGCACCTGGTCGCGTCGAAACGGCCGCCGCCGTAGAGGCAGTGGGCGGGTACGGGATTGAACGCTGTCGCCGGGTGGCGGGCCGCGTGCAACCGGTACAACGGGGCGCCGGCCGGCAGGGTCAGCTTGGCGGGCGTGCCCGGCAGCACCCGCGGGGGCCTGGTGTTCGCCATCCGGTTACTCCTCCTCCGACAGGTACCGTGCCGCGTCCACGAGTTGGCCGTCCCGCCCGGCGCCGAGCAGGTCGGCGGGGTTGCCGCCCAGCCAGGCATTGGCCGACAGCCACCAGTCCGCGACGCCCCACGGGTCGCGTTCGGCGTCCAGAACGGTGTTGATCTCCACCACTGTCGGCAACGGCGTGCCCGCGACGCCGAACTGGAAGCCGGGCAGCCGCGGCCTCCCGCCGAGCCCGGGCAACCTCAGCAGCCCGGCAGCGCCAGGATCACCGCCCAACAGCCGCACCTCGTCGGGGTCGAGTGCCGGTACGGCCAGGATCCTCGCCCGGATCGGGCCGAGCACCGGGCCGACCATGCGGTGGCCGTCGAGCACCAGCACGGCCAGGTCGTCCGCATGGAAGCCGAGGTGCGACCGGTCATGCGAGTCCACGGCAAGCCGGGCACCGGACGCGTCGTCGAGCCGTCCGGACTCGGCGTCCGGCAGCGCTTCCAGCAACAGCCGGGCCGCCTCCTCGGCCGCCTGCAGCCGGGCCGGCCCGTCCTGCTCGGAGGATCTCAACGCCTGCAGCCGCGACTCCAGTTGGCTGCCCGACGCGGGTTCCAGCAGGCCGGCCAACCGGTCCCAGTCGGCGGCGGCGGCCGCAAGCACCTGGTACGGGTTCATCGGATCCTTCCGTCGATGTCCTTCGCGGCCGTGAGTTGACGTTCAATCAGATCTGCGGCAGCGGCCCGCCGCACCACGAGGTGCACCTCCCACTGCGCACCGCGGATCAGTTCGGCCTCCACCGCGGCCCAGAGCATGCCGAGACTGACCTCGTACGGCAGCCCTCCCCGGCCGGAACCGAGCAGCGGAAAACAGATCGAGCGCAGCGGAGGATCGAACTGCCGGTACTCCTCGCCGAGCACGGCGAGCGCCCGGGCGACCGCCCGGGTCACGTCCGCCGGCAGCACGTCGTAGTCGTTCGTCCCGAGGCGCGGGACCGCCACCGCGGCGTGATAGATCCGCCGAATGCCCTGCTCCACCAGCGCCCCCGGCCCGACCGCCGCCACGGTTCCCGGCAGGGCCGCCCGGCCCGGCGCCCCGTGCCGGGCGGCCCACCTCCGCAACTCGTCGTGCACCAGGTCCTCGACGAGCTCCCCGGTCGACCCGCGCAGCGCTCCCACCCGCCGAAGCGACGCCGACACCGACGACTTGTACGGCTCCGGCAGCGCCAGATAGGTGTTGGTCGGCGAGACCACGACGTCAACATCGCGCAGCAGATCGACGGGGTGGACGTGCACCGTCACCAGCGCGGTCCGCTCGCCCACCCGGACCCGCAGCGACCGGTGACCCGACGACGCGGACGCGAGCGGCCCGACATCCCCCGCCTCCCCCGCCTGCTCCGCTCGGCGCGACTGCGCCGCCCGCACGGCCATCCGGATCACCTGCTCGGCGACCTCACCCAGCACCAGCGCCTCGTGGTGCTTGCGGAATCGCTCCACGCTCACCCCGTACACGCCAGCGGCACGCTTCCGACGGTCGGCGGGCGGCCAGTCGCGAGTGCCCTGGGCCAGGCCAAGGCTGTACTCGGCGGCCGTGTGAAGGTTGCCGGGATCGATTCGCGTCACCGCCAGCCGCACCAGCCGCTCCACAGCGGCGGGCCGCGGCTCCCGCCCGGCCGGCAGGTCGATCATGTCCGCGGCCCGGGCCAGCGCCGGGAGCTCCAGCTCACGCAGCCGCACCAGGCCGACTCTCCGCAATTGCCGCACCTCCCTGAGAACTGACGCGTGGTCCGGCAGGTCGCTGTGCAGCATGCCCGAAAGGATCGCACCGTGCCGACGGCGGCGACAAGCTGGATCCGCCCTCCCATCCAACCACCCCGCTCGGGCGGCTTCGGGTCGCTTTCCGGGCGTACCTCGGGCACCCGCCGAACAACGGCACGCGGTCAGCAATGGGTCAGCATCCATACGAGCAGACCCTGCGAAAGACGCCCAGACCCGAGAATCGAGAAGCCTGTAGCTCACTCCTCCAAGGACGCAGATGCAGGGAACGGAACTCGATCACCAGGCGCCCCCGCATACCCGAAGAATCCTGCCGCCGGCGGTGGGCGCGAACCTGGCCATCGATTCATCTTCGCAGGTCAGCGTACCCGTCCACGTGGCTTCAGGGGGATGTCGGGGAGGGCGGGGGCATGCAGTCGGGCGCCGTCGTAGCCGTGGACGTTGCCGAAGCGGGTGCCGGTTTCCCAGTCGGTGCGGGCCTGGGTGATCTCTTCGCCGGTGCGGCCGATGAAGTTCCACCACATGACGAGTTTTTCGGCGAAGGGTTCGCCGCCGAGGAGGAGGAAGGTGGCGTCGGTGGTGGCGTGGAGGGGGAGGGTGCGGCGGCCGGTGCCGAGGTAGAGCATGGCGCCGGGGTCGAGGGGGACGGTGTCGACGTCGACGGTGCCGGACATGGTGAGGACGGCGTACTCGAAGTCGGGGTCCAGCGGCAGGCGCAGGTCGGTGCCGGCGGTGAGGGTGAGGTCGGCGCCGACAAGGGGGGTGTGGGTGGTGCCCGGGGAGGTGGCGCCGTCGAGGGTGCCGAGGATGACGGTGGCGGACAGACCCGGGGCGGTGACGGTGGGCAGGTCGGGGTGGTGTTCGAAGGCGGGTTCGCGGTGGCGGTGGGCGTCGGGCAGGGCGACCCAGAGCTGGGCACCGTGCAGGAAGCGGGCGTGCGGGCGGGGGGACTCCTCGGAGTGGGAGATCGCCCGCCCGGAGGTCATCAGGCCCAGCTCGCGCGGGCGCACGGTCTGCAGGCTGCCGAGGCTGTCGCGGTGCAGGACCTCGCCGGCGTGCAGCCAGCTGACCGTCTGCAGGCCCATGTGCGGGTGCGGAGGCACCTGCATGCCCGGCTCGTCCGCGATGTCGTCCGGACCGTAGTGGTCCACGAAGCACCACGCCCCCACCATCCGCCGACCCAGGTTCGGCAGGAGACGGCGCACGACGGTGCTCTCGCCGAGCGGCACCCGGCGGGCGGTCAGCAGGTCGCGGACCGGTCCGGTGCCGGGCTCGCCGCCGCAGGTGGTCGGGGCGGGCTTGACGTCGAGGTTGCTCATGGGGCGGTCACCGCCGTGTGCGTCGGGCCGGGGAGGGGTGGCAGGGCCCGCCCCGCCCCGGCCGGAGGGGTCGTCGCAACGATCCTCCTCCAGGGCCCGGCGATCCTCCAGCCGGGACCGCCCGGCCGGGCCCCCTCGGCCTCAGTGCGCGCAGGCCCAGTCCGCACCGGCGCTCGCGCCCTCGGCGAGCGTGCGCAGCTTGGCGACCGCCTCGGCCGGGTCCTCGGCACCGTACACCGCCGAGCCGGCGACGAAGACGTCCGCGCCGGCCTCGGCGCAGCGCTCGATGGTGCTCGCCGACACACCGCCGTCGACCTGGAGCCACAGCTCCAGCCCGTGCTCGGCGATCAGCTGCCTGGTCCGGCGGATCTTCGGCAGCATGATGTCCAGGAACGCCTGGCCGCCGAAGCCCGGCTCGACGGTCATGATCAGCAGCATGTCCAGCTCGGGCAGCAGGTCCTCGTAGGGCTCGATCGGCGTGGCCGGCTTGAGCGCCATCGACGCGCGGGCGCCCTTGGCCCGGATCTCGCGGGCGAGCCGGACGGGCGCGGCGGCGGCCTCGACGTGGAAGGTCACCGAACCGGCGCCCGCCTCCACGTACTGGGGGGCCCAGCGGTCCGGGTCCTCGATCATGAGGTGGCAGTCGAGCGGGATGTCGGTGGCCCGGGCCAGCGACTCGACGACCGGGACGCCGAGGGTCAGGTTGGGTACGAAGTGGTTGTCCATCACGTCGACGTGCAGCCAGTCCGAGCCCCGCACGGCCTCGGCCTCCTGGGCGAGCCGGGCGAAGTCCGCGGACAGGATGCTGGGATTGATCTGCGCCATGGGGCCTGTTACCTCTTCTGCCTTCTTGCCAACGTACCGACGTACCGACATACCGACGTGCCAACGTAGCGAGGGATCGGGCGTGCGCGGGGGCGCACCCCGGCCATCATCTCGTGCGCCGCCGGCCACGTGTCACCACCGAGACCTCCGCGTGACTGTCATCACACCCCGAGCAGGGTTATCGTGGCCGCCGCCGTGGTCATCAGCCTCTACGAGAACACTCGTACGGCGCGCCAGTCCCTCCCCGAGGAAGGTTCCCCTTTGGCCGATCTCGTCCATCCCGCCCGGGCCCTGTGGTGGCTCTTCGAGCCGGTGCACGCCGTCACCTACTTCACCCCGGAAGGCGTCGGCGCCTTCGAGGACGCGGGCCTGCGCGGGGTCGCGCGCAGCTACTTCGCCGGCCGCGCCGCGCCGCTCGGCCCGGTGGACGCGCCACCCGTGATCGCCGCCTTCTTCAACTTCGCGCCCGCCCCGATCGAGCGCGCCCTGCCGGCGATCTGGAAGCTCGCCGACCCGGACACGGCGCTCGCCGCCCGGGCCGCCGGTGCCTCGGCGGCCCTGGCGCGGCTGCTGGAGCACGTCGACCGGGCGCAGATCGAGCTGGCGACCGACCTCCTGGAGGACGCCGTCACCCGGCTGGACTGCGCCGGGCGGGTCCTGGCCGCCGCCAACGCCGCCCTCCCCCGCCCGTCCGACCTGCACGGCCGGCTCTGGCAGGCCGCCACCGTGATGCGCGAGCACCGCGGCGACGGCCACATCGCCGCCCTGGTCTCGGCGGGGCTGGACGGCTGCGAGGCGCTGGTCGTGCGCTGCGCCCTGGACGTGCGGCGCGAGGCGCTGCAGCCGTTCCGCGGCTGGACGGACGAGGAGTGGGACGCGGCCACCGCCCGGCTGACCGAACGCGGCTGGCTCACCGAGCGCGGCACCATCACCGAGTGCGGCCGGATGCGCCACCAGTCCCTGGAGGCGGCGACCGACCTCGCCGCCGCCCGGGTCTGGGAGGACCACCCGCGCGCCGAGCTCGACCGGCTCGCCGCCGCCCTCAAGCCGATCTCGGCGCTCTGTCGCACGGCCCTGCCCCCGATCAACCCGATCGGGCTGCCGGCGACCACCACCGCCTGACGTTCCCGGCCGGTCACCGTCCCCGCCCGTCCGGTGGCGGGGACGGTGACCGGCCGGCTGGCTACTCGGCCGCCGCCTGCCCTGTCGCCTGCCCCGCCACCGCCTGCCCCGCCGCTTCCGAGCGGAAGGCGAAGCGCTGCGCGGCGCTCCGCCCGCGGCGCTCCACCGGCAGCACCCCGGTCGCGCCCGCGAGCCCGAACGGCGGCATGTCGAAGTACACGCACTCGTACGACCCCTCCGGCACGACGTACGTCTCGTGCCAGAGCCCGACCCGCCCGCGCAGCCGGCCCTCCTTGAGCTCCCTGTTGGCGATCTTCCACACCCGGTGGTGGAAGGCGTCCGGAGCGCTCGCGTACCGGTACAGCTTCTCCTTGGACTCCCAGTACTGGACGACGTAGTAGGTGCGCGGCGAGGCGGTCAGCAGGACCTTGCCACGCAGGCCGCGCTCCGGTTCCTTCGCCAGGTCGTGCAGCATCCGGAACATCGCCAGCATCACCGGCACCCACTGGTGGACGGCCCAGAACCGGTTGATCCGCATCCCGATGAGCAGGACGACGGTGTCCCCGGTGGCGGCCGCGGTGGTGAAGCCCGGAGTCGGTTTCGCGAACACGTCTGCCCCCAGCCTGTCGGCGCTTTCCGGCCCTCCCGCCGCTTCGGCTACTCGCGGGTAGAGGCCGATGTGAGCGGTGATTACACCAGCGCGGACAGAACCGGTCAACCCTTCGCGAGCGCGAAGTCCCTTTTGCTCAAGGGGTGTTGGCGACGCCCCGAGAGGTTCGTTCAAGCAGCACCTCGAGCCTCGGGTCGCGCAACAGCCGTCGCCACCCCGGTCATCGAACTCGGGCCGGTCCCTGAGCCGGTCCCTGAGCCGGTCCCTGGGCCGGGGCACCCCACCACCGGGTCAACGCGGCCTCCAAGTCCCCCTGGTCGTCGCCGGTCCAGGCCACATGGCCGTCCGGCCGCAGCAGCAGCGCGGGCGCGTCCAGCTCCGCGCCCGCACCGTCCACGTGGTCGACGCGGTCCGCCCAGCCGTCGACGGCGAGCCGTCCGCCGGTGCGGTCGAGGAGCAACCCTCGGCCGCCGTGCATCAGTTGGTACAGCCTGCGGTCCCCCGCGAGCCGGACGTCCCGCAGCCGCCGGCCGACGAGTTCGACGTCCCCTCCGCCCCCTCCGCCGAAGTCGTAGCGGATGTCGACGGCGGTGATCATCCCGGTCACGTAGCGGTTGACCTCCTCGATCTCCATCAGCCGCGTGAACAGCCCCCGCAGCGCAGTCGGCCCCGACGCGCTGCCGAGCAGGGTCATCTGCGCCCGGGTGTTGCTCAGCACGCGCGCCCCGACGGGGTGCCGTTCCGCGTGGTAGCTGTCCAGCAGCCCCTCCGGCGCCCAGCCGGCGACCTCGGCGGCGAGCTTCCAGCCGAGGTTGAACGCGTCCTGCACGCCGAGGTTGAGGCCCTGCCCGCCGGTCGGCGGGTGGATGTGCGCGGCGTCGCCGGCCAGCAGCACCCGGCCGACCCGGTAGCGCTCGGCCTGCCGGGTCGCGTCGCCGAACCGGGAGAGCCAGTGCGCCGCGTGGGCACCGAAGTCGGTGCCCGCGACGGCGCGCAGCCGCGCCTTGAACTCCTCCAGCGTCGGCGGCGTCGCCCGGTCCTCGGCGACGCCGGCCGCCGGTACGATCACCCGCGCGACCCCCGGCCGGCCGTCCACGTCGGGAGCCACCCCGAACCGCAGCTCGGTGCGGCGCACCCGCTCCACCACGGCGGCCACCTCCGCCGGGTCTGCGGACAGTTCCAGGTCGCCGATCAGCGTCTCGACCGTGGCGGGCTCACCGGGGAAGCCCACGCCGAGTGCCTTGCGCACCGTACTGCGCCCGCCGTCGCAGCCGACGGCGTAGCGCGAGCGCAGCCGCGTGCCGTCCACCAGTTCGACGCTCACGCCCTCCACGTCCTGACCCAGACCGGTGACCTCGCACCCGCGCCTGATCTCGACCCCGAGTTCGAGGGCGCGCTCCTCCAGCAGCCGCTCGGTGACCGCCTGCGGGGTGGCCAGCCCGTACGGGTGGGCGGTGTCCAGACTCTCCGGCCAGGGCGCCATGACGCCCCCGAACAGCCCGCCCACCTGGAACTTCTCGCTCACCGCGAGGAACCGCTCCAGCAGCCCCCGCTGGTCCATGATCTCCACGCTGCGCGCATGCAACCCGCGCCCGCGCGACTCCCCGCCCCGCTCCGCCCGCCGCTCCAGGAGGAGCACACCGACCCCGTGCAGCCGCAGCTCGCACGCCAGCATCAGCCCGGTCGGCCCGCCACCGACCACGATCACATCCAGCACCGAAGGCCCCGTTCCGTCGTTCCCGCACATCCACCGACCGGGGCAGAACGTCATGGACTCCGCGAATCCCACCGAATCCCGCCGTTCCGCCCCGTCCCGGCCCAGGGCGACGATTCTGCGCCTCCCCCACCCCCTTGCCGCAAGGCCCCCCGTGCGCTATACGTTGAGAGTGGCGGTGAGTGGACACTCCTCCCGCTCTCGAAATCCTCCCCTTCCGCATCCGGCACACGTGTGCCCGCTTCTCGTCTCGGCGAGAACCGGGCAGCGGGCACCCGTGTGTCGGTCCCCCTTCGTCCGCCGCCGCTACCAGGCGTAGTCCTCCGGCGCGGGCTTGTGGCCCGGGAAGAGGGTGTCGAGGCGGGCGAGGACCTCGTCGTCGAGCTTGATGTCCAGGGCGCGGACGGCGGCGTCGAGGTGGGCGGCGGTGCGCGGACCGACGATCGGCGCGGTGACGGCGGGACGCGAGAGCAGCCAGGCGAGGGCCAGGTCGGCGGGGTGCTCGCCGAGCTCGTCGGCAAGGTCCTCATAGGCCTGGATGCGGGGCCGGTTGGCATCCAGGAGCTCCCCCGCGTGGGGCATCGCGCCCCGGACGAGACGGCCCTCGCGCTCCTTGCGCAGGGCGCCGCTGAGCACGCCGCTGCGCAGCGGGGACCACGGGATCAGGCCGAGCCCGTAGTGCTGGACGGCGGGAACGACCTCCAGCTCGATGGCGCGGTCGAGCAGGTTGTAGAGGGACTGCTCGCTGACCAGGCCGAGGAAGTTGCGGCTGCGGGCGGCCTCCTGGGCCTGGGCGATGTGCCAGCCGGCGAAGTTGCTGGAGCCGACGTAGATGATCTTGCCCTGGGCGACCAGGACCTCCATCGCCTGCCAGATCTCCTCCCAGGGCGTGTCCCGGTCGATGTGGTGCATCTGGTAGAGGTCGATGTGGTCGGTGCCGAGGCGGCGCAGACTGGCCTCGACGGCGCGGCGGATGGCGAGGGCGGAGAGCCGGCCCTCGTTCGGCCAGTCCCCCATCGGAGCGTAGGCCTTGGTGGCGAGCACGGTGCGTTCACGGCGGCCGTCGCCCTTGGCGAACCAGCGGCCGATGATCTCCTCCGTGTGACCCCTCCGGCCGCCGTCGACGGTCCGGCCGTAACTGTTGGAGGTGTCGAAGAAGTTGATGCCCAGTTCGTGGGCGCTGTCCATGATCAGATGGGCGTCCGACTCCTCCGTGTGCGGGCCGAAGTTCATGGTGCCCAGGCAGAGTCGGGAGACGGTGAGGCCGGTGCGGCCGAGGTGGGTGAACTCCATGGGGCCCACCCTCCGCCGCACCGGCCGTACTGTCCAGCACATTTCACCCCGCGGGACACGGGTCGCACCGGCCCCGGCGCTTGCCTGCCCGTCAGCGCCCGCGGGTGCCGTGGGTGGCGAACTTCCGTACCGCGAGCGGACCGCAGAGCAGCAGCAGGAGCCCGCACCGGAGCAGGGTGGCCGGAGTCGCGTGCCGCATCGACCAGGCGGCGGACGGGGCCGAGTGGCTGGCGGAGCCGGCCGGTTACCTCGGCCCCGACGCCGCCTTCGACCGCACCTTCAACCGCACCCTCGACCGCACCCTCGACCGCGTCATCACCGCCGCGCCGGCCCCGCTGAAACAGCCCTGACCGGCGGCCCCGGCGTCACCCCGTCAAAACCGTTTCCCCAGGACCCCGGCCTACCCCTACCGTGACCCGGTCAACGATCGCGCTCAGGAGCCCAGGAGGCGGACACCGCCATGCAGACCCACCACCACGGCTGGGCCGACGAGGGCTTCGGCGCCGTCGCCGACACCTTCGCCCGCAACTTCGCCGACTTCCCCGAACTCGGGGCCGCCGTCACCGTCCACGCGGGCGGCCGCAAGGTGGTCGAACTGTGGGGCGGCGTCGCCGACGAGCGCACCGGCAGGCCCTGGCAGGCGGACACCGTCGTCCCGGTCTTCTCCTGCGCCAAGGCACTCGTCTCCCTCTCCGCCCACCTGCTCGCCCAGCAGGGCCGACTCGACCTGGACGCGCCGATCGCCCGCTACTGGCCCGAGTTCGCGAGGAACGGCAAGCAGGCGATCACCACCCGCATGGTGCTGGCCCACCGCGCCGGCATCCCGGCCCTCGACGCGCCCCTAACCTTCGCCGAGCTCGCCGCCTGGACGCCGGTCATCCGCGCCATCGAGAACCAGAAGCCCCTCTGGGAACCGGACACCACCCACGAGTACCACGGCCACGTCTTCGGCTTCGCGATCGGCGAAGTGATCCGCCGCATCACCGGCCTCACCCCGGGGCAGTTCTTCCATCGCACCTTCTCCTCCCCCCTCGGCCTGGACGCCTGGCTCGGGCTGCCCGCCACCGAACTCCCCCGCCTGGCCCGCCTCTCCGAAGCCGATGGCCGCCGCCCGATGCCCGGCCCCGAGCACCTGCTCACCCGCATCGTCACGATGA
The DNA here is from genome assembly GCF_042885845.1 of Kitasatospora sp. NPDC058032. Taxonomy (NCBI): domain Bacteria; kingdom Bacillati; phylum Actinomycetota; class Actinomycetes; order Kitasatosporales; family Streptomycetaceae; genus Kitasatospora; species Kitasatospora sp. NPDC058032. The sequence continues at coordinate 177,497 of NZ_JBHVRK010000008.1, read as the reverse complement.
ACGGCGCCCTCGTCTTCCCCGGCCTCGACGCCCCGCACGGCTGGAACGACCCCGACCTGCACGCCGTCGAACTCCCCGGCGCTGGCGCCGTCGCCTCCGCCACCGCCCTCTCCACCCTCCTCGCCGCCACCGTCACCGGCCTCGACGACACCCCACCCCTGCTCACCCCGGCCACCCTCGCCGACGCCACCCGCGAACTCTCCTCCGGCCCCGGCCACCTGGGCTTCGACCTCGGCGCCCGCTGGTCCTCCGGCTTCCTCCTCCCCTCCCCCACCCTCCGCCCCATGCTCAGCCCCCACAGCTTCGGCAACGACGGCGCCGGCGGCCAATTCACCTTCGCCGACCCCCACCACGGCATCACCTTCGCCTACACCGCCAACCGCATGATCGGCCACGCCGACCCCCGCGCCAACAACCTCATTGACGCCGTCCGCACCTCCCTCGCCGTCTGACCTGCCACCCGACTCGACATCAGATCTGCCGCACGGCACCGAGGATCTGCATCATGATTCCCTCAGAAGCTCCTTCACCGGCGAAGGCTCCATGCTGAATCCCAGCTTCTCGATGCCTCCGCCGTACACACCGATCGACGCCCAGAACGTGCACGTTCCACCGCCGTCCTTGCGCACCGCCTCGACCCGGACACCCCGGCCGGCATCGGGCTCGAACTCCTTCTCCCAGGTTCCGTCCAATTCGATCAGCAGATCATCCGGCCTGTACCGACTTCCGCCACAGACACCGGCCGGAAGGGACGACCTGCCGATCTCGCCGCCTTTTCGGAATTCCAGGAAATACGGCCCGCTGCGCCATGTTCCTTCCGGCTTGGTGCGATCCGCCGTGGCCAGGAGCCACCCAGCGACAGCCAGCACCCCCGTCCCGGCCAGGCCCGCGAGCACCACGCTCGACCACTTCATTCGAACAGCCACTTGCTCTCCCCTCCCCGAACTCGACCACACCCGCCGCCGCCCGGCTCAGTCCCTGTAGGATCTCGCCTTCTCCCAACTACCCACCCCCGACACCCGACTCGGCGAACGCACAACGGCCGTGGGGGGGGGGGGGGGGCCCCGCCCCCCCCCCCCCGCCCCCGGGGCGTTATAAAAAAAAAAAAAACCACAACAAAAAAAGTATTAAAAGTTAAGGGAGAATGTGGTATT
>NZ_JBHVRK010000008.1:159399-176333 GCF_042885845.1 Kitasatospora sp. NPDC058032 | reverse complement strand
CGCCGCCGCCGGGCACAGCCCCTGTTGTATCTCGCCTACCCCCAACACCCCCCCCCCCACCCCCGACTCGGCTAACGCACAACGGCCGTGGGCCCTGGCCGAAGCCAGGGCCCACCGCCCAGGGACGAGGTGCCTCAATCTCCCGTCCGTCACCGCCGGGTCAGGTCGTACGCTCCGGCTGGAGGGTCCAGCGCTGGTTGTCCTGGAGTCCGGGGCAGTCCCAGATGCCCAGGCGCGTTCCCTGCTCGGTCGCCCATCCCGGCAGTTCGAGGCACTTGCCGCCAGGGCTGTCGCCATTGACGGTACCGGGGATGAACAGGCGGCCGTCAGGTCGCATGCTCCACTTCTGCCCGGCGGAGCCGGTGCAGAGGGAGAGGACGGCCCGCGTCCCGTTGTCCAGGGCGTTGTCGCGGGTGGAGAGGCAGAAGCTGCCGCTGCGCACGGTACCGTCGCTCGCGAAGTTGAACCTCTGGTTGGGGGTCTGCCAGCAGGAGAAGACGCCGAGTTCGGCGCCCTCACGCGCGCCGCCGAGGGCGTCGGCGCAGAGCCAGTCGACCTGGGCGGAATGTATGGAGACGCTGGCGTCCGCGTAGCCGGCGAAGGCCCAGGGGCCGAAGCCGTCTACCCGCCCGGTGGTACCGGTGCTGCTGGAGCCGGGGAAGATGGCGAGGGCGTTGGTGATGTCGATGGTCCAGAGGTCGGCGTAGCCGTCGTTGTTGAGGTCGCCGGCACCGATGAGCGGGTGGGTGTCGGCCTTGAGCGCGGCGCCGGTGCCCAGCATGGTCCCGCTGTCCGGCCTGGTGAGGGCGGAGTAGTCGACCGTCCCGTTGGCGTTCCACCCGAGCGGGTACACGGAGATGTCGCCGGTGTACCGGTTTCGGGCCCACAGCGTGGTCTGGTTGGCCGGCTTGCCGGTGCTGGGGTCCATGGTCGGGCCGTTCGCGGCTCCGGGGTTGAGAAGTTCCAGATCGTTCCAACTGCCCGACGCCATGGGGATGAGCATCGCACTGGCGATGTTGTTGGCACCGGTGGGCTGGAACAGGTAGAGGTTGCCGTCCTCCAGCGTGAGGATGGAGGTCAAACTGGTGATGATCTTTTCGTGCTTGCCGGTCGGGTCCGGAGCGACCGCCTCACCCTTCGGGGAGCCGAAGGCCACCACCTGGGAGACGTGGCTCCAGGTGCTGTTGTATGCCGGGCACGGCGCGTTCGTTCCGTAGGTGGTGCAACTGCCCGGTCGAGTGAGGCTGCTGGAGACGAGCTTGTCGTAGCGCCCGGTACCGTCGTTGTTGATCAAGTAGAGAGCGTCCGCCAGGGCCTGGGTTCCGGACGAGGTCGGCTGCTTGCTGTAGTGGGCAACGATCTGGTCGACGGCAAGGCCATAGCCCAGGACTCCGTGGTGGCTGAGCTGGAAGTCGGCCCACGTGGTCCCGTAGTCGTTGGCACCGGGAGCGGCCGCCGGAGGCGCCACGAGAGAGCTGACCGGGTCGGCCGTGCCACCGGTGATCCGCAGGTTGCCGTTCGTGTCGACGGTGACGATGTCGGGCTTCTGGTCGTTGTCGACATCACCGAACAGAGGCTGGGTGCCGGGACGCCACGGAACGTAGAAGTTGTAGAGCGCGGGCTGGCTGTAGTTGCCCGCGATGTCCATGGCCCAGGCGTAGACCGTGTTGATGCCCCACTTCCGTGCCTGGTAGTAGTACGGCTCCCCGGGGGCGTAGGTGCCACCGTCACCGCAGTGCCAGCCCACCACGGGAGTCGGGTCGGTGCTGACCCGCAGGCAGGCGATGCCGGAGGACTGGAGCCCGGAGGCCGGAGCGGGGTCGTCGGCGTAGATCCACAGCGCGCCCCAGTCGTTCATGTACTTGGCCGGGTTGGGGTTGGGCGTACCGGCGGGCGGGAAGTCGCTGGAACGGATGCTGACGCGCGGATTGGTGCGGTCGATGCGGAAGTAGCACAAGGGACTCGTGCCGGAGCTGAGCAGGCCGTCGGTGGACTGGGCGTACCACCCGTACTGGTGACCGTCGCTGAGCGATCCCGGCGAGACCGGCTCGGCGGGGCTGTTGTAGGAGCCACCCCAACGGCCGTCGATGAAGCGGAAGTCGGAGTTGTCGTCCCACAACTCGTAGTTGGTGCGAACCGGAAGACCGCTCGGGGAGAAGCTGTTGGCGTAGAGGTAGATGTTCTGGTTGCTACCGATCCAACCGGGGTTGTCCCAGGGGTTGGCGCCACCGCTGGTGCACTCGGCGGCGCCGCCGGTGTTGGTGTAGCCGGGGGTCGGGCTGGTGCGCGGGTGCCAGACCGTCGGCGCGATGTCGTAGGTGGTGGTGATGCTCGGCTTGCTGTCGAGGTGGTGCCGGTAGAGCTTCTCCTTCTCACCCGCCTTGGGAGCGATGCCGACGGTCCAGGTGGACCACCTGCCGTAGGCGGCGCGCTTCATCATGTCGGTGACGTCGATGGCCAGCGGTCCGCTGTTGCCGGAGACGGCCTGGCTGCCGACGAACTCGCAGCCCTCCATGACGACGTTCGTGTTCCCGTACTGGCACGGCTGGTCCGTCCACTTGCTGTGCTCGTGGATCGCCTTGGGGGCCGAGTAGAGGCCGAGCTCGGTCGGTGTGCCGGGACTGGCGGCACCGGTGACGAGTCCGTTGAGGGTCGAGTTGAACAGCACCGGCGGCGACTCGGCCCCGCTGACGACGGTGTGGATGGCGGGATTGACCGCGAACTGGAAGTACGCTCGCTGCCGGCCTTCCTTCCCGCAGTCCTGGTTCGGATCGGAACTGTGGTAGCCGCAGTAGCCCGTGGCAAGGTTGGTCTTCTTGTTGTAGTACTCGGAACTCTCGTGGTTCTCCTGGACCTCGACCGACCCCTGGATCCCGCTGGTGACCGCGGTGAGTGACGGATCGAGGTACCACGGCCCGGTGCCGCTACCCAGCGCCTGCTGGTCGGGAGTCAACTCGATGCCGGCACCCGTGACCTTGGTTCCCATGACGGCGACGTTGGCACCGTCCCCCGGGCCCTCGGCAGTCGACGACATTCCTGCCCGCGGGAGATCGGAACCATCTGCCGGGGAAACCGCCGACAAGCCGAAGGGCTTGGCAGCCGGAGCTGAAACGGCCTGGCCCGTTCGGGAGGAGTCCCACTGGAGCGACGCGGGCGAGCGGAACCGGGAGGCGCCGGTTTCGTCCTTCACATCGATCTGTCCCTGGTCGTCCGCCGTGACGGTCAGGCCCTTGGCGGTGATCGGGAAGCGCAGGGTCTTCAGCGCGGGATCCGCCGCAGCCTCGGGGGTGCGAACAACGATCACGTCGCGCCAGCCGCCGACCTCCAGCGCGGTCAACTGCAGGTCCACGCCCGGCAGGACGTCGGTATAGGTGGCGGTGCCGCCGTTCACGGAAGGCTTGGGCAGGGCGAACGGCGCCCCGACGGCGAGCTCCTTGCCGTCCGTGGTGGCCACGGTCGCCATCGGCCCCGCGCCCCCGCCGGAGAACCTCAACGCGGTCGAGGCGACGGCCGGGCTGAGGCTGCCATCGGCGTTGGCCCGCAGACTCGAGTCGATGTCCGCCCACGTGCCGTCCCGCTTGAGCCGAACCGGCTGGGCGTTGTCCGTCGTGGTCAGGGTGCCGTTGGGGTTCGCCACGGTCTTCGACGCCTCGGTCGTCATGGCGTCCACGACAACCGACTTACCGGTCGACCTCGCCTTGGCGATGGCCTCGAACACAGCCTGCTGTGCGGGCGTACGGCCCGGTGCCGGCTGATCGGCCGTGGCCGGCGTGGCGCCACCGACGGGCCCGTTCGTGGGCGAAGGCGTAGCGCCGGCGTCCAGCGCGAGTGCAGTGGGCGCGCCGAGCAGGCTCATACCCAGCACGCAGCTCGTCGCAAGAGCGGCCAGGCGAGCCGCAGGCCTGCGCAGGGATGGCAAAGGCAATGTGCGCACGATTGTGCTCGAAGTGACGGACATGTCTCTTCTGTGTCCCCCTCCCGGACTGCGGCCCCACTCTCGGGGCCGCGTTCGGGTGGGAACGATGGTACGTGACCTGCGAATTGGTCAACCGGGTTTCGAATTCGCACCGGCATGTCCGGATTGCGAACAGCATCGAGGTCAAGACTCCGTAAACATCATGTGCATGGTGGCCGAACGGCCTACCGAGTGTCGGACCCCTCACCTATCGTCACTTCGGCCATGGCGTCGACTGTGCCCATATGACGCCATGTCGACACCGAAGAAGGGGGTTACGCAGTGGGGGTTTTGCCTGCCTGGAAACGGGCTGGGAGACCGACAGGGGGCCGTTGGCGGTCGCCTGTCGTGGCGACCGTCGTCGCCTTGACGCTGACAGGAGTGACCGTTCCGCCGGCGGCGGCATGGACGTACCCGGAACCGAAGGAGAAGATCTGGACTCCGCCCAACGCGCCCAAGGGCCCGGGAACGGCATCGGTCGCAGGACGTGACGTCCACCCGCCGAAGGCGACGTCCCCGGCCAAGGCGCCCGACCGGAAGCCGCAGGTCGCGTCGCCCGTCGTGACCGGCACCGAGACCGTCACGGTCGGCCTCGACAGCGCCGGTGCCAAGGCCGCCCGGGCCGCCACCGGGGGCGCGTCCCCTGCCTCCGGCGGAGCGACCGGCACCAGGGCCGGCCGGCTCGCCGTCCAGGTCGCGCCCGGCAACGGCGCGGGTGAGAGTGCGCGAACGGTCCAGGTCCAGGTGACCGCACCGGACAAGGGTAAGGCGGCCGGGGTGACCGGCCCCCTTATCGCCCTGTCCGACGTTGAGGCTCCGACGGCCGGCAACGGTCGTGCCGCGAACATCACCCTGGACCTCAATGCGCTCCAGGCCGGCGGATGGTCCGACCGCGCGACGCTCGTCGAGCTGCCCGCCTGCGCGCTGACGACGCCCGAGCGACCCGAGTGCCGCACCCAGACCCCGGTGTCCGCCCACGTGGACGGTCGTGGCTCGGTCAGTGCCGATGTCACCCTGCCCGCGGCCGCAAGGTCCGGTCGGACCCCCGAGCAGGGCGGATCGATCGAGGTACCGGCCCCCGCCGACGACGCCGCGGTGTCTCTGGCGGCCGGCACGACGGGTGCGTCGGGCGGCCCGGTGGTGATCTCCGCAGTGCCCGCACCGTTCGGCATCGGCGGCAACTTCAAGGCGACGCCGCTCGCTCCCTCCGCAGCGTGGGCCGCCGGTTCCAATGCTGGGAACTTCACCTACAGCTACCCGCTGTCGGTGCCGCCGTCCCTCGGCGGCGCGGCTCCTGCCGTCGCACTCGGCTACAACTCAGCCGCGGTCGACGGCAAGACGTCCGCCACCAACTCCCAGTCCTCCTGGATCGGCGACGGCTGGAGCTACGAACCCGGCTCCATCGAGCGCTCGTACCAGGGCTGCGACAAGGTCGGCATCACCAACTCCGGTGACCTGTGCTGGGGCGGCCAGAACGCCACCCTGGCGCTCGGCAACCGGTCCGGCACCATCGTCCGGGACGACAACAACGGTACCTGGCACCTGCAGGACGACGACGGCTCCAAGATCGAACAGCTCACCGGTGCACCGCGGAGCGGCGGCGACGTCAACTACCGGGACATGGAGTACTGGCGGATCACCACGCCGGACGGGACCCAGTACTACTTCGGCCTCAACCATCTGCCCGGCGGAGACGGCACCGACCCCGCCGCCAACTCGGTCCTGACAACACCGGTGCACTCGCCCAAGAGCGGTGACCCCTGCTACAGCCCGTCGACCGGGAACGGCTCCTGGTGTCAGATGGCGTGGCGCTGGCAGCTCGACTACGTCGTCGACGCCCACGGCAACCTCACCACCTACCAGTACGCGACCGAGGGCAACAACTACAGCCGCGGCGGTAGCCCGGACCCGAGCAAGGGCTCGCTCACCGGCTACCAGCGGAGCGCCCACCTCCGGGAGATCGGCTACGGCCAGCGTCTCGACGAGCAGCGGGCGGCCAAGGGCACCATCAACCCCGCGGCGAAGGTCCTCTTCACGGTCGCGGAGCGTTGCCTGCCCTCCGGCGGCATCACCTGCGCCGAGGAGCAACGCACCACGGCGAACGCCGACGCGTGGCCCGATGTGCCGCTCGACCAGATGTGCACCGCCTCCGGCGTGTGCACCAACTACTCCCCGACCTTCTTCACCACCAAGCGCCTGACCACGATCGCTACCGAGGTCCTCGTCGGCGGGTCCTACCGCGAGGTGGACAGCTGGGCCCTGACCCAGTCGCAGCCCGATCCGGGGGACGCGACCAAGCGCACCCTCCGGTTGGACTCCGTCCTGCGGACCGCCTCCAACGGCCAGGCGTCCACGGCTCTCCAGCCCGTCAACTTCGGCTACACGATGATGGCCAACCGGGTCGACGGCCTGGACCCGCCGGAGCACATGTTCATGCGACCGCGCCTCAAGAGCGTCGAGACCGAGGCCGGCGGCCGGATCAACGTCGTCTACAGCGACGCCGAGTGCTCGCGGGTCAACCACCACATGCCCGCCTCCGAGGACACCAACTCGATGGCCTGCATGCCCGTGAAGTGGTACCTGCCCGGCGCGGTCGGAGCTGACGGAAAGCCGGTCCTGGTCAACGACTGGTTCAACAAGCCGATCGTCAAGGTCGTCAGCGAGCAGGACCTGGTCAGCACCCCCGCCATCGGCAAGAGCACCGAGTACACCTACAACGGCGGAGCCGCCTGGCACCGCAACGATGCCGAGTTCACCGACCCGAAGACCCGGACCTGGGACCAGTTCCGCGGCTACCAGTCGGTGACCAGCCGGGTCGGCAGCGGCTCCTCCAGCGAGGCGCCCCGGACCCAGCAGACGGTCACCTACCTGCGCGGCATGCACGGCGACTTCCTCGCCAACGGAATCAACAAGCGCAGCGTCCAGGTCGCCAGCCCCCTCGGTGGCACCGTGACCGACGAGAACTGGCTCAGCGGTCGCGTCGTGGCCACCGAGGTCTTCGAGCAGGAGGGCGGGGCGGTCCGGTCGATCGCCGGGAGCCTGTACGACGGCAAGACACCTACGGCCACCCACGTCCAGAGCGCCGGCGCACCGGCGATCTACGCCTACTCGCCGGACTCCAAGGTCACGGCGCTCTCCAAGGCCAAGCTCGCCGACGGAAGCTGGCGTACGGCCAGCGCCGTCACGGTCTCGGATCCGGCGAACGGAAACCGGGTCGTCTCCGTCAACGACAGGGGTGACGGTACCGCCGCCACCCCTGAGACCTGCACCCGCATCGGCTACGCCGTCAGCACCAACCCCGGTCTCCGCACCCTCTCCTACGAGAAGACCACGGTCCGGGGCAACTGCGACACCGAGGTGACGGCGTCCACCGCGATCAGCGGCACCCGTACCCTCTACGACGGCAAGCCGTTCAAGTCCGCGGGCACCACCGGCGATCCGACCAGCACCCAGGCCCTCGACCACTTCGACCAGGCCGGGAAGCCGGTCTACGTCCACACCACCAGTGCGTCCTTCGACGCCTACGGCCGGAGCGTGTCCACGGCGACGACCGACGGGTCCACGTACCGGTTCGACGGCAGCCAGCTGAGCGGACCGACGGTCACCCCTGCCGTCACGACATCGGCCTTCACGCCCGCAACGGGGGCCCTGCCCACCGAGCTGCGGTCGACCGGCCCGATGGGTGCCGGCTGGACCACCACCGTCACCCAGGACCCGGCCCGCGGCCTGCCGCTCACCAGCAAGGACGTCAACGACCGCGTCACCACGGCGCAGTACGACGCCTTCGGCCGCCTCACGGCCGTCTGGGCACCGGACCGACCGACGGACGCCCTGCCGAGCCGGACCTTCAGCTACGCGGTCAACGGCGGGTCACGCCCGTCCGCCATCACGAGCAAGTCGATCAACGACGACGCCGCTACGTACCTGACGGTCGTCGAGATCTTCGACGGGTTCGGCCGCACCCGGCAGACGCAGAGCATGAGCGCGGCGTACCCGACGGGGCGTCTGATCACGGACACCGTCTACGACACCCACGGCTGGGTGATCAAGACGTCGAACCCCTACTACGAGAAGACCTCGTTCCCCACCGAGTACATCTTCGAGCCGGCCGCCGACGGCCAGGTTCCGGGCCAGACCTGGAAAACGTACGACGGCGGCGGACACGTGGTGCGCTCGGAGTTCCGCTCGTACGGCAACCTCCAGTGGGCCAGTAGAGCCGCATACCCGGGCGCCGACCGGACGGACGTCACGCCTCCCGAGGGCGGCACGCCGTCCTCGGTCGTGACCGACGCCCGCGGCCGGACCACGGCCGCGTGGCAGTACCGAACCGCCACGGCCACCGGGAACCCGGCCGATGCCGACATCACCACCTTCACGTACACGGCCGACGGCCGGCCCGCCGGGCGCACCGACAGCAGTGGCAATACATGGAGCTATGCCTATGACCTGATGGGGCGCCAGGTTTCGGCGATCGACCCCGACACCGGCACCACCCGGACCGCGTACAACGCGAACTCCCAGATCGACCACACGGTCGACGCCAAGGGCCAGACGCTCGCCTACTCGTACGACCTGCTCGGCCGGAAGACGGGAAGCTACAACGGCAGCGTCGCACCCGCGAACCAGCTGGCGTCCTGGAGCTACGACACCCTCGCCAAGGGTCTCCCCACCTCCTCGACCCGATACGTCGGCGGAGCCAACGGCGCCGCCTACACCAAGACGGTAACCGGCTACGACACCGACTACCGGCCGCTGGGAACCTCCGTCACCATTCCCGGGGCCGAGGGACCGCTCGCCGGCACCTACACCACCACCAACACCTACAGCAGCGTCAACGGCGCCCTGGCCAGTGTCGACATCCCGGCCGCCGGCGGTCTGCCCGCCGAAACCGTGTACTACGGCCACACGATCACGGGTCTGCTGACTTCGGTGGCGAGCCTGCAGCAGGCGGTCGTCGCCCAGGTCACGTACGACGCCCTGGCGCGTCCTCTCGAAACAACCGTGGGCACCTACGGGTCGCAGGTGGTCTCGCTCCAGCAGTACGACTGGGCCACCGGACGGGCCATCAACTCCTTCGTCTACCGTCAGACCGGCTCCGTCGTCACCGACCAGACGAGCTACACCTATGCCCCGTCCGGCCGGATCACGTCCATCAACACGCTCCAGGACGCCGCGGACACCGACACCCAGTGCTTCACCTACGACCACCTGGGTCGGCTGACCAACGCCTGGACCGACACCCAGGGCGTGTACACCACGGCCGACTGGACCGACACCGCTGGCAACGTCCAGGGAACCGGTAGCTCCACCACCGTGCCCGGCGTCGGCGGATGCAACAACGCCAACGGCCCGGCCCAGGTCAGTCCTGGCGGCCGCACCATCGGCGGACCCTCCCCGTACTGGAACACCTACAGCTACGACGCCAGCGGCAACCGGACGAGCCTCGTCCAGCACGACATCAGCGGCAACAGCTTTAACGACCTCACCACCACCCAGACCTTCGGAGCCGCCGGCAGCCACAACTCCCCCACCACCGCACCCGACACCGGCGGCGGAACAGGCGGGCCGCACGCCCTCCTGGCCACATCCGCCACTGGCCCTGGCGGTACCCGGGTCGTCACCTACCAGTACGACGCCACGGGCAACACCACCGCGCTCACCGACACCAGTGGCACCAGCAGCCTGGCCTGGAACGGCGAGGGCAAGGTCGACACCTTCACCGTGGTCGCCGGTGCCGACCCGACCACCTACCTCTACGACGCCGACGGCAACCAGCTCATCCGCCGCGACCCCGGCCGGACCACGCTCAACCTGCCCACGGACGAGCTCACGCTCGACACCGCCACGGGCTCGATGAGCAACGTCCGCAGCGTCGCCTCGGCCGGAGGCCTGACCTACCTGCGGGTCACCGCCCCCATCGGCGGCGGCACCGTCCTGATCCAGGCGTCCGACCCGCACGGCACCAGCAACCTGCAGATCAACACCACCGACGGCCAGCCCTTCACCCGCCGACTCTCCGACCCCTTCGGCAACCCCCGCGGCTACCAGCCCGCGACCTCCGACTGGGCCGGCAGCAAGAGCTTCGTCGGCGGCGCCAAGGACGAGGCCACCGGCCTCACCACCCTCGGTGCCCGCGAGTACGACCCCTCCACCGGCCGCTTCATGAGCCCGGATCCGATTCTCGATCCGACGAACCCACAGCAGTGGAACGGCTACGCCTACAGCGAGAACGACCCGGTCAACCGCAGCGACCCCAGCGGCCTCCAGACACCCGAGTGCGGCGTGCTGTACGACTGCAGCGGGTCCGGCGGCACTATCACCATGAGCAATAAGGAGGAAACAGGAGGATATGTAGATTCCAATACCCAACAGCGGTTCTATCAAACAATTAAAGACGACACCCAGAGCGTGACTCATCAATGGATTCGCCGACAGAAGCTTAAAAATGTCGGACTTTCAGAGGAGACTTTCGACCAATTCCTTTCGAGGGCAAAGAAGGGTGCCAAGGAGGTCAGCGGCTGGCAATCCATCGAAGATTGCGGGTCCAAGAAGGATGCACAGAGCTGCCTAGAGGCCGTAGGGACTGTTGCCAGTTATGTATCCGAGACCAGATGGCTCTTCGTTGCGAAAAGAGGTCTCCTCGGCGACATGAATCGGAGCTTGCCGATTCCTTGCACCCACAGCTTCCCTCCTGACACCAAGGTGCTACTGTCCGACGGAGACACCAAGGCGATCGGCGACATAAAGCCCGGCGACTCCGTCGCCACCACCGACCCGCAAACCGGTGAGACAACATCCAAGCCAGTCACGGCCACGATTGTCACACCAGATGATTCCAATTTCACCGAAGTCACCTTGGCCCTTCCGACTGACACCGGCGAGCCCACGACCACAACGACCATCGTCTCTACGTCCACCCACCCCTACTGGGACAAGACGACCCAGCGCTGGACCGAAGCAGCATCACTTGAAGCCGGCCATATCCTCACCACGGCCGACCAGAGCACAGCACTCGTTCTCGGAACCCGCACCTACACCACCCAACCGCGGACGGCCAACGACCTGACGGTCGCCGACCTCCACACGTACTATGTACTGGCCGGGGCCACGCCCGTGCTCGTGCACAACGAGGAGTGCAACGGTGGGCTCGGCGCACTGATTGACGTAGCCAAGCCGGATGCCGCCGCTGATGCTCTTGCGCAGAGGATCGGCGGCAGATCGCGAGTCCGGTTCGAGAATGACCCGGCAGGGAGGGAGTTCGACGCGATCAGTGACCTATACGTTGCGCAATCAAAGCCAGCAGGATTCCGCATGGGCAGCTCGTTTCGAAACCAGGCGAAGGCAACCTTCGAGGCGGCGATGCGGTCTGGCCGGACTCCTTACTTCCATTTCGAAGGTCCGCCGGATGTCGGCGTCATCTCCAAGCTGCAGGAGTACGCGCAGCGCTACGGTGTTCAACCCGTAATTGACACCGAGCCTCTGGGGTGATGGGTGTGTATGAATTTCACGGATGGTTTGGCATCGCCGAGTCGACCGAGGAGGCCGATGCGGGCTCCCTTCTGGAGGGCCTGTCAGATCTGCGAGATCGAATCTCCGCGATTCATTGGGCAACAGGCAGTATTCAGCTAGCTCCACACAACGGTCAGTACTTTTTGACCGTTAACGGCCTCGTAAATCGCCGCAGAGACGAGGCGCAGGAGTTGGACGCCCTTTTGGGTCATGTTTCGAGCCGATTCCCTGGCGCGTGGGGCCTTCTTTATGAGCGCTCAGACGACTTTACCGAGCCGCCAGGGCCGGGGGCGTTTCGAGTTCGCGTCATGGCGAGGGGTATGATACGGGATCACCTTGATCCTTTCCTCTCCCCCTGCCAACCAACAATTGAAGATTGACCTCAATCTCGACCCGGGCCCGTCGGCCTGCCGACGGGCCCGACTGAATTGAGGGAAATGGAATTACGACGCCTGCCAATCTAGCGAATCGCCCATTCCAGAGGCTCCGCTGAATCTTCATCAGTGGGGCCTCTGTGATATCTGGCAGCAGTAACTGACGACAATCTCGGCGGACGGGGGCTGCACAGACCGGCCGTTCACCGCCGTTGCCGGCCGCGCATCCTGCTGGACGCGGCGGCCGCAGCCCAGCAGGACGCCAACGGCAGGCCCGCAGAGTCAGCGGCGGCGTGAAGCCTTCTGCTCAGGCAGCCTCGGAACCCACCAAGCTCGGCTTTCGCGACCGGACCCTGCGCCGACGCCGCGCCCGGGCACGGACATGGGCTGGGTCGGACGCGCCACTCTGCGGGCGGGTAGGCACCTATGGCACCACCACGAAAGACCCCCATCCAATTGAGGTGATCTCTAATGCCGCATCAGGCAACGTTCGCCCTGTTGACGATCTTGCGTAGGCGTTCGTCGGTGGCGTGCTTGTTCCGCCAGATGACGTAGCGGCGGATCATGCTGCCCTGCTCCCAGTGGCTGGCGTGGTCGGTGCCGTCGAGAGCGAAGTAGCGCAAGGCGGTGAACTGGGCCTCAATCCGGTTCAGCCATGAGGAGTTGGTGGGGGTTTAGGCGATCTCCACGTTGTTCGCCCCGGCCCACTTCGCCACCCGGCGGCGGCGCTTGGCGGTCAGGTGCGGGGAGTAGTTGTCGCGGATGATCGCGATCCGCACGTCGGCCGGGTACAGGCTGCGTAGGTACCGGCAGAACTCCCGGAACTTCGACCGGTTCTTGGTCTTCTTGATGTGGCCGTAGAGCTTGTCCTTGGCGAGGTCACAGGCGGCGAACAGGTGCCTCACCCCGTGCGGGCGGGTTCAGGTAGCCCGCCGCCTCGGCCGCGGCTCGCGGTCGGGATCCTTGCCCTTGCCGCCGCGCTCGGCCCACTGCTGGCCAGGGTGTGGCTGGAGGTTGAGGGGCCGAACTCGTCCAGACAGAAGATGACTTCGGGCTCGCCCTCCTCGGGTATGACCTCGCCGTCGGCGATCGCGTAGAGGTGCTCGACCCGGGCTTTCTTGGCTGCGTAGTCGGGATCCTTCGAGGTCTTCCAGGTCTTCACGCGTTGAAAGGAGACGCCCTCCTCGCGGAGCAGGACCCGAAGGCCCTCGTGGCTGATGTCGTCGACCACCCCCTCGGCGACCAGGAAGTCGGCCAGCTTGGCCAGGCTCCAGGTCGAGAACGGCAGGCCGTGCTCGGCCAGCTTGGACTTGGCGATCTTCTTGGTCTCCCGGCGCTCGGGCAGCGTGAACGTCCTCGGCCGTCCGCCCTTGTATTTCGGGTAGAGCGAGTCGAAGCCGTCGGCGTTGAAGTTGTGGATCATGTCGCGGACCCGGTCCGCGCTGGTGAACGTGACCTCGGCGATCTTCGCCACGGGCATTCCCTGGGCTGACAGCAGCACCATCTGGGCCCGCCGCCACGTCACCACCGACCCAGTGCCTCGGCGGACGATCCGCAGCAGCCGCTGTCCCCCATCGTCATCGATCTCGGGCACGCGCACACGTTCAGCCACCCAAGCACCCTGACACGACGCGCCGCCCGGCACGGAACCCGGCGGCGCGTCACCTCACGATAGGCCGGACCCCAACTGATCCGGTGTCATACACCAGTGGTGCCGTCGATGCGCTCCCGGAGCAGGTCGGCGTGGCCGTTGTGGCGGGCGTACTCCTCGATCATGTGGACGTAGATCCAGCGGAGGTTGACGTCCTGCTCCATGAAACGGCCGGTGTCGGTCAGGGCACAGGCGGCGCAGAGCTCGCGGGCATGGGCGATCTCCGCGTGCCAGGTGGCCAGAGCGTCGTGCAGTGTGGCGCCCTCGGCCAGTTCGAAGCCGCCGTCGGGGCCAGAAGGGTCGGCCCGCGGGTCGTAGATGGGCAGGGCCTGTTCTCCGGCGAACACTCGGCGGAACCAGTTCCGCTCCACCTCCGCCATGTGCTGGACGAGGCCGGTCAATGTGAAGCCGGACGGTGGCACGGACGCGACGACGGCTTGCTCATCGTCCAGGCCCTCGCACTTCATGGCGAGGGTGGCGCGGTGGAAGTCAAGCCAGCTTTCGAGCGTGGTGCGCTCGTCGGCGTTCAGGGGCGGCAAAGGGCGTTCGATGGCACTCATCAGACGATGATCACCAGCGGCCGAAGCCATGGACAGGCAGGGCCTCCTGCAGGGCGAACGTTGCCTGATACGGCACTGGACGGATTCGCTGGGCGGGGCCACGGGGCGCGCGGCGGATGGTTCGCGCCCCCGGGGTGGGGTCAGGTGAGGGCGTGGGGGAGGGTGGTGCGGACCCATTGCTCGGGTTCGGAGAGGTGCGGAGCGTGACCGGCCTGGGGGTAGACGTGGCGGTCGGGTTTGGGGAGGGAGAGGTCGATCAGGTCGAGGATTTCGCCGTACATCAGTTCGCTGTCGTCGCTCTGGGTGAGGAGGACACGTTCGGTGAAGCGGTTGAGGGCCGTGAGGTCGAGGTCGAGGGCGTCCGGGTCGCGCAGTTCGTCGAGGTAGGTGGGCGCGTTGCGAATGAAGGTGTGGCGGACCGGCGCGGGGAGTTGTTCCCACGCCCCCGGGCCGAGGGCGATGGTGTCGACGTAGCGCTCGGCGCCGGCCGCTGATTCGGCCTGTTCGAGGAGTTCACGGACGGCCGAGATCCGTTCGGCGAAGGCGACGCCGAGGGGGCGCAGCTCCGGGTCGGCGAGCAGGGTGCCGGTCGCGGGCGGTTCGTGGACGGCCACGCCGCGCAGCAGGTCGGGGCGGGCGGCGGCGAGGCGGAGGGCGATCAGACCGCCGTAGGAGTCGCCGCAGACGTAGGCGGGCGCGAGGCCCAGGCCGACGATCAGACCGGCCAGGTCGGCGGCGTCCTCGTACACGGAGCCCTGGGTGAGCAGGTCGTCGCTGCGGCTGTGCCCGCGCCGGTCGTAGGCGACGACGGTAGTCTCCTCGGCGAGCCCCGGCAGCACACGTGCCCAGCTGTCGGCGTCCGTCCAGGACCCGTGCACCAGCACCAGCCCCGGCCCCGCGCCCCGGGTCTCGTAGTACAACGACACCCCGTTCACCCTGATCTCGGCCATCGCGAGCCTCCCGACCTCGGTCGTGCACCGACAACGCCCCACCCACCAGCGTGACACACCCCCGTCATGCCGGTCGGATGAGCGGACAGGAGCCCATGGAGGTGGTTTCACCGAGGGTGACGGGGGCGGGCTCGTCGAGCAGCACGCGCGCCCAGACCCGCTTGCCGGTTCCGCGGCGGACGATGACGCCGAAGTCGAGGGCGAGTTGGCGGACGAGCTCGATGCCGCGCCCGCCTTCGTTGAAGCGGCGCGGCCGGCGCTCCTGGAGCGGGAGGTCGTGCCGCGGGTCCCAGACTTCGAGCCGGCAGTCGCCGTCGAACTCCTGGAGGTAGAGCCGGACTTCGCCGCTCCCCTGGCAGGCGTGGACGACGGCGTTGGTGACCAGCTCGGAGGCGATGAGGACGAGGTCGTCGACCCGCTCCCCGGTCCACCCCCACGCGGTGAGCTGGTCGCGGATGTGACGGCGGGCGACCCGCACCGAGGTGCCGTGCTCGGTGAGGGAGGTCTCCCAGGTGCGGAGGACGGGTCTGCGCAAGGCGGACATGGCAGGGCCCCTTCTGGAGCGTGTCCATTCGGTCACGTTGAGTGTGGGGCATCCAAAATCGAAACTGCAACAGCATTGCTTGAAGAAATTAATTGATCTTGAAGCGGACTTGAGTGCGCGGCCCCGATCTGGTGAGACTGGACACCCATACCCGAAGGGAGGGGCGCCACTTGAGCAAGCAACTGTCGGCGATCAGGCAGATCCGTCTCGGCGACGAACTGCGCGCCTGGCGGCTGGAGAACAACAGGACCCTCGTCGACATGACGGCCGGTCTGAAGGGCTGGAGCCCCGGTCGGTTGAGCCGAATCGAACGGGCCCAGCAGCAGATCAGCCCGGCCGACCTGACCAAGCTGCTCGATCACGCCGGTGTCACGGGCCAGGACCGTGAGGATCTGGAGAGTCTGCTCGGAGACGCCCCGCCCAAGCAGTGGTGGCGCGACCTGGACTACGCGGAGACGATCACGCCGGCCTTCGCCGAATACCTGGCGTTGGAAGCCGATGCGTCGCACATACTGAACTTCTTCCCGTCCGCGTTCCCCGGTCTCGTCCAGACCGAGGGCTATGCGCGCGAGATGATCGCGGCTGGCGTCGATGCGCCCAACGACGAGCTCGTCGAGGCCGGAGCCGAGGTGCGCGTCCTGCGCCAGCGCAGACTGACCGAGGAGCCACGGCTCGACTTCAAGGCCTACTTCGGCGAGGTCGCGCTGCTGATCGCGGGCGACCAAACGGTGCTGGCCGGCCAGATCCGGCACGCGATCAAGGTCGCCAACTACCCGAACGTGACCCTGCGCATGGTGCCGCTGAGCGCCGGTCGGCCAGGCGTTCTGGCCTCGGGAATCACCCTCATGCACTTCCCTGACGACCAATCCGACGGCTTCGTCTTCGTGGAAGCCATCGGCGGTATGCTCCCCAGGAGAACGGGACGCGACGTCAAGCGAGCCGAGAGGACCTTCGTGCGCGTCGAGCAGTTCGCGTTGTCGCCGGAAGACACCATCGCCGCCCTCGAACGCAAGCTGGAAGAGCTGACGTGAGCAAGAAGCACGACCCCTACGCCCACAACCCGGCCGACGCCGAGTGGTCGAAGTCCCCGTTCTCCGCCGAGGGCAACGGCGACTGCGTGATCATCGCCCGCTTCCCCAACGGCGACGTCTGGCTCGGCGACGACAAGAACCCCGGCCGGCCCCACCTCGCGTTCGACCACGCCGAGTGGGCCGCGTTCGTCAAGGCGATCGAGAGCCGCTCCCCCAACTTCACCGCCTGAACCGCCTGAGCTGCCAGAGCGTCGGGGTGGGGGGGGGGGGGGCGCCCCCGGCCCCCCCCCCCCCCCCCGCCGCTACCCCCCCCCCCCGCCCCGCCCCGAGGACGCCCCCCCCCCCCCCCCCCGCCATGAC
>NZ_JBHVRK010000008.1:135071-159389 GCF_042885845.1 Kitasatospora sp. NPDC058032 | reverse complement strand
GCGGGGGGGGGGGGGCTTCTTAAGTGGGCCCCGCGACCCCCCCCCCCACCACCCCCCCCTCACCGGCCGGGGCGGCGTGTCTGGTGGTGGGGTACCGCCCACCCCCCCACACCCCACTCCCCCACCGGCTCGCTCTACTCGACGCCGAGCGCCTTGCCGTAGACCGCCGAGCCCCGACGGACCGTCATGCCCACGCGCTGATACAGCGACAGCGCGCCGGTCTCCGAATGCGTCCACAGCGTGCACGTCCGGCGGCCCCGGCGGTAGAAGGCCCGGAACGACGTCTGCAACAGCAAACGGGCGATCCCCCGGTTCCGGTGGTCCTTCCGGACGGCGACCCGCTCGACGTAACCCTCGTCGGTGTCCGGGACGTTCAGCGACAGCACCGCACCGACCATCTCGTCACCGGCGAACGCCACCGCCGAGAGCTCCGACTCGAACGTGTCGAGCTCGACGGTGTTCCGGGCCCACTCCTCGTAGGACTTCCGCCGCTTCTGCCACTCGTCGAACGCGTCCTCGGTGAGCCGGTACGCGGCCCGTTCGTCGCCGGGCCGGAAGGGCCGCACGGTGATACCGGGCGGCGGGCCGGGCAGCACGGGTTCGGCGGGCATCTCGATCTCCAGCAGCCACTGGGTGACGAACGGCTCGTACCCCCGCGACCGCAACAGCCCCACCGCCGCCCGGTCGCCGTCCGAGAGCGTCTGGCTGAGCCGTTCACCGCCCGCCTGCCGTGCCCGCGCCTCGGCCCAGTCGAGCAGGGCGCTGCCCAGCCCCCTCCCCCGGTGGTCGGGGTGGACGTCGACCGCGCTGCGTCGGCCGCCGTGCACCCAGGCCCGGCCGACGAGGCACTCGGCCGTGTCGTACACCAGCAGCGTGTCGACGGCCGGGTCGAGACCGGGCAGGGTGAGGTCCGCGGCTATGCGGTCGGGCTCGGTGTCGGGACGGCCCAGGAGTTCGCGCTCGCGGGCGGCGACCAGCTCGTAGATCGCGCCGGCATCGGCGACGGTCGCCGCCCGCAGCTCGTAGGAATCCGGGAACGAGGAGGAGGACAGATCAGCCATGACGTGACTCTGCGCCAACCGATCTCGCCCTGTCGACCGACTTACCCTCCTCCGGGCGCGGAAAGTCGGACCCGCCGACTTCCCACTCCGGCGCTCCAACCGGCCGTGACCTGCTCGCCGGCGGGTCGTTGCGCCGGACGTGAAGACGACCCGAGCCCTCGCCCTCCTCGTGACCACCCTGTTCACCTCCGCCCTCTCGGGCACCGCCAACGCCGTCGCCCCCATCGCCCCGGCCACGGAAGCGAGCCTGCGGCTCACGGTGGCGCACGGCGCGACGCCCGGCGCCGGCATGCCGCACGTCGTCACCCTCGACTGCCCGCCGGACGGCGCCACCACCCACCCCGACCCGATCACCGCCTGTCGGCTGCTCGACTCCGTCAACGGCGACCTCGACCGACTGAACGTCAACCCCGGCGTCTGCAACGACCTCTACGACCCGTACACCGTGACCGCCACCGGCGTGTACCGGGGCCGGCAGCTCTCCTTCCAGCACACCTACGGCAACCACTGCGTCCTGCAACGCACCGCCGGCGCGTTCTTCGACTTCTGACCCGACCCCGCCGACGGCCGGGGAGGGCGACCTGGGATGCTCTCCTCGGCCATCGATCGCACAGAGAGCGGGGGACGGGGCATGGAGACCGGGGAGATCGGGGCGCTCCTGCGGGAGCGGGACGCGCGGGCGTGGCGGCGGGCCGAGGGCGCATGGGGGAAGGGCGTGCACCTGCTGGGGCTGCTGGCGCTCGGCGCGTGGCTGTGGGCGGTCGGGCTGGCCTTCGTACCGGCCTCGCACGAGTTCCCGAACGGCACCTCGGTGGACTGCGGCTCGCCGATGTTCTACGAGTACTACAGCGGCCGGGACTACACCCACTGCGCCGCCGTCACGGACGGTCGGATGCGCGACGCGGTCGGCGTCGGGCTGGTGACCCTGCCGCTCTCGGTGGTCTGGCTCTGGCGGACGGTCAGCATCCGCCTGGAGCGGCTGGAGCGCCGGGGCTGAGCAGCGCCCCCGCCCGGGCGCGGTGCCCTCGGCACGGTCGGCGGATGCCTCCAGGGGCATGGATCCGCGGAGAACTGAACCCTCCGGGGCTCCGGGCCCGATGGAAAGGGAAACCCTGACGCGGGAACCCGGGGGCCTCAGTACCCGTCGCCGCCGTCGCCGTCGCCGCTGCTCACCTGGCGGCGCTGGGACTTCTGGTAGCGGCGCAGCGTGCGCCCGGCGCCGACGGTGGCGGCGGCCACGGCCCGGGTCCACCGGGGGCCGCCCCGGTCGGCCCACACCACGCAGACGCAGCCCCCGACGACGAGTGCCAGGACGGCGATCAGCAGCGCACCGATCATCTCGTCGGCCTCCGTTCTCGGTTCTCGGTTCTCGGTTCCGGTCGTGCCAGTGCCGGGGAGCGGCCCCGCCCGCACAGCTTGGCAGGCCGCCCCGGTGCTTCGTACGGTACCCGGTACCGGGAACGGCGGTACGCGAACGTGGAGGCGGTACACGATGGGGCACCAGCTCGGCTACGACGACATCAAGGCGGCCACGGAACGGATCGCGGGCCGCGTCCGCCCCGTGGTGCTCGCGCCGGGCGGGGACGGCGGGCCGTGGCTGGCCCTGGAGTACCTTCAGCACACCGGTTCGTTCAAGGCGCGCGGGGCGCAGAACTTCCTCCGGGCCCACCGGGAGGCCGGCACCCTGCCGGACGCCGGGGTCACCATCGCCTCGGGCGGCAACGCCGGGCTGGCCTGCGCGTGGGCGGCGCGGCAGCAGGGCGTGCGGGCCACCGTGTTCCTGCCCGCCAACGCGCCCGGCGTGAAGGTCGCCCGGCTGCGCTCGTACGGGGCGGACGTCCGGCTGGTCGGCGCGGAGTACGCCGAGGCGCTGGCCGCCTGCGAGGAGTACGCCGCGACCGCCGGCGCGCTGGCGAGTCACGCGTACGACCACCCGCTGATCGCGGCGGGCGCGGGCACCCTGCTGGAGGAGGTCCACGAGCGGCTGCCCGGGCTGGACACGGTGCTGGTCGCGGTGGGCGGCGGCGGGCTGTTCGCGGGGGTGGCCGCGGCCGCCCGCGAGCACGGCGTGCGCGTGGTGGCGGTCGAGCCGGAGGGCTCGCGCGCGCTGCACGCCGCCCTCGCGACGGGCGGACCGGTGGACGTCACCGTCGACTCGGTGGCCGCCGACTCCCTCGGTGCCCGCCGCGCCACCGCCCTGGCCGTGGACGCGGCGCGGCACGAGGGCGTGCGCTCCGTCCTCGTCCCGGACGCCACGATCGTCCGGGCCCGGCAGGGGCTCTGGGAGGACCGCCGGATCGCCGTCGAGCACGGCGCCGCCACCGCCCTCGCCGCCCTGCTCGCCGGGCAGGACGACGAGAGCGGCGAGCACGGCTACCGCCCGGCCGAGGGCGAGCGGGTCTGCGTCGTCCTGTGCGGCGCCAACACCGACCCGGCCACCCTCACCACCGCCGCCACCACCGCCGCCCCGGCCGCCGCATGACCGGCGACCACAACGGCACCACCGCGCTGCTCCGCTCCCTCGACGCCCAGCGGCGCCACGTCCTCGGCATCCTCGACGGCCTGGACGACGAGGCCCTGCGGCGCCCCGTCCTGCCGTCCGGCTGGCACTGCCTCGGGCTGGTCCAGCACCTCACGCTGGACGTCGAACGGTTCTGGTTCCGCGCGGTGGTCGCCGGCGACGAGGCGGTGATCCACCGCCTCGCGGACGAGGAGGACGCCTGGCGGGTGGGCTCCGACGTGCCCGCCGCCGACGTCCTCGACCGGTACCGCCACGAGACCGCGCTCGCCGACGCCGTGATCGCCGCCACCCCGGCCGACCGCGCCCTCGCCTGGTGGCCGCACGACCTGTTCGGCGAGCCGCACCTGCACAGCCTGCACGACGTGCTGCTGCACGTGATCACCGAGACCGCCTGCCACGCCGGCCACCTCGACGCCGCCCGTGAACTCCTGGACGGCCGCCGCTGGTTGGTGCTGCCCTGATCGATCAGCCCCCGTCAGCCCCGATGCCCGTCAGCCCCCGTCAGCCCCCGCCGCCCGCCAGTCGGTCGCCGAGCACGGTCCGCCGGTAGAGCACCTGACGGCCGTCACGGACCCGGGCGACCAGCGCGGCGGCGTGCAGCACCCGCAGGTGCTGGGAGACGGCGCTGGGCGTCACCCGCAGCCGGCGGGCGAGTTCGACGGTGGCCAGCGGCTCGTCCAGCATGGTGAGCAGCCGGGCCTTGGCCGCCCCGACCAGCGGCGCCAGCACGGCGAGCGCGTGCGCGGACGCCGGCCCGTCGACGGCGGGCGGCGGCCCGGGCCAGAGGGTCGCCACACCGCGGCAGGGGTACGCGAGCGCGGGCGCGCCGTCCGGGCTGAGCGGCGGTGCCGGTTTGTGGGCGAACACGGACGGGACGAGCAGCAGACCGCGTCCGGCGGCGGCGACGTGGTGGTGGCTGAGCATGTCGGTGATGTGCAGGACGCCGCGGTGCCAGCGCAGGAACGGGTGCATGTCGGCGAAAAGCAGGCGGGCCCCTCCGACCGCGAGCCGACGGGCGCGGTACGTCATGTCGGCCTCCAGCAGCAGCCGCATCCTCGGCCACTCCGGCCGCAGGGTGATCTCCCAGTACCGCTGCAGGAGTTCGCAGATCCGGTCGCGCAGCCTGCCCACCTCGGCATCGCCGCCGAGGGCGGCGCGCAGCGGCTCCGGCGGCGGGTCCGGCAGGTGGGTGTGCACCAGGTCGCGGCGGACCACCTCGGGCACGGTGCGGCGGACGGCGGCCAGCTCCTCCTCGAAGGCGGGCGCGAAGACCGGCGGACGCGGGGTGAGGAAGTCCGGCACGGTCCGCCGCTCGGCGACCAGCGCGAGCAGCAACTCACCGTCGAACGAGTCGAGTTCGCCGATCGCCCGGAGTGCGGCGCGCCGCCACGGCAGGTGCAGGGCCGACAGGCCGGGCTCGCGCAGCACGCGCAGGCTGAGCACGGTCTCCTGCAGCGGCGAGAGGGCGAAGCGGGTGTCCGCGAGATCCTCGACGCCCAACTCGAAGGTGACGACCATGAAGCGCCACGCTACATCGGTTGTCGCCGGCCCCGCGCCGCGCCAACCTCCTCGCATGACCCGCCGACTCCTCCTGCTGCTCTCCCTCACCTGCGCCGTCGGGGTGGGCACCATCTACTTCGCCCAGGCGATCACTCCGCTGATCGCCGCCGGCCTGGGCACGTCCAAGGGCGCCGCCGCCTCCGTGGTGACGGCCACTCAGATCGGTTACACCGCAGGGATATTCCTACTGGTTCCGCTCGGCGACCGGCTCCCCGGCCGCCCGCTGCTGGTCACCCTGATCGGGCTCACCGGCCTCGAACTGTTCGCGGCCGGCGCCGCACCGACACTTCCGGTGCTGGTCGCGGTGAGCTTCGCGATCGGCGTCACCACGGTCGCCGCCCAGGTGATATCGCCGATGGCGGCCGGGCTGGTGGCCGCGGACCGGCGCGGGGCGGTGCTGGGCACACTGCTGAGCGGCTCGACCGGCGGCATGCTGCTGGCCCGCACCTTCAGCGGCACGCTCGGCGAGTGGCTGGGCTGGCGCGCGCCGTACCTGGTGGCGGGGGCGCTGACGCTGCTGCTCGCGGCCGTGCTGACCCGCGCACTGCCGGCCGGCACCGCCGCCGCGCCGCCCGGGCGGGACGCGTACTGGGCGCTGCTGGCCGCGCCACTGCGGCTGCTGCGCACCGAACCGGAGCTGCGCCGCTCCGGTCTCTACCAGGCCACCGTCTTCGCCGGCTTCTCCGCCGTCTGGACCTGCCTGCCGCTGCTGCTCACCGGCCCGGCCTACGGGCTGGGCGCCTCCGCGGTGGGGCTGGTCGCACTGGTCGGCGCGGCGACGATGCTCTGCACCCCGTTCGCCGGACGTGCGGTGGACCGCCGGGGCGCCGACCCAGTGAACCTGGCCTCCCTGCTCGGCACCCTCGCCGCGACCGCCGTCCTGGTCGCCGGGGGCGGGGGCGGCGCGGTGGGCCTGGTCGTCCTGGTGGCCGGGACGCTGCTGCTGGACGTCGCGATGCAGTCCGGCATGGTCGCCAACAAGACCCGCGTCTACGACCTGAGCGACGAGTCCCGCAGCCGGCTCAACACCGCGTACATGACCTTCGGCTACCTCGGCGGCAGTGTCGGCTCCTGGCTCGGTCTGCGCGCCCATGCGCTGGCCGGCTGGCCGGGCGTCTGCGCGCTGGCGGCCCTCCTCGCCGGCCTCGCCCTCACCCGCCACCTCGCCGCGGCGCACCGCCGGAGGGTCCGGGCGGCGCACGCGAAGCCCGCCGCGGCCACGGCCCCGTCGGCAGCCCCGTCGGCGGCCACGACGCCGGCCGTGGCGGCACCCGATCCGGAGCGCGCGGTTCTCCTGTCGGACCCGCCGGCATCCCGTTAAAGTCGCGCACATGACAAGCAAGTGAAGGAAGCGTCCGCCCCGGACCGGCGGCAACGACGCCCGGATCACGCTCCACCGCCGCAGGAACGACCCGACCGCGGACGACCGCCTTCGCCGGTTCCACCGACAGCGGCCCGCGATAGCGTCTCCCCGGCACCACCGCCCCGTCCGCCCGCTCCCCCGACCGGAGGTCGCCCGTGGCCCGGCTCTACGTACGCAGCGGCATCAACCCCGACGACCCGGACGCGCCCGTGGTGGCGCTGCTCGTCGACCCGGACGGCCCGCCCGGGGAGCAGGCCGTCGCCAAACTGGGCTGGTACGGCTACGAGGGGGACGGCGCGTTCTTCCTGCTCCCCACCGACGGCTGGGCGGAGCACTCGCTCGACGGCGACCGGCTGACCGTCGCCGTGGCGGCGTACCCGTTCACGCTCCGGCAGATCGGCGCCGACCCGGACGCCTTCCCGGAACGCTCGCCCGCCGCGCCCGAGGCGGCGCTGGTGCTGCACGCGGACGCGGTGGTCGACCCGGGGCTGTACGCCCGGGCCGCCACCGCGACCGCCGTGTTCAGCGCCGGCCCGGGGCTCGCGCTGGACGACGTGCTGGCGGGCGACGACGCGTGGCCGGTCGTCCTCGCCCCGCCGCCCGCCGAGGTGTGACGGGGCGCCTCGCACAGGTGCGGTGGCCGGTCACGGACGTTCCGCGACCGGCCGCGGCCGCTACGGGGCCGGTCACGCCCCGCTGTGCCGGAGCATGTCCTCCCGCTCCACGACCTTGACCCGCTCGCGCCCCTCCGCCGCGCCCAGGGCGCGCTCGGCGGCGTCCAGCTCGTGCCAGCCCTGCCAGGTGGTGTAGCGGACGCCGCGCTCCCGCAGGTACCCGACGACCGCCTCCGGCTCGGGTTCGACGGCGCCGGGCAGGCGGCCCTCGGTGTGGTCGGCGAGCAGGCAGGCGACGGTCTCGTTGGCGTCGCCCTTGGTGTGGCCGATGAGGCCGACCGGACCGCGCTTGATCCAGCCGGTCACGTACACGGCGTCCTGGTGCGAGCCGTCGGCGGCGAGCACCCGGCCGGCCGCGTTCGGGACGGTGCCGGAGACCGGGTCGAACGGCAGCTTGGGCAGTTCGTCGGAGTAGTAGCCGATCGCCCGGTAGACGGACTGCACGTCCCAGTCGGTGAACTTTCCGGTGCCGCGCACATTGCCGGTGCCGTCGAGCTCGGTGCGCTCGGTGCGCAGCCCGACCACCTGGCCGTCCTCGCCCAGCACCTCCACCGGGGACTCGAAGAAGTGCAGGTAGAGCCGGTGCGGGCGGTCGCCGACGTCGCGGATGGCCCAGTTCTCGATGGTCGAGGCGACCATGTCGACGTGCTTGGCGCCGCGCCGCTCGGCGATCGAGCCGTCGTCGTAGTCGATGTCCTCGGGGTTGACGATGACCTCGATGTTCGGCGAGTGGTCGAGCTCGCGCAGCTCCATCGGGCTGAACTTGGCCTGGGCCGGGCCGCGGCGGCCGAAGACGTGCACCTCCAGGGCCCGGTTGCGCTTCAGGCCCTCGTGGACGTTCGGCGGGATCTCGGTGGGCAGCAGCTCGTCGGCGGTCTTGGCGAGGATGCGGGCGACGTCCAGGGCGACGTTGCCGGCGCCGAGCACGGCGACCTTCTCGGCCTCCAGCGGCCAGGTGCGCGGCACGTCCGGGTGGCCGTCGTACCAGGAGACGAAGTCGGCGGCGCCGTAGGAGCCGTCCAGCCCGACACCGGGGATGTCGAGCGCGCGGTCGGCCATCGCGCCGGTGGAGAAGACCACGGCGTCGTAGAAGCGGTGCAGGTCGTCCAGCGTGACGTCGGAGGGGTAGTCGACGTTGCCGAACAAACGTATCTGCGGCTTGTCCAGCACCTGGTTCAGCGCGGTGATGATCCCCTTGATCCGCGGGTGGTCGGGCGCCACGCCGTACCGGATCAGTCCGAACGGCGCGGGCATCCGCTCGAAGAGGTCGATGGAGACCCCGGGCTGCTGGGCGGCGTCGGACTTCAGCAGGGCATCGGCGGCGTAGATGCCGGCGGG
Source organism: Kitasatospora sp. NPDC058032 (assembly GCF_042885845.1). Lineage (NCBI taxonomy): Bacteria > Bacillati > Actinomycetota > Actinomycetes > Kitasatosporales > Streptomycetaceae > Kitasatospora > Kitasatospora sp. NPDC058032. The sequence continues at coordinate 150,872 of NZ_JBHVRK010000008.1, read as the reverse complement.
GCCGGCGCCGACGATCGCGACGCGGATCGGGCGGGTCATGACGGGGCGATCCTCCGAACGTAAACGAACGAAAAAGAGCGGAACGGTGCCGGAACGGACCGGAACGAGCCGCAACGGAACGGAACGGGACGGAGCCCGGTCCGGTCGGGGCGGACGGGCGAGGGTGCCCCACTCCCACCCAACCCGGTCGGACCTTGCCACTGTAGGCGGTGTCGATCTATGACCCCATAGGGCGGACCTATGGCCGATCCGGGAACCATGCCCGCGCACGCCCCGCGAGCAGCCGACGAGTGCCCGGCGAGCGCCCGACGAGCTTCGGACGCGTGCCCGGCGGCCGACCGGCGCCCCGCGCGCACAAGGTCCAAAAACCGACGCGGCACGGCCCTCCGGGTGCTCTAGCGTTGCCCTCGCACCACGACATGAGGTCTAGACCATAGAGTGGGGAATCATGAATTCGCGTGTGTGGAAGGTCCGTTGGACCGGCGCTCTGGCGGCAGCCGCGGCGCTCCTGCTGACCGGGGCCGGCGCCGGGGCAGCCGCCGCCGACCCGGCACCGGGAGCCTCCGGCAGCATCACCGGCAGCAGCGTCACCGGCACCGCCGTCGGCTGGCGTGCGCTCGGCCTGGCCGTCAGCCCGGAAGGGTTGAAGGCGTACGTCGTGGCCGCCGACCGGTCGGGCAGCCGGACCCCGGTCGTGCTGCGGACGGTGGACCTGCGCAGCGGCGCGGTCGTCGCCGAGCTGCCGCTGGCCGAGGACGGCGCCGCCGGGAAGCCCGTGGTGAGCCAGGACGGCCGGCGGCTCTACGTGGTCGTCGCGGACCGGCTGGTGACGGTGGACACAGCCGCCGGCACCGTGCTCTCCCGCACCCCGGCCCCCGACCAGGCGCGGCCGGACGGCTGGGCCGCGGGTGCGCTCACCGGGCTGGCGGTGAGCGCGGACGGCTCGAAGGTCTACACCGGCCAGAACGGCCCGGCCGGCGACGGACAGGGCGTGCGGCCCGGCCGGGTCCTGGTGTTCGACACCGGCCGGGGCGCGTTCGCCGGCGCGCTGCCGCTGCGCGGCTACGGCGTGAACGGGCTGACGCTGCAGGCCGGCGGCGCCGCGGCGTACGTCGCCACCGACCTGGGCGTCGAGCACCTCGACACCACCACCCCGGCGCCGACCGCCCTGCGCACCGTCGACCGGCTCGGCGCCGCCACCGAGCTGGCCGCCTCGCCGGACGGCCTGCGGTTGTACGCGCTGGGCGCGCAGGCCTCGGCCGGCACCGGGTACGCCGTGAACACCGTCACCGATGTCGCGCGGCCGGTCTTCACCTTCGCCAACGCGCCGGTCGACCTCCACTACGTGGCGGTCAGCCCGGACGGCGGGCGGCTCTACCTGCTCAAGGACAGCTGGACGCCGCAGGCCGCCGTGCTCGCCTACGACACCGCGACCGACGCCAATCTGCCGGGCGAGACGCTCACCGGCTTCGGCCTGGACGGCGTCTCGGCGGCGGCGGTCGCCCCGGGCGGGCACGCGCTGCTGCTCGCCGGGATCCGCGGCGACGGCTCGTACCTGAGGACCGTCGCGCTCTGAGTCCGCCGCGACGTGCTCCCCCTCGGGGCCGAGGGGGAGCACGTCGCCGGTGCCGGCCTCGCCTCAGGACCCGGCGCCCGCCCCGCTGCCCGCCCCGGAGCCGAGCGCCGCGCAGGCGGCCGCCTGCGACAGCCCGCCGAACACGTCGTCGGCGTCCCGGTAGCTGTACTGACCGGCGGCGACGACGGCCTGCCGCCCGCCGTCCTCGGTGCCGAGCAGGTACGAGATGTTGCGGTAGATCGAGCCGGCGTGGCCCCAGGCCACTCCGCAGCCCAGGTCCACGCTCCCCACGCCGAGGCCGTACCGGTAGCCGGGCGTGCCGGTGTCGACGGTGGTCTTCAGCGCGGCCAGCTCGGCCGGGCGCAGCAGCCGCCCGCCGAACAGCGCGGCGTGGAAGCGGGCGAGGTCGGCGGCGCTGGAGATGCCCGCCCCGGCGGCGCCGCCCGCGGAGGGGTTGATCAGCGTGGTGTCGACCGGGCCGCCGGGCAGCTGGGTGTAGAGGTGCGCGTGCGAGCCGGTGATCAGCGGCGAAGTGGTCGGCATCGAGGTCTGGCGCAGGCCGAGCGGCCGGATGATGCGCCGCTCCACCTCCTGGTTCCAGTCGTTCCCGGTGACCTTCCGGATGATCATGCCGGCGAGCAGGTAGTTGGTGTTGGAGTAGTGCCAGGACGCGCCGGGCGCGAAGTACGGCGGGTGGGACACGGCGCCGGCGACGATCTCCTCCGCCGTCCAGGTGCGCCAGCGGCCGGTGGCGACCCATGCCTCGACGCCTTCCGCCGTCCGGGGCACGAACCGCTGGTCGTCGGTGTAGTTGTACAGCCCGCTGGTGTGGTTGAGCAGCTGGCGCACGGTGATCCGCTCGCCGCCCGGCACCACCCCGGGCAGGTGGGCGGACACCGGGTCGTCGAGCCGGACCCGGCCCTCACCGACCAGCTGGAGCACCACGGTGGCGGTGAACGTCTTGGTCAGGCTGCCGATCCGGAACCGGCCGTCCGGGTCGACCGGGCGCCGGTCGTCCAGGTCGGCGACCCCGGAGGTGCCCCGCCACACCGTCCGGCCGTGGTCCACCACCCGGGCCAGGCCCCAGGTCGCCTCCCCGCCGTTCACCACGGCGCTCAACTCGTCCTGGACCGCGGCAAAGGCCGGACCCACCGGCTTCGCGGCGTCCGGCGCCGCCACGGTGACCACCGAGCCGGACGCCCCCGCGGCGCCGGCGGCCGGCGCCAGCGTGCCGACCAGCACCGCCCCCAGCACGCTCGCCGCCACCAGCCGTACCGTCCGTCCGGTACGCCCCGTCGCTGCCGTCATCACGCACTCCCCATCCGCCCCGGGCCGAAGTCCCCCTCGCCCACCGGGCCTTGCGCTCGTCCCGCCCGCCGGCCTCTCCGGCGGACGACTACGAACGTAGGCCGGGCGGCGCGGACGAACCAGGTGGCAATCCCACCTCTCCGCAGGGGGGTTGTCCCCACCCCGGCCGACGCCGCGTCACATCGGCGGGCTGTCGGGGCGCTTGCCTGTTCAGGCAGCGGCGACTGCCTGAACAGGATCCTCCGTATCCCGTTCGGACGGACGGCGGGCCCCTCCACCCCGCCCCCTCCCCCGGGTTCCGGCGCAGGTCAGGGCAGGTCGTCCAGCCTCCGGCGAAGCGCCGCCCGGAGGCGGCGGGACGAGGGTTGACACCGGAAGTTGGTCTAGTCCACCTTAGGGGAGCACCGCTTGACGAGGCCGGAACAGGCAGCGGCACTCCTTGTCGGACGGGATACCCACCCCCTCACCCCCTTCCCCTCGGGAACCGGCCCCCGGCCCCGCCATGCCCCGCGGCCCCTCCCTCCGCCCGGCGCACAGCGAGCGGCCATCGACCGAACCCGACGTTCCGACGTTCCGACCGACCCTGGAGTGACGTGATGCCGAAGCCCGATGGCTTCGCCGAGGCCCACCGGCACCGGCCCGTCCGGAACAGCCGGCCGGAGCGCCGATGATGCCCGACTACGGACGCCTGCGCACCGCCCTCGCCGCCGCCGAGGACGACCGGATCATCTTCGACCTCGACGGCATCGAGGCCCAGTACGACGCCCTGCTGAGCGAACTGCCCGGCATCGACGTCCGGTTCGCGATGAAGGCCTGCCCCGTCGACGAGGTGCTCGCCTGCCTGGCCGCCCGGGGCGCGGGCTTCGACGCGGCCGGACCGCAGGAGATCGCCCAGGCGCTGCGCACCGGTGTCCCGGTCGAGCGGATCCACTACGGCAACACCGTCAAGTCCGACCGCCAGATCGCCGAGGCCTACGCGCTCGGTGTGCGCGACTACGCCACCGACAGCCTGGCCGACGTCGCCGCGCTCGCCGAACACGCCCCCGGCGCCCGGGTGTTCTGCCGGCTCGCCACCACCGGCGAGGGCGCCCTGTGGGGACTGAGCCGCAAGTTCGGCTGCTCCCCCGAGGACGCCGTCCGGGTGCTGACCGCAGCCCGGGACGCCGGACTGACCCCGGCCGGACTGTCGGTGCACGTCGGATCGCAGCAACTCACCTCCGAGGCCTGGCAACAGGCACTGGACACGCTCGCCGCGGTGATCGAGGAGGCCAACCGGCGCGGCATCCTGCTCGACCACGTCAACCTCGGCGGCGGCCTGCCCGCGCTCGGCGCCCTGGACCGGTACGGGATTGCGCTGCACCCCCCGCTCGACAAGATGTTCACGGTGCTCCGCGAGGGCATGCAGCGGCTGCGCGAAGTCTCCGCCGGACCACTGGAGTTCCTGCTGGAGCCGGGCCGCCACCTGGTCGCCGACCACGGTGCGATCCGAGCCCACGTCACACGTCTGACGGAGCGTCAACAACTGGGCGGGGAAAGGTCGTTCTGGCTCTTCCTGAGCTGCGGAAAGTTCAACGGCCTGTACGAGATGGACGAGCTGCGCTACCGGCTGGAGTTCCCCACCCGCGCCGGAGCCCCGACCGTGCCCGCCGTGATCGCCGGCCCCACCTGCGACAGCGACGACGCCTTCGCCGACGAGGGCGCCGGCACGCCCGTCCCCCGGGACGCCGCCTCGGGCGACCCGGTGTGGATCCTCTCCTGCGGCGCCTACGCCACCGCCTACACCACGCGGGGGTTCAACGGATTCCCACCGCTCCCCCACAGCTGCGTCCGGACGGCCCGCCCGGCCGATCCGGTCGGCCCCGGGGGCGAGCGGTAGTCACGCGGGCGGCGCCGTCCGCTCCCCCGAAAACCCGTCGCCCGCCCGCCGTCGCACGGCATACCCTCGCCGGATGACCACGCGCACCTTCCGCATCACCGTCCGCGGCGTCTTCGACGGCCTCACCCCCGAGCAGCACGCCGAACTGCAGTCCCGCGCCGCCGACCACGACGTCCTCTTTGCCGCCTTCACCCCCGAGGGCCACCTCGCCTACGACCTCAACGCCCGCGCCGTCTTCACCTTCCGCTACCAGGACACCGGCGAGGCCGAGGAGGACATCCTCGACGCCACCGAACGCGCCGAGCGCTCCGCCCGCGCCTGGCTCGACGAACGCGGCTACGGCTACAAGAACCTCCGTTCCCAGGCCGAGGACCTCTCCCAGGCCCCGCTCGGCAAGCGCCGGCGCCGCGCCGCCCGCGAAGTCTGAAGGGCCCGAGGGGCCTGAGGAGCCCGGCCCCCGTCCCGCCGCCCCGCCGCCAGGTAGAAACGGGCTGCGCCACCCCGCCGGCCCCGGCAGACTGCGGGCGTGACCCAGCCGACCCCCCTCGCCACCGAGTTGCTCGGCCACCCGCCGGGCACCCGCCTGCTGCTGCTCAACTGCGACGACTTCGGCCTCAACGAGGACGTCAACCTCGCCGTGATCGAGGCGATCGACCACGGCGTCGCCGCCTCCTGCAGCCTGATGACCGGCTGCCCGGGATCCGCGCACGCACTGCGCCTGCTGCGCGAGCGGCCCGGGCTGCCGTTCGGGATCCACCTCACCCTGGTGTGCGACACCGACGAGCCCGGGTTCCGCTGGGGCCCGCTCGCGCCGGCCGCCGACGTCCCCTCGCTGCTCGACCCCGCCGGACGGCTGTTCCCCGCCACCCCCGAGGGCCGGGCCCGGCTGCTCGCCCGGGCCGAGGCGGACGAGGTGGAACGGGAGTTCCGCGCCCAGATCGAGGCCGCCACCGGCCGGGGACTGCACCCGACCCACCTCGACTTCCACTGCCTGGCCGACGCCGGCCGCCCCGACCTCCTCGACCTCGCCCTATCGCTCGGCGCCGAGTACGGCCTGGCCGTGCGGATCTGGCTCGCCCCCGCCCTGGAGCGGCTGCGCGCCCACGGGCTGCCGGTGGTCGACCACCCCTTCCTGGACAGCTTCGCCGTCCCGCTCGACGACCGGTCCACCCACTACGCCCGGTTGCTCGCCGCGCTCCCGCCGGGCCTGACCGAATGGGCCGTCCACCCCGGCCTCGGCACGCCGGTCACCCGTCCGGGCGACGGCGGCTGGCGGGTGCGCCGCGCCGACCACGCCTTCCTGGTCGCCCCGCGCACCCGCGAACTGCTCGCCGAGCACGGCATCACGGTGACCGACTACCGCCCGCTGCAGGCCCATTGGCGTCGGCACCCCGCCCAGGGCGCCGCCCCGGTCGTGTCCGAATCGTTCAAGACCGCCGCCCCCGCCCCGCCTACGGTCGAGCCATGACCCGCACCACACGCCTCACGGCCACCATGCTCGACGACGCCGCCCGCTTCCTCTGGACCTCCGGGCGCGTCCTCGAACAACGCCGCTTCACCCACCTGTTCGGCACCGTGCCCGATCCCGCCGGTGTCCTCGCCGCCCTGGTCGCCCACCGCTGCGCCGACGGCGGCTTCGCCTTCGGCATCGAACCGGACGTCCGCGGACCCGCCCCCCAGCCCATCGCCGCCCCCACCGCACTGCTCGCCATGGAGGAGGCCGGGGCCCTGGACGATGCCCGCGCCTGGCCCGTCTGCGACTGGCTGGCCCAGGTCACCGCACCCGACGGGGGCGTGCCCGTCGTCCTGCCGAGCCTGCGCCCCTACCCGCGACCGCCGTTCCTGCCGGTTCCCGAGGACGGTGCGAAGCCGGTCGGCGCACTGCTCGCCACCGGGCAGATCGTCGCCCCGCTGCTGCGCCAGGGCATCGAGCACCCGTGGCTCACCGCCGCCACCGCGTTCTGCCGCACCGCCGTCGAGGAACTCGGCGAGACCCACCCGTACGAGGTCGGCGCCGCGCTGCGCTTCCTCGACGCGCTGCACTCGCTCGGCTCCGCCCCGGACACCGCCTGGGCCCGGAGCGCGGCCGCCCGGCTGGGCGCACTCGTCCGCGAGCAGCGGATCGTGCTGCTCGACCCGGCCAGGCCCGAGGAGGCGCGCACCGCCCCGGGCTACGCGCCGGGCGAGCACCCCCTGCCGCACGACTACGCCCGCACGCCCGACAGCCTGGCCCGCGACTGGTTCACCGACGAGGAGCTGGCCCGCAGCCTCGACCACCTCGTCGCCGCCCAGCAGCCGGACGGCGGCTGGCCGATCAACTGGGCCCACTGGTCGGCGACCACCGAGTCCGAGGCCCGCCCCGGCGTGACCGTGCAGGCGCTGATCACCCTCCGCTCCTACGACAACGCGTCGAGGGCCTGACCCGAGGCCCCCGGCCGGGCCGTCCGGCCCAACAGCACCGTCGGCGGCACCCCCGCCCACCGGCGCACCTCCCTCGTGAGGTGCGCCTGGTCGGCGTACCCGGCCCGCACCGCCAACTCCGCCAGCCCGGCCCCCGCGCGGCCACCCTCCCCACCCCGCGATCCACCCCGCGATCCACTCTGCGGACCATCCTGTGCCTCGCCCTCGGGCCCGGCCTCCGAGCGTGCCCAGGTCAGCGCCCGCTGGAAGCGCAGCACGGCGTGCAGGGTCTTCGGCCCGTAGCCCACCGCATCGGTCACCCGACGGCGCAACTGCCGCTCCGAGAGCCCCAGTTCCGCCGCCAGCGCCGGCAGTCGCGCCCCCTGCGCGCGCCCCAGGGCGGCCACCGCCCGCTCGACCACCGGGTCCGGCGCCCACCCCGGCACCAGCGCGGCCGCGAAGCCGTCCAGCTCCGCCGCGACCTCCCGCGGCCCGCGCGCCCGGGCCAGCCGCTCCCCGAGCCGCTCCACCACCGCCGCGCCGGCCACCTCGGCAAACGGCACCTGGCGGTCGCGCAGCTCCCGCACCGGTACGGCGCCCAGCAGCAGGCTCGCCGCACCGGGCCGGAAGCGCACCCCGGCCAGCTCCGCACCGCCCCGCACCGGGGCGCTGCGGGGCGCATGGTCCGGGCCGGCCACTTCCAGCCCCCCGTCCGACCACACCAGGTCCACGCACCCGTCCGGCACGATGAGCTGACCGTACGACGGCCCACCGGCGTTGCTCCGCGTCCACAGGCAGTCCACCTGCCGCCGCGGCGCGAGCGCCGGCCGCCACTGCTCGTACGAGGAGAAGGTCACCACTCCGCTCCTTCCCGGAGCCCGCACGGCACGACGGGCCGAACGGGGCGCGCACCGGCGCGAAGCCACTGGTCTGTACCACCTGGGCATGCCGTCCGGCGTACGCCGTGGTTCGCACGGAAGGTCGGCACACGGCCTCCTTGGCAGGCATCCACCAACATGTCATTGTCAATCATCACGTCAGATCCTTTACTCCCAAGGGGAGTTGTGGCGATCGACGCTAGATGCCGAGTCGCCATGCGCTCCCGCGGAACCCGGGTCAGCACCCTTTCCACCTCCGGTCATCCCTGCCCCCACACCCCCACCCAGCCGACCGACCATCAGCGGAGAACCCCATGCCGGACCTCGATCTCAACCTGCTCGTCGCCCTGGACGCCCTGCTGGAGGAGGGCAGCGTGACGGGTGCCGCCGAACGCCTGCACACCTCGGCCCCGGCGATGAGCCGCACGCTCGGGCGGCTGCGCCGGGTGCTCGGCGATCCGCTCCTGGTCCGGGCCGGCCGCGGGCTGGTGCCGACGCCGCGCGCGGTGGAACTGCGCTCCGAGGTCCGCGCCCTGGTCAGCCGGGGCCAGGCACTGCTGATACCGCCCGCCGCCGGCGAACCCGCCGGGCTCAACCGGCGCTTCACCCTGCAGACCGGCGACGTCCTGCTGACCACCATCGGCGCGGCCCTGCTGGCGACCGTCCGCGCCCAGGCGCCCGCCGTGACACTGCGCTTCCTCGGGGACGACCTGGAGGGCACCAGCGCGATGCGCGACGGCGTGATCGACCTGGAGGTCGGCGTCACCGACCACCTCGACCCCGAGACCCGCACCGAACCCCTCACCACCACCCGCCTGGTGGGCATCGCCCGCACCGGACACCCACTGACCGACGGCGCGCCCCCGACCGCCGAGGAGTTCGCCGCCGCCGACCACGTCACGGTCTCCCGGCACGGCCGCGGCACCGGCCAGCTCGACCAGCGCCTCGCCCAACTCGGCCTCTCCCGACGTGTGGTGGCCAGCGTACCGAGCTACCCGGCGGCGCTGTTCCTGCTCCGCGACTCCGAGCTCGTCGGCCTCGCCCCGGCCCGCCTCGGCACCCCGGCCGCCGAGGCCCTCGGCCTGACCACCTTCCCCCTGCCGGTCGACCTCCCCGAGGTGGTGCTCAGCATGGCCTGGCACCCGCGCAACGACCAGGACGCCGGCCACCGCTGGCTGCGCGACCTGGTCCGCGGCGTCGTCGCCTCCCACACCGGCCCGCCCCGACCGCTCGCGCCCCTCCCGGTGCCCGCCCTGACCGCCCGCTGAGCCGCCCGCTGAGCAGACCGCCACCCGCCGACCCCACCGGCCCTCACCGCCCCCGCCGCCCCCGGCCGACAGCACGGCGGCGCACCGGGACGCCCGGCCCCGATGCGCCGCCGAACCGCGGCTGCTACGCCGTACGGCGCAGCAGCGCCAGGTACATCGCGTCCGTGCCGTGCAGGTGCGGCCAGAGCTGGGCGTCCGGGCCGTCGCCGAGCGCCGGGACGCCGGGGAGCAGCGGCCGGGCGTCGATCCACTCGAGCCGGGCGCCCTCGGTGCGCAGCACGTCGTCCACCACCGCGCGGGTCTCCGCGAGGTGCGGGGAGCAGGTGGCGTAGCCGACCACGCCGCCGATCCGGGTGGCCTCGACGGCCGAGCGCAGCAGGTCGCGCTGGAGCGGGCCGAAGGCGGCGACGTCCTGCGGCCGGCGGCGCCAGCGGGCCTCGGGGCGCCGGCGCAGGGCGCCGAGACCGGAGCACGGGACGTCCACCAGGACCCGGTCGAAGCCGCCGGAGCGCCAGGCCGGGTGGGTGCCGTCGGCGGCGATCACGGTGTACGGGCCGGGGTTGCCTTCCAGTGCCCGGGCGACCAGCCGGGCCCGGTGCGGCTGCTTCTCGCTGGCGACCAGCGCCGCACCGCGCTCGGCGGCGAGCGCGCCGAGCAGCGCGGCCTTGCCGCCGGGGCCGGCGCAGCCGTCCAGCCAGAGCCGGTCCGGGCCGTCCAGCGGCGCGGCGGCGAGCGCGAGGGCGACCAGCTGGCTGCCCTCGTCCTGGACGCCGGCCCGGTTCTCCCGCACCGCGGTGAGCGAGCCCGGGTCGCCGCCCTCGGCGAGCCGCAGCGCGTACGGGGACCAGCGGCCCGGCTCGGCCTCGGGCAGCACGTCGGCCAGTTCGCCGACGGTGGCCCGGCCGGGGCGGGCCACCAGGGTGACCTCGGGGCGCTCGTTGTCGGCGCGCAGCAGCTCCTCGACGGCGCCGCGCCCGGAGGCGTCCGGCTGCCAGCGGCCGAGCGAGTCCCACAGCGCGGCGACCACCCAGCGCGGGTGGGAGTGCACGACGGCGAGGTGGTCCTCGGCGTCCTGGTCGTAGGGCGGGGCGACCCGCTCGATCCAGGCGTCCATGTCGTGGGCGCTGATCCGGCGCAGCACGGCGTTGACGAACTTGGCCTTGCCGTCGCCGAGCACCACGCGGGCCAGCTCGACGGTGGCCGAGACGGCCGCGTGGCTGGGGATGCGGGTGGTGAGCAGCTGGTGGGCGCCGAGCGAGAGCACGTCGAGCACCGGCGGGTCGACCTTGCTCAGCGGGCGGTCGATGCAGGCGGCGATGATCGCGTCATAGGTGCCCTGGAGCCGGAGGGTGCCGTAGACCAGCTCGGTGGCGAGGGCCGCGTCGCGCCGCTCCATGCCCTTCTGCTCGGCCTCGCGGAGCAGCGAGGGGAGGATGAGGTTGGCGTACGCGTCGCGCTCGTCGACGGCCCGCAGGGCGCGGAAGGCGACGATGCGCGCCGGGTCCTTCTTCGGGCGCCGGTGCGGGCGCGGGGCGCGCTTGCCGGCGGACGCGCCGGAGGTGCCGTGGGTACTGCCGGTCGTGCTCATGGGATGTGCCTCAAAGTGCTGCGGGGGTTATGACGGGATCTCTCGAACAGTAACGCGGAAAGCCGGACTCAGCCGCTCGCCCCGAACCGCTCGCCGGACTCGATGCGCGCGCCGCGCGCCCAGTCGGCCGCCCGCATGGCCTTCTTGCCCTGCGGGCGGACCTCGCCGAGCTCGACCTCGTGGCTGCCGGTGCCGACCCGGACGCTGTTCTTGCCGACGGCCAGCTCGCCCGGTGCGAGGTCCGCGGCGTCCGGCAGCAGCCGCACCGGGCCGGTGACCTTGAGCCGCTCGCCGCGGAACTCCGTCCAGGCGCCGGGGGCGGGGGCGCAGCCGCGCACCACCCGGTCCACCCGCAGCGCGGGCGCGGTCCAGTCGATCCGGGCGTCCTCAACGGTGATCTTGGGGGCGAGGGTGACGCCCTCGGCCGGCTGCGGGACGGCGTGCAGGGTGCCGTCGGCGATGCCGTCCATGGTGGCGGCGAGCAGCCGGGCGCCGGAGTGGGCGAGCCGCTCCAGCAGCTCGCCGCTGGTGTCGGCGGGGCGGACCTCCTCGGTGAGCACGCCGAAGACCGGCCCGGAGTCCAGGCCCTGCTCGATCAGGAAGGTGGACGCGCCGGTGACCTCGTCGCCCGCCAGCACCGCGTGCTGGACGGGGGCGGCGCCGCGCCAGGCGGGGAGCAGCGAGAAGTGCAGGTTGACCCAGCCGTGCGTGGGGATCTCCAGCACGCCGGGGCGCAGCAGGGCACCGTAGGCGACGACCGGGCAGCAGTCGGGGGCGAGCTCGGTGAGCCGGGCGACGAAGTCGGGGTCGCTCGGCTTCGCCGGCTTGAGGACCTCGATCCCGGCCTCCTCGGCGCGCTGGGCGACCGGGCTGGCGACGAGCTTGCGGCCGCGGCCCGCGGGGGCGTCGGGGCGGGTGACCACCGCGACGACCTCGTGCCGGTCGGAGGCGAGCAGGGCGTCCAGGGCGGGAACGGCGACCTCGGGGGTGCCGGCGAACACGAGGCGCATCAAGTGCCTTTCTGCAGTGCGGAGTTGACGTGGTTCGAGGTGGCGGGCGTCAGCGCGCCGCACCGAAGGTGCTGTGCGGGGAGACCTTGACCACCGGCGCGGGGCCGGGGCCCCACTCCGCCTCGCGGATCGCCTTGAGCGCGGCCTTGCGCTGCTCGGTGTCCAGGCGGTCGATGAAGATGATGCCGTCGAGGTGGTCGGTCTCGTGCTGTATGCAGCGGGCGAGCAGCTGGGTGCCCTCGACGGTCACCGGGTCGCCGTACATGTTGAAGCCCCTGGCGACGACGCCGTGCGCGCGCCGGGTGTCGTAGCGCAGACCGGGCAGCGAGAGGCAGCCCTCGGGGCCTTCCTGCTCCTCCTCGCTGAGCGACAGGTCGGGATTGACCAGGTGCCCGGTGACGCCGTCCACGTGGTAGGTGAACACCCGCAGGGAGATACCGAGTTGGGGCGCGGCCAGGCCGGCACCGGGGGCGTCGAGCATGGTGTCGGTGAGGTCCTTGACGAGGGTGCGGAGCTCCTTGTCGAAGGTGGTGACGGGCCGGGCGGTGGCGCGCAGGACGGGGTCTCCGAAGATGCGGATCGGCTGGATCGCCACGGATGCGGGCTCCTGTCCGTCGAGGTCCGGCGCGAGGTCCGGGCGCGGGGTTCGGGTGCGGGTGCGGGCTACTGGCAGCGGGCGGGCCAAGCGGCGTGCACACGGCCGTCGGCCAGTCTATGCAATCCGCCCCGAGCGGGATCCGGCACATCCCGCTCGCCCCGGCTGCGTGACCCCGGCGGGCGGTCCGGCGTTGGTCAAGTGGGATTGACCGTGGCCGGAGCGCGCGGGAAGGGCGCTCCGGCCTAGCCGAACCGTACGGAAGGTGGCACGTAAGCCATGGCCGAGCAGATCAACCACGACGCCCGGGCGCGGGCGAGCCTGCACCTGCTGGTGCGGGACATCGAGCGGGTGAGGCGACAGGTCGACGCCCTGCGGACGCTCACCGCCCAGTTGGGCAACGTCTACCGGCCGCGCCGCCCGAGCACCTCGGCGGGCTTCGTGGTGTACGGGCGGGCCCCGGCGCCGACGGTGCGCCTGGCGCAGGAACTGCGGGAGAGCGTGGAGACGCTGGTGGCGGCGGCGGTCGAGTTCGACCGCGCGCTGGGCTTCTCCTGGGACTCGGTGGGCTCCGCCCTCGGGGTCACCAAGCAGGCGGTGCACCGGCGCTACGGGATGCGCCGGCCGACCAGCGAACTGCTGGCGGCGGGCGGCGCCGTCCCGGGCCAGGGCCGGCCGGACCGGTCCGAGGAACTGCCCGGTCACCCGGCCGGCCACACCCCGGCCGTCGCCCACGCGCCGGCCCACACCCCGGCGGCCGGGCACGCCCCGGTCCACCCGCCGGAGCGCGACCGCTCCCCCGCGCCCACCGGACTGGCCGCGACCGTCCCGGCCGCCCGCCAGGGCGGTCTCGACCGCACCAGCCTCGACCGCGGCCCCATCGACCGCGGCACGATCGACCGCAGCACCATCGACCGCCCCGCGCTGGACCGCCCCGGCGTCCCGCTGCGCGGCTGACGCCCCCGGACGCCGGGTGAGGACCGCGGGCACGGACACCGCGCCCCTCACCCGACGTCCGGTCCGCCCCCGCCCCCCGCCGCCCGGACCCGGCCCCGGCACCCGATGCCCTCAGCCGATGTCCGTCGGATCGATCCGCACCTTGACCGCCTCCGGCGTCCGCAGCGCGATCCGCGCGATCTGCGCCGCCTTCAGCGCCGCCGCCAGCGCCGCCCCCTGCCCGGGCGGCACCCGCAGCAGCGCGCGCTCCTGCTCCTCCCCCCGCAGTGCCGTCACCGGCACCGGCCCGAGCACGTCCGCCTCCGTCGGCAGCCGGACCAGGTTCAGCAGGTCCTCCACCGCCGCCGGGCTGCCGGTCACCGAGGCCATCCGGGCGACCGGCGGGAAGTGCAGCTGGGACCGCTCGTCCAGCTCCAGCCCGGCGTGCCCGAGCGGGTCCCAGCGCACCAGCGCCTGCACCGGCCGCGCCGTCGGCTCGGCGACCACCACCACCGTCCCGCCCTCGGCGGCCGGCCGCACCAGCGCGGCGGCGGCCAGCCAGAGCCGCAGCGTCTCCTCCCCGGCCCGCAGGTCGGGCCGGCTCAGCAGCGCCCAGCCGTCCAGCAGCAGCGCCGCCGCGTACCCGCCGCCACCCTCGACGACCGGCTCGGCGCCGGGCGTGGAGATCACCAGCGCGGGCTCGTCCGGCACGGTCGGCAGCACCGCGTCCCGCCCGGAGGTGCGCACCGGGACGCGCGGGAACGCCTTGCCCAGCTCCTCGGCCGTCCGACGGGCCCCGACCACCTGCGCCCGCAGCCGGAACGAGCCGCACTCCGGGCAGTGCCAGTCCCGCTCCTCCTCGCCGCACCACTGGCAGCGCAGCGGCGCGTCCGCCCCGGCCGCCTCCAGCGGGCCCTCGCAGCGCCGGCAGCGGGCGGGGGTGCGGCAGCGCCCGCAGGCCAGCCGGGGGACGTAGCCGCGCCGGGGCACCTGGATGAGCACCGGCCCGCCGGCCGCCAGCCCCTCGCGGGCCGTCTCCCAGGCGACCGAGGGCAGCCGGGCGGCCTGCGCGGCGGCGTCCCGGTGCTGGTCCAGGTCGGTGACGGTGCGCACCCGCGGCGCGGTGCGGCGCACCGTCTCCCGGTCGGCGACCAGCGCCCGGGCCCACCCGGTGCGCACCAGTTGGGCGCCCTCCACGGTGACGGCGTGCCCGCCGAGCAGGACGGCGGCGCCCTCCTCGGCGGCGCGCAGCAGGGCGACCTCCCGCACGTGCGGATGCGGGTTGCGCGGGTCGCTGTGGCTGGAGTCGCCGTCGGACCAGACCACCACCAGACCGAGGTCGTGCACCGGCGCGAACATCGCCGCCCGGGTGCCGACGGCGGCGTGCACCGAGCCGCGGCTGACCTGCAGCCAGCGCCGGTAGCGCTCGCGCGGGCCGAGGTCGGCGGCCAGCACGGTGTGCAGGCCCTCGCCGAGCAGCTCGGTCAGCGCCCGGTCGACCCGGGCCACCGAACGGCCGTCCGGCAGCACCACCAGGGCGCCGCGCCCGCCCGCCAGGGTGGCGGCGACGGCGCGGGCGATCTCGTACGGCCAGCCGGGACCGGGCAGCGCCGTCCAGACCGCCCGGGGCGCGCCGCCGCCGGCCAGCGAGGCGAGGAAGTCCGGGCCGGCCGGGTAGCGGGACCAGCCGCCGGGCGCGGGCGCGGCCGGGCGCGGCCGGGGCGGCGGCGAGGGCTCGGCCTCCGCCTTGGCGTGCCGGGGCGGCACCGCCAGCTGCAGGACGTCGGCCAGCGTGCCCGCGTACCGGTCGGCGACGGTGCGGCACAGCCGCAGCAGCTGCGGGGTGAGCACCGGCTCGGGCGAGAGGACCTGGGCGAGCGGGGCGAGCGGGCCGGGGAAGTCGCTCTTCTCCAGCCGGGCGACGATGAAGCCGTCGTGCAGTTCCCCGCCCTCGCGCTGGCCCTTGACCACCCGCGCGCCGAAGCGCACCCGGACCCGCACACCGGGCCGGGCGTCCTCGGCCATCGCGGCGGGCACCTCGTAGTCGAAGAACTTGTCGATGGTGAGCACGCCCTTGTCGACGACCACCCGGGCGACCGGCAGGTGCTCGGCCCGCTTGGCACCGCGCCAGGTGCGCGGCTTGGCCCGGCGGACCGTCTCCCGGATGAACGCCAGCTGCTCCGGCGCCCCGCCCTCGTCACTGCCCTGCGTGCTGCTGCTCATCGCCCCAAGTAGTACCAGGTCCCACCGACAAAACAGCAGGTGGTGGGGGGGCGCCGCCCCCCGGGGGGGCCGGGGGGGGCGGGGTCACGGTCAGTTGGGCGGGGTGGGGCTACCCGGCGGGCCGCAGGGGGGCCGGCCGCCCC